>CAYFQK010000073.1:0-12756 GCA_964345255.1 uncultured Bacteroidales bacterium | reverse complement strand
TTTCTCGGTGCTGGTCATATAATTTCCATAGATTTCTCCCTGCGATACTTCACTTACGCTCAGTATCTTGTTCGAAACGACTCTCATATTGGGGAAGATAGTGGAAAAGGCACGCAAAAAACGCTGCTTTTTTAAGCGTTTTTTGCGTGCCTTTTCCACCCCTACTCTCTAATACCCGTCATTCCGTAGCAAATCACGGAGCGATAGCGGAGTGATGCAGTGAGGAATCTTTTAGTTACAACGAAAAATGGAGCTAAAACTCATCTGATTTGGGCAGGTAAATAATTACAAAAATTAATCTTCATGATTTTAAAAGAACAGACCTGATGAATCCGGGATGCCCTATGATCGGGGTTCCCGGATTTCAATTCTTAAGCGCCTTTTAATGTAGAGCAAAATCCACACGACAATAATGGTTCCGAATATCCCCACACCTCTGAAAAGCCAGGTCCTGAAAGTATTCTGATGGGTTCTCATGTAGTCGTGAGGTGAATCTCCATCGTACCGATGCACTGGATTAAGGTAGTAGCGGGTTCCGTCTTCAAAAAGAATTTCGGTACGGATATATGTATCGTTTCTTTTAATGTGGTAGCTGGCTTTCTCAGCGTCCTGAACCACTTTTCTAATGTCGCCGTTTTGTGTAAAAAAATTAATAGCAAAAACCGGTGATTTGGTGGAAACAGTCAGGGTATCGTTTGTGAGCCGCACTTCCGAAAGCAAACTTTTAAGCTGCTGCGGATTCACGCTTTTATCGTTGCGATGAAGCTTTGCTGCCACAAAATAATTCCCCCGCCGGAGGTTATATTCCAAAGTAGTGTCGTTTTTGGGAACGTAAATTATGCGATACTGTTTTTCGGGCTTAAACCGCTGATTTCTGGGTAAGGCTTTAGCCAGCAGGGTCTTGTACTTTCCCGCCGATAAGGCACGATCCCAAAGGTGTACCGACTGTTCAAAACGCTCATCCACCATGAAGCCATTGTAGTTCTGGAGTTTTTGCGGATGGTCTTTGCGGTAGTCATCAAAAATAACGGATGGCTTCAGATAGAGCAGGCAGCCACCGCGATGAATCATATTAATACGATGTTGTTTGTTATGTATATCGCGGATAAAAGGATAATCGTACCATTCCACCTTGTCGCAACCAATCACATAATGATCATCATGGGACAATCCCTGCTTGTAAATCGGCTGGCTTTTATTTACTATACGTTGGTTCCCGGCCACCAGCAGTGTGTCGTAATAGTTTTTATCAATGAATACAGGTTCTTCATCACCGGTTAAACGTTGCGTCAGATCTTCATACCACACCGGTTTGGTATCAATACCTACTTTCTGCCAATCCGTAGTTGCAGAAACTTCGTAGGGATTAAAAATATTCTCTCCGTAAAATACTTCCGATTCAGGGAAATAATAGCGGGGCGCCCAGAAATAATGAAGCAATACAGCCACTACGGCTAAAAGAAATAGATAAAAGACAATATTTTTGATGATCTTCCAAAACATATACATTGCTTCCGTTTACAATATGCAAATCTATGAAACTCTGTGATTTCTTGATGTATTAAATCATAAAAGATATACGATAGAAATCATATTTTGTTACTTAAGTCGGGAAGTGATGATTTACCCTGGCGTAAAAATAAAAAGCTCCTGCCGCAAAAAGTGCTGCAACAGAAGCTTATGTCATAAAAAAAATCTTTAATTGATTTTACAAAGGGATATTCCCGTGTTTCTTTGAAGGAACATCTTCCGATTTATTTTCGGTCATATCCAGGGCCTGAATCAGTTTCAGCCTGGTCTGCCGCGGATAAATAATCTCATCGATATATCCAAGCTCGGCTGCTTTGTAGGGACTGGCAAACTGCTGCTTGTACTCTTCCACTTTTTCTTTTTTCTGCTCGTCGGTCAGATTCTGCTTCCTGTAAAGGATATTAACGGCCCCCTCAGGCCCCATCACAGCTATCTCAGCAGTGGGATAAGCCAGGTTGACATCAGCCCCGATATGTTTGGACGACATCACATCGTAAGCTCCGCCGTAGGCTTTACGTGTGATAACTGTAATTTTCGGGACGGTAGCTTCCGAAAAGGCGTACAGCAGCTTCGCTCCATGTTTGATGATGCCTCCGAATTCCTGAGCCGTTCCCGGAAGGAATCCCGGCACATCTTCAAAAGTAACAAGTGGAATATTGAAAGAATCACAGAATCTCACGAAACGTGCCGCTTTCATGCTCGATTCGATATCGAGAACGCCTGCCAGGTGCTGTGGCTGGTTGGCGACAATCCCCACCGGCTTGCCCCCCAGCCTGGCAAAACCAATCACAATATTCTGGGCATAGTGGGGCATAATTTCGAAGAAATTGTTTTCATCGGCCACTGTCGTGATGATGTCCTTCATGTCATACGGTTTGTTGGGATCATCGGGCACCAGCGAATCCAGGCTCTGGTCTTCGCGGTGGACATCATCCAGGCATGGTTTTACCGGTGGATCCTCCATATTGTTGGCTGGCATGAAACCAATCATCTCCCGCAGCATCATCATTGCCTGCTTGTCATCTTCTGCCATCAGGTGGGCCACCCCGCTTTTCTGGTTATGGGTCATTGCCCCGCCCAGCTCTTCTTTAGTCACCTCTTCGTGGGTCACGGTCTTAATCACATCAGGACCCGTGACAAACATGTAACTGTTTTTCTGGGTCATAAGGATAAAGTCGGTCAGGGCCGGCGAATAGACGGCGCCACCCGCGCAGGGACCCAGCACGGCTGATATTTGGGGTATCACTCCCGATGCCCTGGTGTTGAGATAAAAAATATCGGCATAGCCGCCCAGACTCTCCACTCCTTCCTGGATGCGGGCTCCACCACTGTCGTTAAGGCCTAAAACAGGAGCGCCCATCTTGAGAGCGAGTTTCATTACTTTTACTATCTTATCGGCATTAGCCCGGCTCAGGGTGCCCCCGAAAACGGTAAAATCCTGTGCAAACACATAGACCAGCCGTCCATCAATTTTCCCATAGCCACTTACCACGCCATCGCCATCAATTTTATGCTTATCCATGTTGAAATTCGTGCTACGGTGATGCACAAACTTATCCAACTCCACAAAAGTTTCTGCATCCAGCAAAAAATTTATACGTTCACGGGCTGTTAAACGTCCTGCTTTATGCTGTTTTTCAATGCGTTCGTCACCCCCACCCTTTTCTGCAAGTTCATTACGTTCTTTGAGCTTATTAAATTTTTCATTAATTGACATACATGCTGTTTTTTGGTAAGATTTATTCGACAATAACTAATGTTTGATTTCCTTCGATAATGTCTCCCTCTTTCACCAGGATATCTTTTACTACCCGGTCTTTCTTCACTTTATATTCACTTTCCATTTTCATAGCCGATACGATAATCACAGGCTCCCCTGCTTTCACTTCATCCCCCACACTTACAGGGATGCGCACCACTTTACCCGGCATTGGGGAGGAGATATGATTTTCGTCGTCTAACTCTCCGCCCCGCCGGTTCATTAAATATTTCCGTTCGGCATCTATAATATCCACATCATAGCTGTTATACAAGGTGTTTACAGCGTACGATTTGGGATTATCTTTAGTTATCAGTTCCACATTGAATGATTTCCCTTTATAAAGAATTGAATAAACGCCCTCTTCCACCATGACGACATCCACATCAAACTCCTTCCCGTCAATATTAATCAACATCCGGGAATCATCCTGGCTTATTTTTTCAACATATGCCGTTCGATCTCCTAGCTGTATTTCAAGTGCCATAATAATTAATTTTAGATTCTGGTTTGATTTTTCTGACGACCGAAGTACTTCCAGTTACTGGCAATGGCCTTTCCATTGCTGCGCGGACTTTGACTGTATTGCTGTTTGTTGGTAAAATCAACAAAAGCAGCTACTATGGCCATTTCTTCGCAGTCTTCGCCACAGTCTTGCAGCTCCATAAGGTCATCCCAATTATCGGCAATAAAGTTGGTATTGTACTGCCCTGAAGCAAACTGACTGTTAGCCATCACTTTTTCCAGGAAGGGAATCGATGTTTTCACTCCGGTTATTTTATATTCATAAAGAGCCCGACGCATTCTTGCAATTGCCTCTTCTCTTGTAAGCCCCCAGGCGATAAGCTTTGAAATCATCGGGTCGTAATCCATGGGGATTTCATAGCCTTCATACACGTAGCCGTCAGTACGGACTCCCAGGCCAAGGGGTTCGGTAATGTGCTTTACTTTTCCCGGACTCGGCATAAAGTTCTGCTCAGGGTCTTCGGCATAAATCCTGCATTCAATTGCATGTCCTTTCTGACTCAGGTCTTCCTGCTTAACCGACAGTTGTTCTCCATTAGCAATGTGTATCTGCTCTTTAACCAGGTCGATGCCCACAACACGCTCGGTAATCGGGTGTTCCACCTGCAGCCTGGTATTCATCTCCAGGAAATAGTAGTTCAGGTTGTCGTCGGTAACAAACTCCACCGTCCCGGCGCCGTGATAGTCCACTGCTTTGGCGGCACTAACGGCATGTTTTCCCATTTCCTCACGCACTTCAGGCGTCATGATGGGTGAAGGGGTTTCCTCAATAACTTTTTGATGCCGCCGCTGGACTGAGCACTCCCTTTCGAAAAGGTGGATGGCGTTGCCATGCTTATCGGCAAGCACCTGAAATTCGATGTGATGAGGCGATGTGATGTATTTCTCTATGTACACGCTGTCATCCCCAAAAGATTCCCTCGCCTCTGATTTGGCGGCTCGCACAGAAGAAAGTATCTCCTCTTCCTTTTTCACGAGTCTCATGCCTTTTCCACCCCCACCAGCCGAAGCTTTAACCATGACAGGCAAACCGATTTCCCTGATTGTTTCAGCTACTTTTGTTTCGTCGCGGATAGGCTCGGTGGTTCCCGGAACGACAGGCACCCCGGCACTTTTCATCGTTTTACGTGCCGTAATCTTGTCTCCCATCGTGTTAATGGCAAATTTATCGGGGCCGACAAACAAGATGCCCTCTTTTTTGCAACGTGCTGAAAAAGCTGCGTTTTCAGATAAAAATCCATACCCCGGGTGGATAGCATCCGCACCGGCTTTCCTGGCCGTAGTGATAATTTTATCAACATTCAGGTAGCTGTCGCTCGACTGTGCCTTACCTATATGGTAAGCTTCATCAGCATATCTTACATGAAGGGCCTCGCGATCAGCATCGGAATATACGCCAACGGTCTTAATTCCCATCTCCCGGCATGAGCGCATAATGCGTACCGCTATCTCTCCGCGGTTCGCAACGAGTACTTTTTGAATCATAAACCTTCGTTTTATTGAATCTGTTTAAGCGGTAAAAATAGTTTATTTTGATATATATTCATAATTATATATTTGATTTTTTAACCTGCAAAGCATTATATGATAACTAAGTTTCACGCTTTGAGCAGCTTGTTCCGAATTTTCCGGGAAAAAGACAAACGATTTACTTATCCTGGGCGAACCGATTTGGATATTGTTGATTTTCATCGAATAGGTAGCCTTTCCAGAAGAATTGAAGGAAGCTATAAAAATTAACATTTTTTAATCGAAAGCGGGGATTGCCCTTTTGGGTTAATCATATTTTACCTGCCTGTGGCCATCTCATCTACTCATTAGAAAATGCATATGATGTTTGGATACTAATTTCATCCTTCCCGCTTGCCGGGCTATGTTCTTTAATTTTTATCCAAAAAATTGTTTGTAAGTACGAATTTTGACAAAACCCCAGCGAATAAAAAAAAGTTCCCAGCGAATGATCATTTTTTCCCATAGCCTCTTTTTAGTTACTTACATTTGAATGCGATAAAGAAAATGCAAAACCGATGAAGTTATGTACTAGCAATCCTTAACTCTGTTATACTCCTTGTATTATTATCAAGAGAATCCTCCCTTACTCCTCATCAAAATAACCCACCCCCCGGTGGGTTATTTTGTTTTTCAGAAACAAACATCTTCTCTTCCCACCCCCTGTTAGCAGATGACTTAAAGCGTGTCAGGTATAATGGCTCCAGAAAACACATAGCGTCAAAGCGAATATTAAAAAGATCCAAGCGAATAAAAAAAAGTTCCCGGCGAATGATCATTTTCCCCACATTTTGATTTTTCATCACATATATTTGCTATCAAACATTAAAAATATTTATAATGATTAACAACCGTATACGATGACAGCTGGCACGTAAAGTTCTTCAAGATTCCTCAGTCCCTACTTCAACAGGAATATCCGCAATATCTCTCCCTACTCCTCGGCTAAATAACCCATCTCTCGGATGGGTTATTTAGTTTTTAGGCTTTACTTTCAATAAAAACTTTACTAATATTGTTATATCTTTCAAACAATCAATATATGAGAAAAGCATCAGCATTACTAACAGCATTCTTCTTCCTTTTTATTATACCTGCCACGGCCCAGTATTTCACTGATATTGAGGCCAGTGTGACAAAAGCCATGCATTGCGGGGGAAGCTGGATAGACAATGACGACGACGGAGACCTGGACTTAATCCTTACAGGAGAATATATCACGGATAACGGTAATACGAAATCCTCAAGGCTATACCGCAATGTGGACCGTGAAAAGGTATTCTCATATTTCAGAACAGCTTTGGCTGATGTTTCCTACAGCTCCATTGATATCGCGGATTATGACAACGACGGAGACCTTGATGTTGCCCTGACCGGTCTTAACAAAAACAAAGAACCTGTCACACGCCTGTACCGGAATGACCGGAACAATAAATTTACCCTGATAAAAACCAATCTTAAAGCCCTTTACAGAGGGGATATTTCTTTTGCGGATTTTGACCGCGACGGAAACCAGGACATCGCCGTATGCGGAAAAGACAGTAACGATAATCGGCACACCATTGTATATCGTGGAGACGGCCAGGGCGGTTTTTCAGTGTTAAATAAAAATATAACCGGTGTGATAGACGGTGAACTGGCCTGGGGTGATTATGATAAAGATGGTGACTACGACCTGTTTGTATGCGGAGAAAATTCCATGAAACAGGCCATATCAGAATTATATGAATTTAAAAACAATGATTTTCATAAGCTTGCCCTCAATATTCCGGGAAAGAAAAAATCAGCGGCAGACTGGGGGGATTATGATAACGATGGCGACCCCGACCTGGTGCTGACCGGCGAGGACAACCAAAACCGCATCACTTTGCGAATCCTCAGTAATATGGGATCCGGAAACTTTATCCAAATCAATCCCCCGGTAAAAGGAACCCGCAGTGGATCAGTAGACTGGGGGGATTATGATCATGACGGAGATATTGACCTGCTGATTACCGGCGAAGCATCCGGTAATGAAATCATCTCCAGGGTATACCGTAACGACCGTCGCAATAACTTTACCAACATAAATGCCGGGCTGGTAGGCGTTTATTTTAGCGATGCGGGCTGGGGAGACTATGATAATGACGGCGACCTGGACCTATTTCTGGCAGGACTCACCAAAGATTATTCTGCCGATGCCCGCATCTACCGAAATGAACGTATTGAAAAGCAGGAAGAAAAAGTTTCTTCTGAATTATCGGATATCCCCACGAACAGTGACATCTGGCAAAGCAAAAGACTGCCCAGCGGAAGAAATCACACGTATTATTATTTCATGGTTTCCTCCTGTTTCTGCCGTCCTGACAACTCCCATGACGAAAAAGGCTATCATGTATATATTAGTGAAGCCTTCCGCGTGAACCTCCCCTTCTACGGGCAAAAAGCATTCTTTGATGAAATCATCAGGGACAATGAAAACTGGGGGGAGATAAAAGGCGCTTCCCCTTCTGAGGGATACATCACTATGGAGGAAGCCCGCGAGGGGCGACGCCAGTTTATAAAAAGCTATCAAAAGGAAGGCTATACCGTCCATTACGTGCCCTGGAACAAGGAGCAAACCTATATGCAACGTTGATTATAAGTTGACTAGCTTTAAGTATATCTCACGGCATACCCATGCATCGGTGGCGGCATATTTTATCTGAGCCTTTGTAAGCTCTTCAGCCTCCCAGTTACTGGTTTGCTGGCGTTTGCTTACGCGAAATCCCAGCAGCATGGCCGTCAGATTACGAACCCCGATGCTCTTAAATCCCTTCTCAGCGGCAAAGGTATTGAGGTCAACAAAGCCAGCCGGCTCAAAATCGATCAGCGCCTGCAGCTCCTCCAGGTCGCGGGAAAGTGCAAGGCCTGCTTTTATAATCCGTTCATCGCTTAAAATATCTATCAAAGGTTGTATAAGGTTAATCTTGTTGATCCTGAAAAGATATACCTTCTCAGTGAGGGCCAGCTGTATCAGCGAGGGGTCATGCTGTTCGCCTTTTTTAAAGGCCGGTCGCGTTTCCGTATCAAAACCCAGAAGCGTATTTTCTTTCAGGATTTCTTCACATACCTGCCGCGCAGCGTCCTCATCTTCAATAACATATATTTCTCCTTCAAAAGCACCTCTCTCCAGTTCATTTACCTCATCTTTCGTTATTTCTGTCCTCATAACTTACGCTCTCCCTTTTGCTTTCTTCGCTCCAGTATTTTATCCAGATTAAAAGTGTTAAACATTTCAAGTATTTGGTTCTCCGTAGCTAAATAGCCCTGGCGAAACAACTCATCCGCTTTATCAAAATCAAAAACTCCGTAGTCATAAACTCCTGTGGGCTCTATCACAAAGTCACACTCTTTCAGGCGCGGCTTCACGTTCTCCCATATGGCTATGCGAAAGCTCCGGTCGGCAATACCCCGCATCTTTTTCACCTCATCCTTTCTCCCATTCCGGTTGACGTGAACACCGATGATCTTATCACAAGTCTCTTTTAGTGGTTCTATGGGTAGATTATTGAGCAATCCGCCGTCCACAAAAGAATCGCCATCAATATCCACCGGAATGAAAACCACCGGAATACAGGCCGATGCCACCACAGGCTTTATCAAATCACCTTCACTGAATATGGCATATTCTCCGGCATTCAGATTAGTAGCTGATACATAGAACTTTGTGCCGAGCTCTTCAAACCGCCGGGCCACAAGGTTTCTGGCAATCACCTCCTCCAGCCGGAAGGAATCCATAAAGCCCGCCCTGGGGATATTCCACCGGAAAAACCCTGACAGCTTATAATCTTTGATAAATTCCAGAATCTCTTCCGGGGTTTTCCCGTCGGCATACATCACCCCCACCAGGGCTCCCATGCTTGTTCCGGAGATAGCATGCGGCCTGATGCCGTAATCATTCAGCGCCTTGAGCACACCGATATGGGCAATTCCACGGGCGCCCCCTCCGCTCAGTGTTATTCCAATTCTTACCTTTGCCATAAATTTATTACAGGTTTTAATGCAAATTTAGAAGATTTTATGGCTAAAAAACGCAGGAAACAGAACAAAGATAATCAGGACCATCTTTCGATGGATGAAATAGAATCTAAGATGGACGAGCTTCGCGAGCAGGAAGGCTACGAAACGCTGGACAACGATGAGTTGAGAGTCAAAGCCATAGAGCAGCTTTTTGAGGAAATGGATGAGGAGGAATAAATACTAACAAAAACCTCTCCCAACCCCATACACTTCTCGGATTAACCTTGTATTTTCGCAGGCTTAAAAGAATAGCATTATGCAAACATGGTTTAACTGTAAAGTAAAATACCTTCGCGTGGATGAGCAGGGCAAAGAGAAGCAAGTGACAGAGCCGTATATGATCGATGCCGTTTCATTCTCAGAAGCAGAGACGCGTATTTATAAAATCCTGGAGCCCTATATCAAAGGCGACCTGGAGATAAAAGCGCTATCAAAAGCCAACATAGCCGATGTGTTTGATTTTGATGACGACGGGGTTTGGTACAAATCGAAAATCACCTACCTGGATGTGGACCCCGACACCGAGAAAAAGAAGAAGATGACGCAGTACGTTTTGGTGCGCGCCAGCGACGTGAAGCAGGCCTACGAGCGCACCGAGGAGAACCTCAGCCTGCTGGTGCCTTACGATATTCCCAGCGTTCAGGAAACCTCCATCATCGACGTATTCCCGTACGAAAGGGATGAAGAGAAGGAACTGGAGGGACGCAACGTCAGGCCTCTTAAGGAAAACGAGACAAAAGCTGAAACCGGGGATCAGGAAGAGAACAATGTCGATCAGTCCACCGGGGAAATTATCGAAGAGTAAGACAAGCTTCAAACATCAATTTCCATGATTTAAAACATTTTATTTTTGATGAGGAGCTATAAAACCAGCGGCCTCGCCTGGCGGTGAAGCCGCTGGTTCTGTTTAATCCTATCAGCCCATCAGGCTATTTGAGCAATATCAACCGGCCCTGCTTAATGGTTGTATTGCTGGCTGATTCCAAAACAATCCGGTAGATATAAACCCCCGGGCCTTCGGCGTCATCGCGCTTAAATTCCGACTTATACGTTCCGGGCTCACGGAACTCATCGGTGAGCTTTGTTACCCGGCGGCCCATGTTGTCATAAACCGCTATGGTAACATCGCCTGCCTGCGCCACACTGTACTGTATCCTGGTCATCTCGTCAAACGGGTTCGGATAGGCCCCGTGAATGAGGGCATCGTCCTGCTGTCCCCCGGCCGATAAAACATCCGCTGTCTTGAGGTATGGAACCTGCAACTCCAGGTCATCGATCGTCCGGGCCTTGCCGTCCACCAGCTCGGTGCGGTCTTCCAGACTCAGGTAACGAGCATCCGGCGTAACAGGCTTGAGCAATTTAGCTTTCAGCCTCACCACCGGGTTCGCCTCGTCGAAAGTAACCAGCGATGGGTTGGTCATCGATACCCGTACGATACCTTTTTCGTGGTCGATATATTTCACCTCGTAGTCTTCGGCACCGGTGACCTCCATCAGGGTGTTGTCGTATCTCAGCCCCAGGGTCAGGGCCCCTGCCTTCAGCGGTTTGCCGGTGGTGACCGGGATAGTAATCTCTGCTCCCGGTTCAGCTGTGATTTGTCCCTTGTAGCTCAGCTGCTTCCTGCTTTTGGCCGAGCCGGACCCGGGAGTGTACGAAGCGTTTACATCGCCGGAGGTCACCCAGTAGATATTAAAGACGGTCTGGTTATCCTCCGGCGTAACCTGCCCTTCGTAGTATACGCTGCTGCCCGTCGAGCCTGCCTGGTAGGTGCCGCTTTGGGTGAACAACTCTTCGGGGGCGGCATCCCATACCATATCCCCCACGGCATCCACGACCTGGCCGCCCACCTGATGGTCGAAGTTGTTGTCAGGGAACGGCGCGGTGCCGGGGAAGCCTATCAAGCGGTAATTCAGCAGCAGCCCGTCAGATCCTGTCAGGCTGCCGGAGTTATTCACATCGGCTACTTCCGTGAACAGGGGTGTATAGTCATCGTCGATATCCGGAAATATCCATGGAAATTGGGTCACGTTCGGATTGCCGGATACCATATAACTGATAATAAGGGCATCGGCTGAACTGACCCCACCCCAGTTGTTGTATTGCCATGAATCTCCCAGTGTCTGGGCGTCTTCCCACACCCGCAGGGTATACTCCTGGCCGGGTGCTACGCCTTCGAAACGGTAGTAGGCGGCTATCGAGCCGTCGTCAGGGTGCGGCCCCACCTGCTGCTCCTGGCTCAGGTTACCCTGCTCGTCTACCAGGGCCACTCTCAGATTGGCTTCTGCAGGAAATGGGGTTTCCTGGGCGTTAAAGAACTTCACCTGCCCTTCCAAAACGGTCTGCTCCGGCGGCCAGCTGATGGTAACCGGGTTGGACGGGTACGCACTGACGCAGCCGTTGGCATCTTGTACCATCACCTGGTAATCGCCCGGAGGCAACTCAGTAAAAGTGTCTCCTATAAGATAATCGCCGCCCCCGTTGACCGAGTATTGGTATGGCGGCATGCCGCCTTCGGCGGTGATGGTGATACTCCCGTCGGCCTGGTCATACCCGCTGGCATCTGTTACCCCGACACCGGTGATAACCAGCTCGCCGGGCTGGGTGACTTCAATCGGGTTGCCCTCATAGGCGCTTGTGCACTCATTCTGGTCTTTCACCCATACGGTGTAACTGCCCGGGGTCAGACCCGTGAACTGGCTCTCCGCCTGCCAGCTCTGGCCCTGGTCGATGGAATACATTAGCTCACCGCTGCCGCCCTGGGCGGTGACCGTAATGGTACCATCACCGTTGCCGTGGCAGGTCACATTCGTTGCGTTCACCTGGGCGATTATTAACTCTTCGGGCTGGGTCAGGGTTACCGGGTTTTCTTCATACGCGGCGGTGTTGTCATCGGCGTCTTTTACCATGACTTCGTACGCTCCGGCCGACAGGTCTTCAAACACCCCGCCGTTGTCGTGCCAGCTCGCTCCCGCGTCGATGGAGTAGAAAAAGCTTTCGGTCAGGCCTTCGGCTTCGATGGTGATCGTCCCGTTGGCATTGCCGTAGCAGCCCGTCACGTCTTCATGGGTTACGCCGCTTACGGCAATAAGGGGCGGCTGGTCAATAACCACCGGGTTAGCGCTGTATGCCATCATGCAATCGTTCTGGTCTTTCACCCACACGGTGTAGCTGCCGGCCGTTAAGCCGTCGAACGTGCCGCCCGTTTGCCAGCTGTCTCCGGCATCGATGCTGTAGTGGCGGGGGGCGGTGCCGCCGGTAGCACTGACGATAATCTGACCGTCAGCGGCTCCGTAATGGCTGGCATCTTGCGAAGTGATGCCGGTTATCAAAAGCTCATCCGGCTGGATGATTTCCACCGGGTTAGCGGCGTATGCTATCTGGCACTCTTGCTG
>CAYFQK010000072.1:0-13183 GCA_964345255.1 uncultured Bacteroidales bacterium | reverse complement strand
GGACGTCGGCTATGTGCTTGGCGGACTTTACCTCACCGAGCGGGCAAAAAATGTCTCAAAAAGGCAAAACATGCTGAAGGGTTACGGACAATCTATCATGTTGCAGGGCGCTTTTTTGTTTGTCTTCGACCTGGTGCTTTACGGATTTATGAATGAACAAGCCCATGCTTTCATGAATTCGTCAGGACTTTCATTGCTCTCCACTCCGGGAAAAGTCGGATTGATGTACACTTTTTAATACCTTTGCCTAAAAGCGTTACCGATGGACTGGAAGCATTTATTATCAATTACCCGCTACGGGCAGGAGGATCGAAAACAAGATAAAAACAAATCCGTACGCTCGGAGTTTCAGCGCGATTACGACCGGTTGATCTTTTCGTCGCCGTTCCGCCGGATGCAGAACAAAACCCAGGTCTTCCCCCTGCCGGGAAGCGTCTTTGTTCATAACCGGCTGACGCATAGCCTGGAGGTGGCCAGCATAGGACGTTCGCTGGGCAACATGGTGTCGGAAAAATTGCTGCAAAAGTCATCTTTTTCAGGAATTCATGAACTTCACGAAATCGGTACCATCGTAGCAACGGCCTGCCTGGCTCATGATATGGGGAATCCGCCTTTCGGACATTCGGGGGAGAAAGCCATTTCTTCTTTCTTCGTCAAAGGTGAAGGAAACCAAATTATTGAAAACTTTAAACTAACCCCTCAACAAAAAAACGACCTTACCCGCTTTGAAGGCAATGCGAACGCTCTGCGCCTTCTCACTCATCAATTTAAAGGCAGAAGATTCGGAGGGTTTTCGCTGACTTATACCACGCTGGCAAGCTTAATCAAGTATCCCTTTCCTTCGGTTAATGACTTTGAAAAAAAGAAATACGGCTTTTTTCAAACCGAACATAGCACCTTCTCGAAAATCGCCGGCCAATTGACCCTAAAGAAACTTGGTGAGGGCCATTATGCCCGCCATCCGCTGGTTCACCTGGTAGAAGCAGCCGATGACATCTCCTACCTGATTATGGACCTGGAAGATGCCCAAAAGCTTCACATCATCGATACCCCGCGAGCCAAAGAGCTTCTGCTGGATTTTCACTCCACCCATGAAAAGCAAAGTATCGACAAAATCTTGAAGGAAGTTACGGATGCCAACGAGCAAATCTCCTATCTCAGGGCTATCACTATTAATAAACTTGCCCAGGCTGCCGCAGATGTTTTTCTCAAACATCATGACAAAATACTGGAAGGTACATTCGAGGGTTCAATTATCGACCGCTTGGAAAGCCATCTTAAAAATCCCATGGAAGTACTAAGAAATGTGGGTTTCAGGGAAATATACAAGCACCGGAAAGTCGTTGAAATAGAACTCGCCGGATTCAATATCCTGGAAACGCTGGTTAAAGAATTCACCCTGGCTTTACAGAACCCGGTTTCAAAATACTATGAAAATATTCTCAAGCTTGTTCCTGAGCAGTTCCGAACCACCGATGAAAACCCTTACGAAAGACTGCGGTCGATCATCGACTTCATCAGCGGAATGACGGACTTGTATGCGCTGGAAATTTACCGAACGATAACAGGAATTGAAATGCCGTCGCTGAGGTGATTGGTTATCTGAATCAGATCTTATACAAATGTTTTAATAAAAAAAATTATTGATCAATAAAATTTTTTTTGTACTATTGTAATATCATTTTAATATCACTTTAATACTATGTAACATGGAACAAGAAAAAACTTATCAGGCAATCAGTGGCTATCTGATGTTAACAGTGGAATTACTCTTACTCGCCGGAACAATCCTGGGGATTGTTATGACGCACAACTTTTTATTCCTTATTGCGATTCCGGTTATTATCTTTCTGGCTATCGGGTTTGTTATTGTTAACCCTAACGAATCCAGCGTGCTGGTGCTTTTTGGCTCATACAGCGGAACCATTAAGCGTTATGGCTTTTTCTGGGTGAACCCGTTTTTCACAAAACAAAAAATCTCTTTAAGAGCCAGAAATTTTGACAGCGACCCTATTAAGGTCAACGATAAAGTAGGCAATCCCATCAAAATCGGACTGGTATTGGTATGGAAGGTTGAAGACACCTTTAAAGCAGCTTTTCAGGTAGACGATTTCCAGCATTTCGTCCTGGTACAGAGTGAGGCGGCTCTACGAAAACTGGCCGGTGTATATCCTTACGACAATTTTGAAGACGAGGAAGCCGATTTGACCTTACGCTCAGGAGGAGAGCAAATCAACAGGGAGTTGGAAGAAGAGGTTTCGGAGCGGCTTACATTGGCTGGAATTAAGGTCATAGAAGCGCGCATCAACTACATTGCTTACTCTGAGGAAATTGCAGGTGCTATGTTGAGGCGTCAGCAGGCTACTGCGATTATTGCGGCACGGGAAAAAATAGTGGAAGGTGCTGTCGGAATGGTCGATATGGCACTCAATAAGTTCAAAGGAAAAGATAATATCAATTTGGATGAAGACAGTAAAGCCGCTATGGTTAGCAACCTTATGGTGGTTCTTTGTTCGGATGAGTCTGCAAGTCCCGTAATCAATGCGGGGACCTTAAATCAATAAAGTACGCTGTATGGCTAAGAAGAAATTTGTGCTTCGGTTGGAAGAAGAAAAGATGAAGGCCGTTGAAAAATGGGCTGCGGATGAATTCCGCAGCACCAATGGCCAATTGGAATGGATAATTACAAAGGCTCTTAAAGAAGCAGGACGATTGAAAGAGAAAAACAGCGATTCTTCTGATAATCAGTCACAAACCTCTTAACCGGGCGCTTTTTCCCACAACTAATAATTTCATAATCCAATCTTTACCATGGAAAATAAAAATTCGTCATCTGATATACTCAACGCATTTGCTAAAAAAAGTGGCCGAACAATAGAATACATCAAAGCGCCCTATGAAAAATCCATCGTTCACTGGGTCAGCAGGGTATGGCATCAAAGAAAACTGTACATCCCTAACAACCCCATGGGGACTTCCTATTTTGTTTCATTTGCCGATGCCCGCTCGGTAAACCTGAACTCCGAAGATGTTTTATACAGCGGCGTTTTCATTCCCATACAACTACCATCTGCTGCACGAATCAGCATGCGAAAGAAAGATATCCTGGACAAACTCAATGTTTTCAATAAAAAGAAGTTCCTCAGGTCGGGGTTTAGCCATTTTGATGCCCGCGTTACCATTAGAGGAAACGATTCGCTGAGCGCCCAAAAGCTGCTCAAAAGCCGGAAAGTTCAGGATGCTGTTTTAGAAGCTTTTGATAAAGAAGAAAGCCTGGCCGCAGGTATGAATACCGTAAATTCTGATTTTGTACCACAATTAAAAGGTCAGTCTGTATTCGGCATTTACAGTTTAAACGGCTGGATATTGGAGGAAGAGCTTATCGAATTTCTTTTCGGGCGTATGGAAGAAATCCGGGAAAGACTGAAGTGATAGCGATAATACAGATTTATACGTTACGGTCTTTCAGAGCACCTGCCAGCCCTCAGCATAGGCCATATTAGATTTAAGGTAAACAACATTACCAAGAACCGGGAGATCCCTCAGTCTGTGCCCGAGGCGCATCATTTGGGTATTTTTCTTTCTTACTCTACTCATTTAACCCAAGTCGTCCCGAACGAAGTAAGGGGCCTCCTTGTTTCCACCATAGCACTTTAATCCCCTATTTCAGCAGCATGTCATGTTTATAGGAAAAGCATTGGTATAGAATCACTCTCACGACCCCACCAGGATTCAAATTAACGCGGGCACATGGATTTACGCTTTTGAAAATTCGACTCCTAGGTAGGAGTCGAATAGCTCGGCGTGAGGGGTTTGGGGTGAGGGGTGTTCTCCAATTATAACTTCTTCCCCAATTTCTTCTATCTTTGGCATTAAATCAAAATGAAGTTTCGATTAAATTTTTCCCGATGAAGCGGCGAATTTTATTTATCATCAATCCGAAATCAGGCCAGGGAAGACACCGTGTAGTTGAGCGGGAGATTAAAACGCATCTCGATCAGGAGCTATTCGAATATGAAATCGCTTACACCAAACACAAAGGCCATGGGAAAGAACTTGCTGCTCAGGCGGCAATAAATAAGTACGATTTAGTAGCCGTATCTGGAGGCGACGGCTCTATAAATGAAGTGGCGCGGGGAATTTATAGTTCGGAAACCATAATGGCGGTAATCCCTACAGGTTCAGGAAACGGACTGGCCCGGCACCTGGGAATTCCTCTGCGGTCAAGGAAAGCCATTCAACTTATCAATGAATTCTCGGTCGTAAATATCGATACAGGTTTTATCAACGATGAATTATTTGTCAGCATCGCCGGATTTGGCTTTGATGCCGAAATCGCCGAAAAATTTGATAAATCTTCCCGCCGTGGATTCATGGCTTATTTTGGATTGGTCGCTTCGGCTTTTTATAACTACAAACCCAAAAAATACACCCTCGAAATTAATGGAGAGGAAATCAAGCGACGGGCCCTCCTGATTAGTTTTGCCAACTCCGGTCAGTTCGGATACAACACCGGACTTTCATACTACGCCTCAGTAACCGACGGGATGCTGGATGTGAGCATCATGCAAAAACCTCCCCTTCTGGTTACTCCCCTGATGCTTCATCTGCTTTATTTCCACCGAATGGATGAGAGTCAATACGTGGAAAGCTATCGCACTAACAAAATCCTGATCAAAAAGCACAAGAAAAAACAACCGGTCAATATCGACGGGGAACCGCGGTATTTTGAAGACAAAAAGCTTCATATCGAAGTGAAGCCTGCATCGCTGCCGTTGATCGTGCCTAAGTAGCAACGCTCTGCGCATAAAAACTACTTTAGAACTACTTTCTATTAATTCAAAAATACTCAATACCCATTTCAAAAGCGTACAAATTGACCACTCTTTTGCTGGATCACTAATCCAAGCGCTGTTATTTTTATCGGAATTACCGTTAAACTTTTTTAGATTAGACTCGTTTTTATCGTATAGACTTATTTCAATATGAATCAATCAGATAACACGTTTTTATTTATTCCTGACATATCAGGCTTCTCGCGGTTTGTTAATCAAACCGAAGTCAATCACAGTCGTCATATTCTATCGGAATTATTAGAACTCATCATAACGGAAGACCAACTCGGACTTGAAGTTCTGGAAGTGGAAGGAGATGCTATATTTTTCAATAAGGCAGGCAAAATCCCTTCTTTGTATGAATTATATGAACAATGCAGGAAAACATTCCTTGCTTTTCATAATTACCTCCAGGAGTATGAAGTTTCGCGCATCTGCCACTGCGGAGCCTGCTCCACCGCTTACAACCTTTCACTGAAATTTATCGCTCACGCCGGGCCCGTTCAGCCTATCAGTATTAAAAATCACAAAAAACTACATGGAAATGATGTCATCGTAAGCCACCGCCTTCTGAAAAACCACATTCCTTCGGATGAATATTTTTTGCTTACCGATGTCCTTTACGAAGAAATGGCCAAAGATGAAGCTCAGCCCAATAATATCCCCGCCGCCGAAAAAGGCGAAGAAAACTACGAACATTTCGGAGCTGTTGCTTTCCGTTATTACGATTTAAAACCACTGCACCACGAGATACAAACCCATGAAAAAGCTCATATAGAATACGTGAAATCAAACACCACCCAAGCCAAAAGCCATGTCACAATCTCTCCCCTAACCCTTTTTGAAATAATCTCCAATCTCCGTTATCGAAAAAACTGGAATAAAGCCGTTAGTAAGATGAATTTCAAAACCAATCACACCAACCGCGCCCAGGATACCCACAACTGTGTCATTAATAATATACCCCTGACCATTGAGACTTTACAGGCCCATAAGGATAAAGATAAGATGATATACGGCGAGCGCGTTGAAAAAATATTTTTCATGAAAAATATTTTGATGTTTTATAATATTGAAAATCATGAAAAAGGTAGTTATTTGACGGTGGAAATAAGCTTTGAAATGATTTCTTCGGCCTTAAACTTTATGAAACCTTTGATAAAAAAGTATTTGAATAAAATGCTGAATCAGCTGATAAAAGATATCAAAAATTACGCTGAAAAGGAACACAAAACACAATCCATTGAGATCGATAAGAACAAACTCATACGAATTAATGAGTTAAAACAAAGCGAAATGGTGAAATAGAGATAAAAAATTGGTTATGAAATACTTGTATTGGATTTCTTTAGTTGGATTGCTGTTAGTCCTCAGCAATTGCAAAGTACAGGGACCTTATTATGACCCTGATATTAAAGTAAAACCCGAAAAAGCGTATCCCTCGTCAGAAGCTATCAACTATTCTGTTTTTTTGGTAGGGGATGCGGGAGATGTCAAGAAGGGTGATGAGGTTTTTAACCGCCTCAATAAAATCATAGATTCTGCCGGCAGGAGAAGCGCAGTGGTCAACCTTGGAGATAACGCCTATCCTGTTGGCCTTCCCGAAAAAACCAACCCATGGCGGGAAAAAGCTGAAGAAGCCTTAAATACTCAATGGAAGGCTTTTAACGATTATCAGGGCAGGACTTTTTTTATGGCGGGTAACCACGACTGGGCCAAAGGAAAAAAACATGGATACAGCTACCTGATGAAGCAGGAACGTTATCTGAACGAGAAGTTTGGCGAAAAAGTCTTTTTCCCGGGAAACGGATGTCCCGGTCCGACGGAAATTCCTCTTAACGATACACTAACCCTGGCAATAATTGACTCACAGTGGTACCTCTATAACTTCGATAAACCACTGAATGATTGCGGCATTGAAGCAAAGGAAGATATCTTTATCCGGCTGGAAGACATACTGCGCCGCAACAGCAACAAAACAGTGCTAATCGCTACTCACCATCCTTTATACTCTATCGGTGTACACGGAGGGAGGTTTAACCCCTGGCTCAACCTGTTTCCCTTGAGGGTGGTTAATAAATCTCTGTATATCCCTCTGCCGGGGTTTATTTATACCGGAGGCCGTAAATATTTCGGAAATATCCAGGATGTAGCGCATCCAAAATACAGGGAATTTAAAAACTCCATACTGGAAGTAGTGAAACGCTACCCCAATGTGATTTATGCTGCGGGGCATGACCATAACCTGCAGTATGCTGAAAAAAAAGGCCTGCACCACATCATCAGCGGCTCGGCCAGTAAAACCTCTGATATAGTCCACAACAGCGATGCGGATTTCGGGCTTGCTGCACTGGGGTTTGCCCGTCTCGACATCACAAAACAAGGCAGTGTCTGGCTTAAATACTACAGCTACAGTAAGGAGGAGGGGCAGTGGGAGATTCCCTTTAAGAAACATCTTTTCGATTATGAGAGGGCTGAAGAACAAGCAAAACAGGAGGCAGTAACCACGGCATTACCCGACAGCATGGTGATGCCGCCGGGAGACCGCTATCGTGCCGGATCATTTAAAAAGACCATGCTGGGCCGTAACTATCGCGATGTTTGGGCACAGCCAATAAAAGCAGAAGTTTTCGATATCGGAAATGAAAAAGGCGGCCTTACTCCGGTAAAGCGGGGCGGCGGCATGCAAACATTATCGCTACGTCTTGAAGCAGACGATGGGAATCAGTATAACCTGCGATCGCTGGACAAATATGCCGCCCGCTCGGTGCCGGAACCGCTGCAGGAGACTTTTGCCGCCCAGCTGGTGCAGGATAATGTTTCGGCAACCAACCCATACGGGGCTTTGGTAGCGGCCAAGCTGGCAGAAGAGGCCGACCTGTATCATACCAATCCTAAAGTGGTCTATGTACCCGATGATCCCCGCCTCGGAATTTATCGCCGGGATGTGGCAGAGCAGCTGTTTTTGTTTGAAGAGCGTCCTGATGAGGACTGGCGCAACGCAGATTTCTTCGGGAATTCCAAAAATGTTAAAAGTACTTCCAGCGCTATCGAAGACCGCCTCAAAGACAATGACGTTTTTATAGACCAAAACTTTATGCTGAAAAACAGACTCTTCGACATGTTTATCAGCGACTGGGACCGCCATAGCGATCAGTGGCGTTGGGCCACAAATAAAACCAACGACCAATGGGATTATAAACCCATACCCCGTGACAGGGACAATGCATTATTCCTCAACGAAGGTATTATCCCATGGATAGCCAAAAGGCAATGGGCGGTATGGCGCCTGCAAGGGCTTAACGATGAGATGCCCGATGAAAAGGGGTTGAATTTTAATGCCCGGCACTTCGATCGCTTTTTCCTGAATGAACCCTCTAAAGAAGAATGGATGAAAACAGTCAGGCAGCTGCAGCAATCGCTGGATGATGCCACTATCAGAAAGGGTGTGAAGTCTATGCCCCCTGAGGTGACCGATCTGGTAGGTAAAAGAACAATCCGCTTGCTGAAGCAACGGCGAGATAACTTGCCGGAGCTGGCGGAGAAATACTACGAGGTATTGGCACGCGAGGTGAACATCTATGGCAGTGAAGATGATGACTTTTTTGAGGTAACGCGGATGACCGATGGCACCACACAAGTAAAGGTATACGATATCAAAGATGATGATGTTGAAGCAGTGCTTATCTACTCCAGGACATTCCACCCCGATGAGACTAAAGAGATAAGGCTTTATGGAATTGATGACGACGACAGGTATCTGGTGAAAGGGGAAGGCAGAAAAGGCATCAAAGTGCGTATTATCCCCAGTGATAAGGAGAACCATATTACGGATCAATCGCTGGTAAAAGGATGGGGAAAGAAAACCATTATCTACGAAGGATTTAATGACGATAGTGAAATTATTTTGGGTACCGAAGCCAAAGTGAAAGCGCCTGTGAACACAGAAAGATATGAATATAATCCGAAAGAATTTAATTACGGGATAACTGCTCCGGCCCTGTTTTTTGGTTATAATGCAGAAGACGGCGTTTTTCTGGGAGGTGGCTTCTCCACTATTAAACACGGTTTCAAAAAGGACCCCTATAAAGCAAAACACAGTCTGGCTGTGAACCATGCCACTTTTACCAACGCTTATAATCTCAAGCACCGTTCGGAATATATTGAAGCCCTGGGAGTCTTTGACCTGGTGTGGCAAAGCGATATCTTTGGCCCTAACTATACGAGCAACTTTTTCGGATATGGAAATGAGAGCCGCTTAGATCAATTTAACTTCGATAATGACAAATCGTTTAATTACGTCCGGCGTGAAGCGATTACTATCTTCCCTTCGTTGCGCAGGCGTTTCGGAAGCGGAGAAGCGGGATTTGGTGTATTTTTTCAAAGCTCCCGCCTGCGCGAAAACGAGGGGCGCTATGTCACCCAATTCGAAGATAATAGCCTGAGCAGGGATATCCTGAAGACGAAAACCCATGCCGGAGTGAAGGGCTACATGAAATTCGATACGCGCAACAAAGCAACATTTCCTACCTCAGGAGTTTTCTGGGAGAACGAAGCTGCCTGGTACTCGGGGATAAATAGCCAGAGCGGCAGTTTCAGTGAGCTAAACACCGATTTCCGGTTGTACCTGAGCAGGCAGATTAATCCGCGTGCCGTCCTGGCTCTGAGAGTCGGGGGCGCGATGAACAACGGTACATTCGACTTTATAAATGCCAATATCCTGGGAGGGAAGACAAATCTGCGCGGATACCCGGCGACACGCTTTTACGGCGACGATGCGGCATACCAGAATACCGACCTGCGCATCAAGCTGGCGGATATCCACAGCTATTACTTTTCAGGGCAGCTGGGAATCTTTGGGTTCCACGATGTGGGGCGTGTATGGATTAACCAGGAGAATTCAAACAAATGGCATCGGGGTTATGGTGGCGGACTGTGGTTTAGCCCGTTCGGGATGGCCGTTATCACAGCGCGCTACGCCATGTCAGAAGAGTATGATATCATCAGGCTAAAATTTGATTTTCGTTTTTAATTAAAAAAAAATTCTATGGATAAAACTATTTTAAACGCAGTAGAAAAAAATGTCAGGGAACTATTTGCTGACAACGATTCAGGGGATATGTACTTTCATAATCTGCAGCACACAGAGCGGGTGGTGGAGGCGGCATCTACCATTTTGACCGAATGTGGCCTGAGTGAATCGGAAGAAAACATCGTGCTGGTCGCCGCCTGGTTTCACGACACCGGGTACTTCTACGACAAACAGCAACATGAAGAAAAAAGCCAAGAAGTTGCCCGTAACTTTCTTACCGAGAAGGGGATTGAAGAAAATGAAATACGGCAGGTGGAAAGCTGCATTGAAGTGACCAAGCGCCGAAAAAATCCGGAGAATAAGCTTGAGAAAGCCATCAGCGATGCCGACATGAGCCACCTGGCGGCAGAAGATTTCATTACCCAAACTAACCTTTTGCGGGAGGAGTGGAAAAAAGAAAGTGATCAGAAAATCAAGAAAAAGGGCCACTTATTCAACACCTTGCAGTTTATTTTGCAACAAAATTATTATACAAAGTATGGTAAAGAAGTGTTAGAGCCTAAAAAGCAGGAAAATATAAAAAAACTTGAGAAAGAAATTGAAAATCAGATAAAAGAAAAAGCAACTAAGGATAATAATAAAGGAACGAATAAAAAATCAAAATCAGCAGGCGGCGACCCGCGCGGTACGCAAACCATGTTCCGGCTGACGG
This sequence comes from uncultured Bacteroidales bacterium, assembly GCA_964345255.1. Lineage (GTDB taxonomy): Bacteria > Bacteroidota > Bacteroidia > Bacteroidales > JAIPAH01 > JAIPAH01. Next base: position 2,604 of record CAYFQK010000072.1, on the reverse strand, counting down.
CCCGAAACCAGATAAACCTTAGCGCCATTGCCGATAATAAATCCAATATCCTTATCTCCGTCAATGCCATTATCCTAAGTGTTGGAGCCACTTATCTCATCAGCAAATTCAGTGCGATGCCCTTTCTGATTATCCCGACATTCATTTTGCTTCTGACAAGTTTGCTGACAATCATCACCTCGATCATCGCCACCCGGCCAAATGTGGCGCCCGGTATGTTTACCAAAGACGATATCGAAAATGAGCGGACGAATCTATTGTTCTTTGGTAATTTTTATAACATGGACTTCAGTGACTACAAATGGGGCGTTTATCAGTTGATAGACAATTCTCAATACCTGTACGACAATATCATCCGCGACCAATATGAGTTAGGCGTTGTACTGGCCCGGAAATACAAAATGCTTCGGATTTCGTACAATATTTTCATGTATGGTCTGATTATTACTTTTATAGGATTTACGGTGGCTGCTATCTTTGTTCGGTAAATACTGAAAAGGCAGAAGTGCACAAAGAAAGTTATGTTTCATTATTAAGACATTCAAAAGCTTGATATAGACATAATTCAGAAAAACTGTTTTAACAAAAGGGCTATGTGATTTAATGTCTTAATTTTTAAATTGTTGCTTTTTTTGGCATAAATTACAAATGACAAAAAACAAATTACAAATAAATTCCAAATTTTGATTTTTGTTTTTTCTGGCTTGTTCAGGTTAGGATTTAAGTATTTTTTGAAATTTGGGATTTATCTCCTTTCTACCTTATTTTGTATTCACATTAAACCATCCATGTTATGGGAAAGAAGAAAAAGAAAAAAAGCTCCGGCAATTCCGATGATATTGTCTATTCGACAGCCCCGGATTTTGATTACGGCAATGATGAGGAACAGAAAGAAACCCTTCCGCCGCAACAACAGCAGCTCTATGTGAAACGCGAAAAGAAAGGTCGCGGAGGGAAGGAAGTCTCGATTGTTACAGGATTTGTCGGGAATGAAGAAGACTTGAAAGATTTGGAGAAAGAATTAAAGAAGTCACTGGGTGTCGGCGGCTCGGCAAAAGAAGGCGAAATCGTCATCCAGGGCGAACACCGTGATAAAATTGTGGAAATACTGACCAAAAAAGGATACAAAACCAAAAAATCAGGAGGGTAAAAATCATGAAACGAATGCTGCCATTAATTCTGGCCATGCTGGTGGGAGTAGCCACTACTTCGGCGCAGAACGGAAACATCTCGGAATCGATGCTAAAGGATTTCCGGGAAAATGTGGAAAAGAATCAGAAAGTTGAAGCGCTGCAAAACGCGGCTTCAAACAATGAAATCAAAAAGTTGGCGCTCGACCGGGATAACCGGGGAACCATCGACAATCACTTCACCCACAGGATTGAAACCAAAGGGATTACAGACCAGAAGTCATCGGGACGATGCTGGCTGTTTACCGGACTTAATATTATGCGTCCGAAAGTCATTGAAAAATACAATCTGAAAGAGTTCGACTTCTCCCAGAATTATAGCTTTTTCTATGACCAGCTCGAAAAGTCCAACCTATTTCTGGAGGGTATCATCGAAACGGCCGATAATTCCTTGGATGACCGCAAGGTGGAATGGCTCTTCGATCATGCCTTAGGTGACGGTGGTCAATGGACCGGCCTGGTGGATATTGTAGGCAAATATGGTGTGGTTCCCAAAGGCGTTATGCCCGAAACTCACAGCAGCGAAAGTACCGGCTGGATGTCGCGACTGATTGAACGTAAGATTAAAGCTTTCGGTCTCGAATTAAGAGAAATGCATGAAAATGGAAAGCCGGTGAAAGCCATGCGCAAAGCCAAAAAAGATATGCTGGCGGAAGTCTACAAAATGCTATCTATCAACCTCGGAGAGCCGCCGCAGGAATTCACGTGGCGATACAAGGATGCTGAAGGAAATTTGAGCGAACTGAAAACCTACACGCCTCAGTCATTCTATGAGGAGTTTGTAGGCGTTGAACTCAGCGATTACGTCATGTTTATGAATGATCCGAGCCGCCCCTATAACAAGCTTTACGAAATTGAGTACGACCGCCATCGTTACGACGGTCACAACTGGAAGTACATCAACTTAAAAAATGAGAAGCTGAAGGAATTCGCCATAGCTTCCATTAAAGACAATGAAGGCATGTACATGTCATGCGATGTGGGTAAGCAACTGGATAAAGAAAACGGTATCCTGGATTCGGACAACTACAATTTCGGGGCGCTGTTTGATACCGAATTCACCATGAATAAAGAAGAGCGCATCATCACCTCCGAAAGCGGCTCCAGTCATGGGATGATGCTGGCCGGTGTGGATTTGAAAGAAAACGGCGAGCCCCGCAAATGGTTGCTGGAAAACAGTTGGGGCCCCAAATCGGGCTATGAAGGCTATCTTATCATGACCGACAGTTGGTTTGATGAGTACCTTTTCAGACTGGTTATCCATAAAAAATACATCTCCGATGATGTATTGAAAATTCTCGAGCAGGAGCCAACTATGCTCCCACCCTGGGACCCGATGTATTAGTGTGACAATAAATTTCTAAAACCATTTTAATCAAAAGCCGGTCCGATTGGGCCGGCTTTTGGGTTATTG
>CAYFQK010000071.1:0-13222 GCA_964345255.1 uncultured Bacteroidales bacterium | reverse complement strand
TTTTTTAACAAAGTCTATTGCGAGCTGATCTTATTGCGCTAGCTTACAAACAAAAAATCATTTCCCTCCACATATCCTTTTTCCGAGAGATGATTTTCAATTAATTGCTTTGCAGATTTTAGTTTAACATAGACGAGTATAAATGCATCGCCGGGAGGCTGGATTTGGGAATAATGAATCACGGGACGCGAAATATCGCGCCGGGGTTTGATGTCTATAAAATTCTTTATCCTGATGCCATACTGATCCAATAAACTCACTCTTTTTCGCGACTGCCTGCTGGCTCCCCACACTACCACCTCAGGATGAAACGGATTGTTTTTATGAAGCCATTCGGCTAAATATTTTGTCTTTATGCGGTAAAAAGCCTCCTCCGAATAAACAGAATGAGTCCGCGTAAGCCGGTTTTCATAATCATGCCACCGGATGACCGGCGATGAAATTTTAGATATTCTGGCTCCCAGGCTCAGCCACCTAAGCCACATTTCATAATCCTCAGGGAAATCACCAGCTCTGTAAAGTCCATATTTTTCAGAAGAAGACCGTCGCCACATCATTGTAGGATTTACCACCGGCATCTCTATAAATTGCTTTACGCTGATTTGTTGTTCTGTCATGATGCTGTTAACCCAATCCACATACTTTTTAAAGCCTTCGGATAGATGAATATGAGAAACATATTCTGCCAGGCCTCCAACTGCATCAATTTCGGGGTGAGTTTCGAGAAAGTCAGTCTGTATGCGCAGCCTATGCGTCAGCGATTCATCATCTGCATCCATCCGTGCAATGTATTTACCACGCGCTAAAACCGCTCCCCGGTTAAAAGCAGGCACTACGCCACGTTGAGGCTCGCCGGCAAGCCGGAAGCGCTTATCTTTTTCAGCCATACTCCCGGCAATACTCAGTGAGCTGTCACTGGAACAATTATCCACGAGAACACATTCAAAATCATCCATGTCCTGCCCGGCAATGCTTCCAAGAGCTTTCTCAAGCGTTGCTGCGGCATTATAAAAAGGCATTACAACACTTACCAGGGGCTTCGATTTATTCATCACAGGATTGTTTATTGAGTATAGCCTGAAAACAGGCGTTTGAAAAAGCCCCCCTTTTGCGCCTTTCCCACACTTGAACCGGGAATATTCAGGGGACAAATGACATTCCTGACCACACTCTTTTATACAAAAATAAAACCGGAGATTCTCCGAGAAATCTTCTCGCCCTAACCTCCGGTCTGTTGAAAACTAAATTTCCTAGCGAGCTTTCTCTCCGGTCACAATTTCGTATGTGTCGGAGGCAATAACCAGCTCTTCGTTTGTGGGCACCACTATGACCTTAATTTTAGAATCCTCGGTAGAAATGACCTTTTCTTTTCCTCTCAGGCCGTCATTTTTTTCATGATCCAGCTTTATTCCAAGGTAATCCAGGTCTTTCAGAACGCCGCGCCTCGTAGTATCTGCATTCTCGCCAATACCGCCTGTTAAAACAATGGCATCTGCGCCATTCATAGCTGCAATGTAAGACCCGATATACTTTCTCACCCGGTAATCATACATTTTAAGCGCCAGTTCGGCACGGCGGTTGCCATCTTCAGCAGCTTCTTCTATCTCTCTCATATCTGAAGATACCCCTGATACTCCCAGCATACCGGCATGCTTATTCAGCAGCTTATTAGATACATTTATACTCAGCTCTTCTTTATCAGCAATTGCCAGGAGCGCTCCCACATCAAGGTCGCCGGAGCGCGTGCCCATGATCAGCCCTTCAAGGGGAGTTAAGCCCATAGAAGTATCCACTGATTTGCCGTTTTCGATGGCTGTAACCGAAGCTCCGTTACCCAGGTGGCAGGTAATCAGTTTGGAGTTGTTGATATCAAGTCCCAGCAAGTCAGCGGCGCGCTCGGAAACATATCTGTGGCTGGTTCCGTGGAAACCGTATCTTCTAATGCCATACTTTTCATACAAGGAATAAGGAATGCCATAAAGGTAAACATGTGGCTCCATGGTTTGATGGAAAGCGGTATCGAAAACCCCTGCCATCGGCACGCCGGGAAGCAGATTTTGACATGCATAAATCCCTTCGAGGTTGGGTGGATTGTGCAACGGAGCCAATTCGATGGTTTCCTCCAGCGCGTCAATCACATCACTGGTAATCTTCACACTGCCGTTGAATTTTTCTCCGGCGTGCACAACGCGATGGCCTACCGCATCAATTTCTTTCAGATCTGTGACGCTGCCATACTTGTCATCAGATAAGATACCAAGCAGGAATTCAATTCCCTGCTGGTGATCAAGGATTTCCCCTTCCAGTTTAAGCTCCGTTCCGTCGTCGCGCTTATGTTTTATGCCTGCTCCCTTAAGTCCTATTTTTTCTACTATCCCTTTAGCAAGAACTTTCTGGGAGGGCATTTCGAACAATTGATATTTTATGGATGAACTTCCGCAGTTCAGAACAATTATTTTCATTTTTTAATTTTTTGTAATTCTACATCCGCGTTATTTAATCTGGGCACATGTAACAGCCTGCTCTACGGGGTGGTTATTTTCATATTTATAGAATCCCACCTCGGTTTTTCGTCCCAGGTGATTGACCCTGACCAGCCTTTTAATAACCGGCGAGGCTTTGTATTTCTGCTCTCCGAATTCCTGGTAAAGGTTATCCATCCAACGCAACAATTTATCCAGACCTATTTTATCGGCCAGCTCAAAAGGCCCGTATTGATTACCAAAAGCCATACGCATGGTCCGGTCGATATCATTAACCGATGCGACTCCTTCCATCAGGATATTGCAGGCCTCGTTCACCATAGGCACCGTCATGCGGGTACTGATGTTACCAGGCGATTCGTGAACTTCTATCAATTCCTTATTAATCATCCTGATAAACTTTGAAGCCACATCAAAGGCTTCATCCGTAGTTTTCACGTGCCGAACCACCTCTACAATCCGGATGCTCTCCACCGGCGACATAAAATGCATCCCCAGTGTGCGCTCGGGGTGCTTGAGTATGGAGGCCAGGTCGGAGATCATTAGTGTGGATGTATTGGAGACAATAACGCTGTCTTGCGGAACAATCTCTTCTATTTTCTTAAAAACATCCTGGCGTTGATATAGACTTGTTCCTTTTTTATTGGTATTAATTGCTTCTATAATCAGATCACAATTTTTGAGGATATTATAATCTGAACTTCCCTCAATGCGGGAAAGGGTCGCCTTCTTTTCACTCTCAGTAAGTCCCCAATGTGCAATCTTGGCATCCAGCGCCTTTTCAATAAAGGTAATGCTCTCCTTTACCACGTTCTCGTCAATATCCACGAATTTCACATCGAATCCCTGCTGGCTGACATATTTAACTATTTCCTGGCCCATGGCTCCACAGCCTATCACACCGATAGTGGAGAGGGATCCTTTAGGTTGCACTTGCTTACTAAGGGCAAAATCTTCTAATTTCGGGTTTTCTGCCATTTTCTCTTATCTTTTTTATTTGCTTTTTTTCATTCCTTCGGCTTGGTTAGCGGTAATGGCCACCAGGTTCACAATATCGCTTACGGAGCATCCACGTGAGAGGTCATTTATGGGGGCTGCCATGCCTTGCAGCACAGGCCCTACAGCTTCCACACCGGCGAGTCGCTGCACCAGCTTATATGATATGTTGCCGGTCTCAAGGGAAGGAAACACCAGCACATTGGCTTTTCCTGCCACACCGCTATTCGGCGCTTTCTTAGCGGCAATCTTATCCACAATAGCTGCATCAGCCTGCATTTCTCCGTCAATAGCAAACTCCGGAGCTTTTTCTTTGGCTATCTTAGTGGCTTCAACTACTTTATCCACCATTTCGTGTTTAGCACTGCCTTTAGTTGAGAAACTTAAGAGGGCTACTTTAGGATCCAGTCCGGCGATGTCTCGGGCGGTTTTGGCTGTGGAAACAGCTATTTCAGCCAGCTGATTGGCATCCGGGTCGGGGTGCACGGCACAATCCGCAAAAACCAGGATATTATCAGAGGCATATTCGCAGTCTTTAAAAATCATAAAGAAGGCTCCGGATACAATGCTGATTCCTGGTAGTGTTTTTACCACCTGAAAAGCAGGGCGCAACACATCGCCGGTGGCGTTATCTGCTCCGGCCACTTCCCCGTCGGCTTGTCCGTCTTTTATCAGAAGAGTGGCTAAATACAGCGGATCCTTTACCAGCTGAAGGGCTTCTTCTTTAGTCAGTCCTTTCTTTTTACGAATTTCCGTGAGCATATCGGCGTAATAATCCTGCTGTGGATTATTTTCCGGATCGATTATTCGGGCTTTGTTGACATGCTCAAGATTCCATTTTTTTGCATTCTGTTGGATTACGTCCTCATTCCCCAACAAGATGATGTTAACCAATCCTTCGCCGAGGAGTTCGTCTGCTGCCTTAACAGTACGTTCTTCAGTGCCCTCGGGTAAAACAATGGTCTTATCGAGTTTTTTTGCGCTTGATTTGATATGCTTTAATAGGTCCATTTTTTAACAATTAATTTTGATCGAGTTTAAATAGTTCTGACAATCAATAATTTTCACGCGAAAATATAATTTATTATGCATTGTTCCTAAATCCTCATTGTTAATTTTAACATAAAGCCTTGCGAATTATCCTGAGCCCGTCATCCCAAACATGCGATAGAAGGTGAAAGCTATGTGTTGTTCATAAAGAAATTAATTGCGGGAATCCCTTTAGCGGCCCGGCAAGTCACCGAAGTCAATTTTCAGCCAACTCAATAATGATTGATTCCTGTAGCTCTTCCTGAATATAGATGTAAAAAACGAGTTTCCTGCTCAGATAATCTGCCATACATAATACCGATAACCAGCCGGCATTTTTATCTCTTTTCTGACTCATGCAATTTGGCGGTAAAAGCGTTCCTGCCATAATAACCATTACCCCACAAATCGATAGGGATATTCAGAATTAGCGGGAAAATAGGGATTTTTGACTTAATTTTGCACACCGGTTACATTAACCGTGTTTGAATAAAATGCTATAAACTTGATGAACCTGCCAGGCGAACATATCTTTTTAAGTGTTCTCGATCAAACCCGTTTTTTTGCTTTTGCAGAGGGCGGCATGCAACCCCTTTTGATGGAAAAAACCGGTAGTGACTGGTTTTTTTACCTTTCTGTAGCTGTAGTAACCCTGCTGGCCTGGGGTAGAAATTTTTCACCTCACCGTTTTTTCGCCCTGCTTAATTCCTTTTTTTCATTCCGAAAGACAGAACTACTGCATAGCGAGGGCAGGATATTACGTAACGGAACCTCCTTTGCTGTTATTATCATCAGCGTTGTGAGCGGCGGTTTGTTCCTTTTCCAGATCAAGGAACTGTTCAACATAGAATTGCAAGCACTTCATCCGGGGCCTTATCTGTCAGTGGTCTACCTTAGCCTTGCGCTTGGAGGCTTATGGTTACTTAAATCAGTTTTAAGCCTGTTTGCCGGCGAGCTTTTTAAAACCAGGCATGCCAGCTCATTATTTCTCACCAATACCCTTATCATAAACACTGTTGGGGGCATCACGCTATTCATATTCACGGTGTTCTACTTCTATACAAAAAACGTCTTTTTGCTTTACATCCCGCTATATTTGTTGGTTTTTATTTGGATCTACCGCTTAATCAGAAGTTTCATGATAGGCAGAAAAACAGGCGGTTTTTCCATATTGTATATAATTTTGTACCTTTGCACCCTCGAAATATTACCCATAGTGGTACTTTACAAGCTGGCAAAGGATCATTTGTTTTAAGCGTAAAATTCAGTGGGTGATAAATGAGATAATAATAATCAACATGAAAATCAAAAACGTTTTAGTTTCTCAACCAAAACCGGCGGAATTAGAGAAATCTCCATACTATGAACTAGTATCGGATTACAATTTGAATCTGGATTTCAAAAAATTCATTCAAATTGACGGGGTGTCCTCGAAAGAGTTCCGGCAGTCGAAGATTCGTATTATTGACCACACGGCGGTTATTTTAACCAGTCGTAACGCTGTTGATCATTTTTTCAGATTATGTGACGAATTAAGGGTGGAAGTGCCCGATACCATGAAATATTTTTGTACTTCGGAGTCTACTGCATATTATCTTCAGAAATATGTTCAGTTCAGAAAGCGGAAGATATTTCATGGAAACCAGAATGTTCAGCAGCTGGTGGAAATCATTAAAAAACACAAAGACGAAAAGTTTATCCTTCCCACTTCAGAAAATGGAAAAAAAACCATTATGACTCTGTTGGAGAAGGAAGGGATAAAATACACCAAGGCGGTAATGTATCGTACACTGCCTGAGAATTTATCAGATATAGAACCGAATAAATATGATCTTTTAATATTTTTCAGTCCCTCAGGGGTGGATTCGCTGTTCAAAAACTTCCCCGATTTCAAGCAAGACGACACGTTAATAGCTGCCTTTGGACCAAGCACCAAAAAGGCGGTTAAAGCAGCAGGACTTAAACTGAACATTGAGGCGCCGACCAAAAAAGCGCCATCGATGACTATGGCCATAAAAGATTATCTGAGTGGTGGAAAGGCTGCCAAGAAGAAAAAGTAAATCATACAACGATTGATTCATAGGGGGCATATCATGAGCACACGTGATATGTCCCTTTTCTATTCTGATGTATCATGAACCTGAGCAAAAACACATTGAGCAAGCAGGAACGGCTTAACCGCAGGCAACTGATTGATCAGGTCTTTGCTGAGGGAAAAAAAATATTCGACTACCCGATATTGATGCGCTGGAGCCTTACGCCTGTGCCAACAAAATATCCTGCCCAGGTGTTGATAGTAGTGTCGAAAAAGCGGTTTAAAAAAGCGCCCCATCGCAACAGAATAAAACGATTGATGCGGGAAGCCTACCGCAAAAACAAGCACATCATTTATCCCTTACTGGATAAAAACGATGAGCAAATGGCCATAGCCATAAATTATATCGGCAAAAAAATGCCGACTTATGAAGAAACGGAACAAAAAATAATCATACTTTTACAGCGTTTAGCCAGGGACTATGAAGAGAATTAAAGCCTTCCCGGGGAAAATACTTATTTTTTTGATTCGCTTTTACCAGTATGGGATTTCACCATATACGCCGGGCTCATGCAGGTACACACCTACGTGTTCAGCCTATGGGGTAGAAGCTGTCAAAAAACACGGGGCCCGGAAAGGTGGCCTGCTGGCTATAAAACGTTTTTTATCGTGCCACCCTTGGGGTGGCAGCGGTTATGATCCAGTACCAGAAAAATTAGACGATCCATGGAAAAAGTAAAAAAACAACTAACAGTACTATTGGCAGCCGTTTTGATTGCCACAGCGGCATCCGGACAAAGCGAAGAATTTGAGATTTCAAAAAATATAGACATCTACTCCACTTTATTTAAGGAACTAAGCCTTAATTACGTGGATGATCTTAAACCCGGCGAGCTAAATGAAAAAGCCATTGATGCGATGCTCAAATCGTTGGACCCCTACACTGTATTCATCTCGGAATCAGAAATTGAGGATTATAAGTTTATGACCACCGGCCAATACGGAGGCATCGGTGCGCTCATACAGAAACAGGGCGATTATGTGGTCGTCAGTGAACCTTACGAGGGTTTTCCAGCCGACAAAGCGGGCATCATCGCCGGAGACAAGATCGTAAAAATCGATGGCAAATCGATGAAAGGGAAACAGGCAGACCAAATTAGTGAGCTAATGAAGGGCCAGCCGGGCACCACCTTTGAACTGACCATTGCGCGCCCCGGCCTTGAGGAGCGCCTCACCAAAACAATAACACGCGAAAAAATCAAAATCGATGACATCCCATACTACGGCCTTGCCAACGAAAACACAGGCTACATCAAGCTGCGCAGCTTTACGAAGAATTCGGGGAGGAATGTCCGCGAAGCATTCCAGGAATTAAAAAACAGAACTGACCTTAACGGCATCATCCTGGATTTAAGAAATAACGGCGGTGGCCTCCTCAGCGAAGCTGTCAACATTACCAACCTCTTTGTCGAAAAAGGAGAAACCATCGTTAAAACCAAAGGAAAGTTGCCTGATAAAAACAAAACCTATAAAACCAGGCGCTCACCGGTAGATAAGGACATCCCTGTGGTGGTGCTGGTAAACGGTCGCAGTGCCTCGGCTTCAGAAATTGTATCGGGATCTCTGCAAGACCTCGACCGGGGTGTGCTTATCGGAAGAAGCACCTTCGGAAAAGGGCTGGTGCAGAACATCATTCCGCTAAGCTACAACACCAAAGCCAAAATCACCGTCGCCAAGTACTACATCCCCAGCGGGCGATGCATCCAGGAGATCGATTACTCCAAAAACGACGGCAACGGCAATGGGAGTCAAGTTGCTGATTCGTTAATAGAAACTTACAAAACCCGCAACGGCAGGACAGTTTACGACCGGAAAGGTATTGAGCCCGACATCAACATCGAGGAAGAAGAACCCAGTCGCATCGCTTACACTCTGTACTCCAGGAACCACATCTTCAATTTTGCCAACCGCTTCTACCAGGAACATGATACGATTGCCGGGCCAGCTGAATTTAAGATCACCCCGGAGATATACGCGGAGTTTACGAAATTTCTGAAGGATAAGGATTTCGAATACACCACTAAAACCGAAGAATCACTCGAGGAACTCATAAAAACAGCCAAAAAAGAGAAGTATTATAAATTTATTGAGGAAGACATCAGCCACCTTGAGGAGCAGCTCCTTTCTCACAAGAAAAACGACTTACAGACTTTTAAGGAAGATATTCAGAAGTTTCTCCTTAATGAAATCATTTCACGTTACTATTACCAGGCAGGAGCTATTGAGTCTTCCCTGGATACCGATCCGTTTATTAAGGAAGCGCTTGATGTGATAAACAACGGTGAGCGCTACAAGGACATCCTCAGCGCGCAGGAATCTGAAGCTTCCGGTAAAGAAGAATAAATCAACAGACGATGCTTGCACAGGTTGAAGCGCATAAAAAGCAGGCTTACCTCATCATACTGGGACTCATGATGGCCTCGCTGCCATTGTCCCGGTATTTCATGAGCGTATCGCAATTTCTGCTTTTAGCCCTCTGGCTTTTTTACGGCATGGACTTCAGCATAATTTTACAGGAAGAAAAGTCGCGGCGCTTCCAGGCTACAATGTATCAAATCGGGCAAAGCGCGGCCAGGCAATTCAAAAAGTTTCTTCGCAACAAACCGGCTGTGCTTTTTGCTTCACTTTACCTGATGCACGTAATAGGTGTTTTGTACTCCTCCGATTTACAGTTCGCATTAAAAGACCTTCGCATCAAGCTTCCGCTATTATCACTGCCCGTCCTCTTTTCGGCTTTGCCCCCTCTCAGAAGGAAAGAGGTCTATCACCTGCTGGGCATCCATGCCCTGGCTGTTCTGGGCGGCACCCTCAGCTCCATATTTCTCTTTTTCTATACCGGCAACACCGAGTTTCGCGACCTGTTCCCCTATTTCTCCCACATCCGCTTTAGCCTCAACGCCGTGCTGGCTGTTTTCAATTTAGCCTACCTCATCGGTTACACCCGGTATTTCAGTAAAAAATACCGGATAGCCGCAGGAGGACTGGCAGTGTGGATTATCCTGTTTCTCTTTATTTTCAAATCCTTCACCGGAATTATCGCATTTCTGATTGTCACCGGAATTGTTCTTATTGTAATGATTTTGCGAACCCGCCGAAACCTTATCCGTATTCCTTTTCTGCTGCTGCTTATCGCAATACCTGCCTTCCTGACGTGGAATTTTATTCAATCTTACCGGGGATACACCGTGGCCCCCAAACCCGATTTTGAAAAACTGGATAAAAAGACAGCCAGGGGGAACCCATACACACATGACACTTTACTCTACAAAATTGAAAGCGGGAGCTACGTCGGACTCTACATCAACCGAAAAGAGCTGAAAAAAGCCTGGAATAAGCGAAGTTCTATCGATTTTGACAGCCTGGATAATAAAAACCAGCCCATCAAACATACGCTCGTGCGTTACCTCAACTCGGTGGAATTGCGCAAAGACGCTGCGGGCGTTCAGGCACTGACTAAACAGGACATCCGAAACATCGAAAACGGCATTGCAAATAAAAGCTACACCAGGCTTTTATCGGTACGCAGCCGTTTTGATAAAATCATCATGGGCTACCTCAACTACCAGCGCAAAAACGATCCCAGCGGAAGCTCCATCATGCAGCGCTTTGAATACTGGAAGGCTTCGGTAAGCCTGATTGAGCGAAATCCGGTAATCGGTGTGGGGACAGGTGATGTGAAAACCGAATTCAAGAAGCAGTATGACCGGATGAACAGTAAGCTACCTAAAAACCAACGCCGCAGGGCGCATAACCAATTTCTCGCCATCACGGTCGGCTTTGGCTTTATCGGCCTGGCATGGTTTCTTATCGCTTTCTTCTATCCACCTTATCTGAAAAAAGGTTATTCCCTGTTTTTATTCAACATCCATCTGTTCATCGTAATCCTATCCATGCTTTATGAAGACACCCTGGAACCGCAGCCGGGAGTGACTTTCGTGGCATTTTTCTATGCCATGTATCTTTTCGGCCTGCGCGAAAAGGAGAACCCGGCACCGTAAGGTCAACCGTAAAAAGCAATAATACTACCCATTTCCCGAATTTTCATTACATTAGTTGCGAAAAAAAAGATAGGATCTAAAGTGAATAAAAAACAGCTTACACTCGATTATACCGAACTGGAATCCCGGGAAGAACTTAGCCGGGAGGACCTTGAATTACTGGAGGAAGCAGAGCAGGCGCTGGAGAAAGCCTACTCTCCTTACTCTAACTTCAAAGTGGGAGCCGCCTTACTCCTCGACAATGGAAAACATTTCACCGGAAACAACCAGGAAAACGCCTCGTTTCCTGTCGGCCTCTGCGCCGAGCGCGTGGCCCTTTTTTCCGCCCATGCACAATATCCCGAAAGTAAAATTAAAACGCTTGTGGTTACGGCCTCAGGCAGCCGGCAGGTACTGGAAACCCCGGTATCGCCATGCGGATCGTGCCGCCAGGTATTCACCGAGTTTGAACACGAACAGCGGGAACCGATGCGCATTATTCTGGCTTCGGGTCAGGGAAAAATATTCATATTCGAAAACGCGGAAAACCTGTTGCCGTTGTCATTCTTTTCAGAACAATTAAAACGCTAACATCATGAAACAATTGAAAACAAGCCTGTGGATCGGCATTTTTCTTATTACCACATCGTTTATCTTTTTCTCGGATAAGCCCAGCCACCAGATTTACAACAAAAAAGGGAACACCGTTAAGTATGAAAAGGTAATCAAAAAGCTGGCCGATGCAGATGTGATTTTCTTTGGTGAGCTGCACAACAACCCCATCAGCCACTGGCTGCAGGTAGAGCTTACCAAATCGATGTACAAAAAAAATAACGGACAGCTTATTCTGGGTGCCGAAATGTTTGAGGCCGATAACCAGGTGCTGCTGGATGAATACCTGGAAGGAACCATCCGAAAAAAAGACTTCGAGCGGGAAGCCCGTTTATGGCCGAACTACGATACCGATTATCAACCCCTGGTTGAAATGGCCCACGACAGCGGGCTCTATTTTGTGGCTTCAAATATTCCCCGCCGTTATGCGGCAGTGGTTCATAAAAATGGATTTACCGGATTGGACTCCCTCTCTGAAACCGCCAGGCAATGGATAGCGCCGCTGCCGGTGGAATATGATTCCACGCTCAGCGGGTATCAAAAAATGATGGATATGATGAAAGGTATGGGCGGCCATGCCAACCCTAACCTGCCTAAGGCTCAGGCAATAAAAGACGCCACCATGGCGCATTTTATTGCTGAAAACATGAAGACTGATCACCAATTCATTCATTACAACGGGACTTACCACTCCAACAAATTTGAAGGAATCGTATGGTACCTGCAGCGAAAGAAGCCTGATTTGAACATTAAAACCATCGCCACGGTGGAACAGGCGAATGTGGAAGACCTGGAGGAAGACTCAGAAGGCCTCGCCGATTACATCATTGTAGTGGATGAGGATATGACCAAAACACACTAAAAAGTTTTATTGCCAGGCCGCAGTTATTCAGTAAAAAAATAAAAAACAGAGGCCTGCAGCCGGGTCAACATCATGACCGGTTTTTTGTTATTCAGTTAATTAGAGAACCAAAAACCAGAAAAAATGAAATCAGTTAAAACAACGTTGTTCTTTGCAGCCGTTCTTGCGCTGCTTTTTACTGCCTGCCACAGTAACCGGGAAAAAGAAAAAATCGACATCCACGGACAGTGGGAAATGGAAGGTGATAAAAACCATGTGGAACTCCAAATCTACAACGATTCCACGTTTCACGTAAACCTGATGGAGCGTGGAACTATCGAAATCCAGGGCAAGCTGAAACTTAAAGACAATCGCATCACATTTATCAACACCCACGGAACAGACGCTGCTTCGTCTGACCCCACTCCCGGTGTTTATAAGTACACTCTGAAAAACGACAGCACCCTCAGCTTCAGCAAGGTGAGCGATCCAATCAACCGGAGAGCTGATTTTATGAAGAAGGATTGGATTAAACAGTAAAGCAAGGCTATTCATAGCTATTATGAGTGGGGTTACCGCGCTGCTAAAAATACAGCCAGTGGAATTTCAGTTGCTGCCGGGTGTTGTATTCAAGGGCCGGAAAAGGGAATTTCACAAACCCCACCACATTAAACAGGTTTCGCAAAAAGTCCGACTCCGTCTCAATCTTTGTCAGATCTACATCCAGCGATAAAAGATACTGCCTGTGCCGTGTGAATTCCGGGATTTCTCTGCCGTTGTATTCGGTCTCATTCGTCACGGCGCCGGTCATGCCTTCCCCGCTGTAGCCCACAGCCACATTCAGCCATTCGGGGAGCGTTTGGCTACACTTAAAAAAAGATTTCAGGTTCACCGATGCCCACAGCGTCTGGCCGTTGTAGTCCTTCACCATATTTTCCAGAAGCCCCTTGCCAAAAAGGTCGGGGCGATAAGTGGCATACCTGGTCTGATGAAAGGAATACTTAAACGTCACACGCTGCTCTTCCCACAGCAGCTGCTGACCGATAAACAGCCCCGCTCCCGCAGTGTTGGAAAAAAAGTCTCCCGGCGATGCCCCCCATTCCGCCGAAAACCCATCCAGCTTCTCAACGGTGAGCAGGTACACAACCCCCAGCGGACCGCCATACCATACCGCCTCCCGTTCGGGAAC
>CAYFQK010000070.1:0-13373 GCA_964345255.1 uncultured Bacteroidales bacterium | reverse complement strand
TCCGCGCAATCAGCCTAAATCCGCGTAATAAAAGACTTCTAACAAAGCCCAATCCTTTTTCCCTTAAAAAACATCTCGATTTTCTTGCGTTAAATCCTACATTGATCTAATTTTGCCAAATGGTTAAACTAAATAGTTAAAACATAAAGTTAAACCAATGGGTGAATCAAAAAATACCGAAGAATCAATACTGGAGGGCGCCCAGGCAGTCTTTATCCGCAAGGGCATGGACGGGGCAAGGATGCAGGAAATTGCGGATGAGGCCAACATCAATAAAGCGCTTTTGCATTACTACTTCCGCAGCAAGCAAAAACTCTTTGATGCAGTGTTCAGCAAGGTGCTTTCCGGGACTTTTAATGAGATGAGGGCAATCTTTAAGGGAAGTTTATCCGTGGAACATGCGGTCAAACGTTTCGCGGATACGTATATCGACACGCTTATCAAAAATCCCTACATCCCTGAGTTTGTAATCCACGAACTAAATAAAGACCCTGAAGCACTCAGTAAACATATCAGTCAGAATTTACCCGACCTTGGCCCGTTTCTCCGAACCATTGAAAAAGAAATGGAAGAGGGAAAAATCATCAGAATGGAACCGAAGCAGCTACTGCTGAATACCATCTCGATGTGTATTTTTCCTTTTGTCGGGCGTCCTATTGTTACGCAAATTCTTTTTGAAGGCGACGAAAAAGAGTTCTACGAAACCATGGAACGAAGAAAAAAAGACGTCAGTGATTTTATTTTGAATGCAATAAAGAAAATAAACTATGAATGAGATAATTTACTAACCCGGTCAATGAGTTTTAAAAGTCCCCTTTAGGGGATTTAGGGGTGAATTAGACTTTTATACTGAACTCATTCATGATATAAATTACCACGATTTAAAGGTTTTACTAAAAAAATGCCAACAAAATATAGAGAGATGAAAAAAATAGTCAGCGTAATCATTTTAATGATACTTTTTACCAGCGCTTTTGCGCAGGAGCTGAATCTGAAGGAATGCTTCAGGCTGGCGGAGGAGAATCACCCCAAGGCCGGCGAGAAGGTCTTGCTGAACAAAAGTCTCCAGGCGCGGCTGAAGCAACTCGACAAAAACTTTTTGCCGCAGCTGAACCTTTCGGCGCAGGCCTCCTACCAGTCGGAGGTAACCAAAGTGGACGTCAGCGTTCCCGGTATGAGCCTAAACATCCCTTCGCCGGATAATGATCAGTACAAGGCCACGGTCAACCTGTCGCAGACCATTTACGACGGAGGTATCACCAAAACCAACCGGCAAATCGAAAAAGCCGGAAACCAAATCGATAAGCAGGAGGTAGAGGTCACGCTCTTCCAGGTGAAGGAGAACATCACCACCACCTACTTTTCTATCCTGCTGCTGCAACAGCAAAAAGCCCAGCTGCGAACCACCAGACAAAAGCTGGAAGCCAAATACAAAAAACTGCAGTCAGCAGTCCGTCATGGGGCAGCGCTTCCGGCCGATACCAGCGTGATGAAGGTGGAGCTTGTCAAGCTGGACAACCAAATGCAGCAGCTGGAACGCCGGCGAAAAACAGCCTTTGAGGTGCTATCGGAACTTACCGGCAAGGAGTTCAGTCCGAAAAGGGTGCTCGCTCTCCCGCAGTATGGTTTGCCTGATCGAACCGGTTTTACGGATCGGCCTGAAATGGAGATGCTCTCCCTGCAGCAGCGGTGTATCGACGATTACAAAGAGCTAAGCAAACGAAAATACTATCCGAAAGTCATGGCCTTTGGTACGGCCGGATACGGCAGGCCGGGACTGAACATGCTCAGCGAGGATTTTGACAGTTACTGGATTGTAGGAGCCAAAGTCTCGTGGGACCTTTGGAACTGGAACAAAGCTGGGGATGAACGAAAAATCCTTTCGCTGAAGCAGGATATCCTGGAAAAGGAAAAAGCAAGCCTGGCGAAAATTTTTTCGGTGAAGCTGGTGCAGAAAAAATCCGAAATCTCGGACTACCGCAGCCAGATGAAAGACGATCAAAAAGTGCTGACCCTTTACAAGGATATCGTGGCATCGTATTCGTCCAAACTGGATAACGGCGCAATAACGTCCGCCGAATATATCGAACAGGTTAACAATCAAAAGAAAGCACAACTGGAATACGAGCTGCATCAGATACAACTCGAAAAAGCCAAAGTGGAATACAATCTCACATTAGGAAATTTGGTCAGTTCTAAAAAAGACTTATGACCCCTAAATCCCCTAAAGGGGACTTTTTTAAACTGATGATCTTAAGCAGCTCCCCTTTAGGGGACTAAGGGGTGCGGGAAGGAAAATAACTAAAAAGAGAGATGAAACAAGACATTCAATGCATAATAAACTGTTTTGAAAATAAATGCACTATAAAGTCTGAAAAAATGAAACGAATAATTCCAAAATTTTTAATCGTACCGGTTGCCTTGCTTGTGGCATCCTGCGGCTCGACCGAAGACAAATCGGATGCGTACGGCAATTTTGAGGCTACCGAAATCACTGTTTCGGCACAAGCTCAGGGCGAACTCAAAGCTTTTGACGTCGAAAAAGGAGCTGAACTGAAGGAAGGTCAGATGCTGGGTTACGTGGATACTTCCTCCCTGCATCTGCAAAGAAAAGAGCTGCTGGCGCAGAAACAGTCAGTTAAAACCAAATTCAGCAACCTGGATGCCCAAATTGATGTACAGGAACAGCAGCTGGAAAACGCCAAAATTCAGCTCAACCGCATCAAAAAGTTGCATGCCGACAATGCCGCTACCGAACAGAAGCTGGACGACATCGAAGGGAAGGTGAAAACGCTCGAAAAACAAATTCGATCGGTTCGGGTCCGGAAAAAGGGCATCCGCTCCGAACTGGATATTCTGGACACAAAAATGGCCCAGGTGGAGGACAAAATCGACAAGGCCATGATAAAAAATCCCGTGAAGGGGACGGTCATCAACAAATTTGCTGAAAAGGGCGAGCTGGTGGCTCCGGGTAAGTCGCTCTACAAAGTGGCGGCCCTGGATGAAATGGAGCTGAAGGTCTACATCAGCGGCGCCCAGCTTCCGCATGTGAAAATCGGCCAGCAGGTTGAGGTGCTGATTGATGAGAACAAAACCGAAAACCGCAGCCTGACGGGTACGGTAAGCTGGATTGCCGACGATGCGGAATTTACCCCGAAAGTAATACAAACCAAAGAAGAAAGAGTTAAGCTGGTGTATGCCGTAAAAATCCGGGTGCCTAACGACGGTTCCCTGAAAATCGGCATGCCCGGAGAAGCCAATTTTTAACCAAAATCTGAAGCTATGAAGAAATCCATTTTTTTACTGTTTACGTTAATCGCGCCCTTGTTTTTGGCGGCACAGACCGATGCAGACGCTGTCACCGGACTATGGTACAACGAAGAGAAAGATGCCCGGTTCGAAATTTATGAAGAAGACGGAAAGTATTTCGCCAAAATCGTCTGGCTCGAAGAACCTATCGATCCGGAAACTGGAGAGCCTAAGCTGGACGATGAGAATCCGGATGAAGACTTGCAGGACCGGCCTATCAAAGGACTGGTTTTCATGAAGGATTTCGTTTATGACGGCGACGGCGAATGGGAAGACGGGGAAATCTACGACCCGAAAAGCGGGAAAACCTACGACTGCTACATCGAGATGAAATCACCCGACAGGCTCAAAGTACGCGGATACATCGGAATATCGCTGCTAGGACGCACCCAGTATTGGACAAGAGCTGAGGAGTAATGAAAGCAGCCGAAGCTCATAACATCCACAAATCCTACGATGAGGTGAAAGCCCTTAGCGGGATCAGCATGCAGGTGGAAAAGGGTGAGATTTTCGGCCTGATAGGCCCGGACGGCGCCGGAAAAACATCACTTATCCGCATCCTGACCACGCTGCTGTATCCCGGCGAAGGACAGGCATCCATTTTCGGTATGGATACCCTTCGCGATTTTAAGGGTATTCGTAAAATCGCGGGATACATGCCCGGACGTTTTTCGCTTTACCAGGATTTGAGTTTGGAAGAGAATCTGAACTTCTACGCCAGCATTTTCGGGACGACGGTGGGTGAGAACTACCATCTCATCAAAGACATCTACCGGCAAATCGAGCCGTTTAAAAAGCGCCTGGCCGGCAGACTGTCGGGTGGGATGAAGCAAAAGCTGGCCCTTTCCTGTGCGCTAATCCACAAACCCCACATCCTTTTCCTGGATGAACCAACCACCGGTGTGGATGCCGTTTCGCGGAAAGAATTCTGGGAGATGCTCAAAAACCTGGAGGAGATAGGAATCACCATCATTGTCTCCACCCCCTACATGGATGAGGCCGCTCTTTGCGACAGGGTGGCGCTGATGCAGGAAGGACAGTTGCTGGATGTGGATACCCCCGGCAACATCATTGGAAAATACGACCATGAGATTTACGCGGTGGAATCGAAAGAACTTCATCAACTGATCAAAGACCTGCGAAGTTTTGACAAAACCGTTTCGGCTTTCCCTTTCGGGGATACCGTTCACCTGGCAACCCGTGAAAAACTCAACCGGAAAAAACTTAAGGAGTTTCTTAGCGAAAAAGGCCATGAGGATATTGTGGTGCAGTCCATTGAACCGGGCATTGAAGATTGCTTTATGAACCTAATGCGACGACAACATGACGAATGAGAACATCATCGAAGTGGAAAACCTGGTGAAGAAATTCGGGAAGTTTACCGCTAATGATCGCCTGACTTTCCACGTGAAGAAAGGGGAAATCCTGGGATTCCTGGGAGCCAATGGCGCCGGCAAGACCACGGCCATTAAAATCCTTTGCGGGATTTCAGCTCCCACATCCGGAAAGGTCAGTGTGGCAGGCTTTGATGCCGTCAAGCATCCCGAAAAGATCAAGCAGAATATCGGCTACATGAGTCAGAAATTTTCCCTGTACGATGATCTGACCATCAGGGAAAATTTCAGGCTTTTTGGGGGTATTTATGGCCTTTCGCGCAAAAAGATTCGTCAGCGCACCGAAGAGCTCTTAAAGCGACTCGAATTGTACGAATATCGCAACAGGATACTGGAGGCACTCCCGCTGGGCTGGAAACAAAAGCTGGCTTTTTCGGTAGCCATCATGCATCACCCGCAGGTGGTATTTTTGGACGAGCCGACCAGCGGTGTCGATCCGGTAACACGTCGCCAGTTCTGGGAAATGATTTACGAAGCGTCCGAAGAGGGCAAAACCATCTTCGTAACTACCCACTACATGGATGAAGCCGAATACTGCGACACCGTCTCGATGATGGTCGCCGGTCAAATCAGGGCCTTCGGAGAGCCGCGGGAGCTAAAAAAAGAGTATGGCGTAAAATCGGTCAACGACTTATTCATCAAATTGGCAAGAAACTAAAAACCAAACGCTGTGAAACGATTTCTGGCATTTGTAAAAAAAGAGATACAGCACATTTTCAGGGATACCCGTACGATGCTCATCCTGTTTGGCATCCCGATAGCCCAGATACTGATTTTCGGGTATGTGGTCAAAAACGACATCAGGGATGTGCAGATTGCCGTGTACGACCAGTCGAAGGATGAGCATACCCGCCAGATTACCAACAAGCTAACCTCATCGGGTTACTTCATCCTGAACCGGGAACTGAAAAGCATGAAAAACATCGACCGCATTTTCAGGGAAGGGGAAGTGAAACTGGTGGTCGTCTATGAAAATAATTTCTCGAAGAAGCTGCATACCGATAGCAAAGCGTCCGTGCAACTCATTGCAGATGCGTCCGACCCCAACCGGGCCAATCTTATCACCAGCTATTCGGGCGCCATCATCCGCGATTTCGTGAAGGAAGAGTTCAACATCGACCAGCTTCCTTTCCAAATCAATTCTGAAGTTCGGATGCTATACAATCAAAACCTGGCCAGCGTTTTCATGTTCGTACCGGGAACCATGGCGCTGATCCTGATGCTGGTCTCAGCGATGATGACATCGATTTCTATTGCCCGGGAAAAGGAGCTGGGCACCATGGAAAATCTGCTGGTGTCGCCGCTGCGCCCCACGCAAATCGTAGTGGGGAAAGTCACCCCTTACGTATTGCTCTCCATCATCAATGCCATAACCATTCTGGTGCTGGGGGTTTTTGTCTTCGGTTTGCCTATTCGCGGAAGCCTGACATTGCTGATGCTGGAAAGCGTCCTGTTCATCACCCTGTCGCTGTCGCTGGGCATTTTCATTTCGACTATGGCTCCGAACCAACAAGTGGCGATGTTTATCTCGCTGTTTGCACTGATGCTGCCTACGTTGCTATTGTCGGGATTCATCTTCCCGATCGAAAACATGCCGAAACTTCTGCAATGGCTGAGCGCGATTATGCCACCGAAGTACTTCATCATCATCCTGAAAAACATCATGCTTAAAGGGACTGGAATCGCTTTCGTGTGGAAAGAGACGCTTGTCCTTGGCGGGATGACGGCGATATTCATCATGCTGAGTGTGAAAAAATTTAAGTTGCGACTGGAATAAAACCAAACCATGAGAACAATAGGCTTTCTGATACAAAAAGAATTCATCCAGATATTCCGTAACAAAACCATGCTGCCGCTGATTTTTGCGGTGCCGATTGTGCAGCTGGTCATCCTGGTTAACGCTGCCACTTTGGAGATGAAAAAGATCGACATGACGGTGGTGGACAAGGATATGACTTCCACTTCGCGTGAAATGATTGCCAAATTTGACGGCTCGCCGTTTTACCAGGTCAACAAAGCCAACTTTTCGGTAAAGAACGCGGAAGCCGATTTAAAAGACAACAGTTCGGATATTGTCATCCATATCCCACAGGGTTTCGAGAAAGATTTGCTGGGCGAGAAAGAAGCGGATGTGCAGTTTTTGATCAACGCCATTAACGGCACCGCAGCCGGATTAATCAATGCCTATACCACATCCATCATCAGCGATTTTAACGACAAAATCCTGATCGACCAGCTCGGGAAAAAGTTTGAGCTACCCGTAGAGATCAACACCCGCTACTTTTTTAATTCGCAGCTGGATTACAATATCTACATGTTGCCGGGTATTCTGGTTATCCTGGTAACCATTGTCGGGATGTTTTTAACCGCTTTAAACATTGTTCGTGAGAAGGAACTGGGAACTATCGAACAGCTCAACGTGACCCCCATCCAAAAATATCAGTTTATCATCGGGAAGATGATTCCTTTTATGATCCTCGCCCTGTTCGAGCTGGCCTTCGGACTGGTTATCGGGCACGTGTTTTTCAACCTGCCCATGGAGGGAAGCTATGCCGTACTGTTCCTTTTCACGCTGATTTATTTGCTGGTAGCTCTGGGGTTCGGGCTTTTCCTGTCGGCCATCAGCAATAGCCAGCAGCAGGTCATGTTCGTGATGTTCTTTTTCATGCTGACGTTCATCCTGATGAGCGGTATCTTCACCCCCACCGAGAGCATGCCCAACTGGGCCCAGACCATCAACGTCATCAACCCGTTTATGTATTTCATGAAGGTCATCCGCATGATCATCCTGAAAGGCTCCGGCCTGGCCGACATCCAGCGTGAAATCTACAGCCTGTTGATTTATGCGGTAATTATCCTGTCACTGGCTATCTGGAGGTACAGGAAAGTAGCCTAAGGTATTCGTCTTCAATTCGTGCATTAGTGGCATTGATTTTTTGCCATGAATGCACGAATGAAGAAATATTCATTAACTTTGTAATGATATGGATGACCGGATAATCAATAAAATAGCGAGATATTTTATCAACCAGCCTATTGAGAAGGCATGGGTATTTGGTTCTTATGCCCGCTCTGAAGAAAATGAAAAGAGTGATATAGATATACTGGTTAGATTTCTATCTGGTGCAAAAATCTCCTTGCTTAAATATTCCCGGATCAAGAATGATTTAGAGGCGCTCACTAATAAAAAAGTGGATTTGGTTGAAGAAGGACAGCTAAAAGAATCCGCAAAACATTCTTCCGATACCGATAAGATTCTAATTTATGAGAGAAAAGCCAAGAGATCAAGAAAGACTGAAACACATGGTCGAGGCAATTGACAATGTGGTTGAAATTATGTTATGAATATCAAACCAATAAAGACAGAAGAAGATTACAAACAAGCACTTGAACGGCTTGAAGGGATTTTTGATGCAAAATCAGGGACTCCGGAAGGAGATGAACTTGAAATCCTTTCGATGTTGATCGATAAGTTTGAAAAAGATAATTTTCCGATTGATTTCCCCGATCCTATAGAAGCCATCAAATTTCGAATGGAACAATTGGGATTGAAGCAAAAAGATTTAGCATCAACATTAGGTTATAAAAGCAGAATAAGTGAGGTTTTAAATAAAAGAAGAAAATTAACTTTATCCATGATTAGGCGGTTACATAAAAGATTAGATATCCCAACAGATATACTTATTAAGGATTATTGAAAAAAAATTAAGCGTCCGCTTTATGCATTTTTGCAATGGCCCTGCAGCGTTACATAAATTCATACGTCTTTAATTCGAGTATTCGTGGCTTTCTTTTTTTGCCACGAATGCACGAATGAATATGCTTTTCGCATAATGGTATGAACCATAGATATTCGTCTTAAATTCGAGAATTAGTGGCATTATTTTTTACAGCCACGAATACACGAATGAATATTTCGCTTAATTTTATAATCTTAGAAACCTTTACTTCTAACCAACATGAGTGATATTATCCACAAAGAAGAAAGCTACCAAATCATAGGCAAATGTTTTGAAGTTCATAATAATCTCGGACCAGGTTTTCTGGAAATCGTTTATAAAGATGCTTTGGAATATGAATTCAAAAGAGCTGGTATACCTTACCAAAGAGAAAAAGAATACGAAGTGAATTACAAAGGAATCATTTTACCCCATAAGTTTTATGCAGATTTTGTTGTATTTGGAAAAATCATTCTGGAAATAAAAGCTGTCTCAGGCATTGTAGATGAGTTTGTGGCTCAAGCCATAAACTATCTGAAAGTTTCAAATAACAAACTTGCCTTAATTGTCAATTTTGGGGAGCTTAAGCTTAATTCACAAAGGATAGTATTGTAATTATTTGTCTTTAATTCGTGCATTAGTGGCATTTTTTTTTGCCACGAATACACCAATAAAGAATTTGTACTTGTACGACACTTAAATTTGTAATAACTTTATGATAACATAAGAAAGTAATAATATGCAAGTACCCGTTATAAAAATAGGCAATTCCAGAGGAATACGCTTAAGCAAAACCCTCCTGGAGCAGTATGGAATAGGTGAGGCGGTTGAATTAAAACTTGAGCAAAAGCAAATTGTTATCAAACCGGTTTCCGAACCACGCAAAAATTGGGAGGAATCTTTCAGAGAAATGGCTGACAGAGGGGATGATGAGTTATTATTTGACGATATTTTTCATGATGAAGATTTTGAGGAATGGAAATAAAGCAATACTCCATTATACTGGTTAATCTGGACCCAACCATAGGCAGTGAAATTCAAAAAACCCGGCCATGTATCGTTATCTCACCCGACGAGATGAATAAATATCTTAAAACCATCGTGATTGCCCCAATGACATCAAGCTCAAAGAACTATCCCACTCGAGTGGAGATTAAACATAAGGATAAAACAGGTTGGGCAGTTTTAGACCAAATCCGAACTATCGACAAGCAAAGAGTTGTTAAGTTTTTAGGTAAACTGTCTCATCCTGAAACAAAGGAAATAAAATTCGTTATAAGAGAAGCTTACGTTGATTAATTCATGTTCCATTCGTGCCTGCCTTTGCCGGTCAGGCGAGTATTCGCGGTATCATTTTTGCCACGAATGAAGAAATATTCATTAACTTTGTAATGATATGGATGACCGGATAATCAATAAAATAGCGAGATATTTTATCAACCAGCCTATTGAGAAGGCATGGGTATTTGGTTCTTATGCCCGCTCTGAAGAAAATGAAAAGAGTGATATAGATATACTGGTTAGATTTCTATCTGGTGCAAAAATCTCCTTGCTTAAATATTCCCGGATCAAGAATGATTTAGAGGCGCTCACTAATAAAAAAGTGGATTTGGTTGAAGAAGGACAGCTAAAAGAATCCGCAAAACATTCTTCCGATACCGATAAGATTCTAATTTATGAGAGAAAAGCCAAGAGATCAAGAAAGACTGAAACACATGGTCGAGGCAATTGACAATGTGGTTGAAATTATGTTATGAATATCAAACCAATAAAGACAGAAGAAGATTACAAACAAGCACTTGAACGGCTTGAAGGGATTTTTGATGCAAAATCAGGGACTCCGGAAGGAGATGAACTTGAAATCCTTTCGATGTTGATCGATAAGTTTGAAAAAGATAATTTTCCGATTGATTTCCCCGATCCTATAGAAGCCATCAAATTTCGAATGGAACAATTGGGATTGAAGCAAAAAGATTTAGCATCAACATTAGGTTATAAAAGCAGAATAAGTGAGGTTTTAAATAAAAGAAGAAAATTAACTTTATCCATGATTAGGCGGTTACATAAAAGATTAGATATCCCAACAGATATACTTATTAAGGATTATTGAAAAAAAATTAAGCGTCCGCTTTATGCATTTTTGCAATGGCCCTGCAGCGTTACATAAATTCATACGTCTTTAATTCGAGTATTCGTGGCTTTCTTTTTTTGCCACGAATGCACGAATGAATATGCTTTTCGCATAATGGTATGAACCATAGATATTCGTCTTAAATTCGAGAATTAGTGGCATTATTTTTTACAGCCACGAATACACGAATGAATATTTCGCTTAATTTTATAATCTTAGAAACCTTTACTTCTAACCAACATGAGTGATATTATCCACAAAGAAGAAAGCTACCAAATCATAGGCAAATGTTTTGAAGTTCATAATAATCTCGGACCAGGTTTTCTGGAAATCGTTTATAAAGATGCTTTGGAATATGAATTCAAAAGAGCTGGTATACCTTACCAAAGAGAAAAAGAATACGAAGTGAATTACAAAGGAATCATTTTACCCCATAAGTTTTATGCAGATTTTGTTGTATTTGGAAAAATCATTCTGGAAATAAAAGCTGTCTCAGGCATTGTAGATGAGTTTGTGGCTCAAGCCATAAACTATCTGAAAGTTTCAAATAACAAACTTGCCTTAATTGTCAATTTTGGGGAGCTTAAGCTTAATTCACAAAGGATAGTATTGTAATTATTTGTCTTTAATTCGTGCATTAGTGGCATTTTTTTTTGCCACGAATACACCAATAAAGAATTTGTACTTGTACGACACTTAAATTTGTAATAACTTTATGATAACATAAGAAAGTAATAATATGCAAGTACCCGTTATAAAAATAGGCAATTCCAGAGGAATACGCTTAAGCAAAACCCTCCTGGAGCAGTATGGAATAGGTGAGGCGGTTGAATTAAAACTTGAGCAAAAGCAAATTGTTATCAAACCGGTTTCCGAACCACGCAAAAATTGGGAGGAATCTTTCAGAGAAATGGCTGACAGAGGGGATGATGAGTTATTATTTGACGATATTTTTCATGATGAAGATTTTGAGGAATGGAAATAAAGCAATACTCCATTATACTGGTTAATCTGGACCCAACCATAGGCAGTGAAATTCAAAAAACCCGGCCATGTATCGTTATCTCACCCGACGAGATGAATAAATATCTTAAAACCATCGTGATTGCCCCAATGACATCAAGCTCAAAGAACTATCCCACTCGAGTGGAGATTAAACATAAGGATAAAACAGGTTGGGCAGTTTTAGACCAAATCCGAACTATCGACAAGCAAAGAGTTGTTAAGTTTTTAGGTAAACTGTCTCATCCTGAAACAAAGGAAATAAAATTCGTTATAAGAGAAGCTTACGTTGATTAATTCATGTTCCATTCATACCTACCCTCGCCGGTCAGGCGGGCACCAACGATTTAGCAGGATGTTTAGTTTACAAACAACTAACATAAAAGTTCATTTTGTATAAAAAAAATCTAAATAAGTTAAACAAAAGAAAACATAATTTTTTGGCAAACGTTCATTAGGAAAATAAAAGGTAACTATGAAATACCCGCATCTAACCGAAGAACACGAACTAATCCGTCAAACCGTCCGGGATTTTGCCGAAAGGGAAATTAAACCGGTGGCTGCCGAACTGGACGAAAAGGCGGAGTTTTCGAAACAGCTGACAACCCGGATGGGAGAATTGGGGCTGTTTGGTATGACCCTGCCGGAAGAGTATGGTGGCCAAAATCTTGATACCCTCTCCTACATTATAGCTGTGGAAGAAATAGCCCGGGTGGATGGCTCGCAGGCCTCTACATTGGCAGCCCACAACTCGCTTGGCATTGGACCGATTTATAACTACGGAAACAAAGAGCAGAAAGAAAAATATCTTCCGGCGTTAACCACCGGAAACACCCTCTGGGCATTTGGACTCACCGAACCCGAAGCCGGCAGCGATTCACGGGGAAGCAAAACGAAAGCCTACCTGGAAGATGGCCAATGGGTCATCAATGGTTCCAAAATATTTATCACCAACGGATCGGTGGATATCAGCGAAGGAGCTACCGTTCAGGCCGTCACCGGCGAAGATGAAAATGGCAGGAAAGAATTCTCGACGATCATCGTGGAGAAAGGAACCAAAGGATTTACCCGTCAGACGATGCACAATAAGATGATGTGGCGGAGCAGCGATACGGCCATGCTCTTTTTCGACGACTGTCGTGTTCCTGAAGAAAACCTTGTGGGCAAGCGCGGGGATGGTTCGAAAATCATGTTATCCACACTGGATGGCGGAAGATTATCCATTGCTGCCATGGGCCTCGGTCTGGCGCAGGGCGCTTTCGAAATGGCCCAACAGTATTCTAAAGAACGAAAGCAGTTTGGTAAACCCATCGGTAAATTCCAAATTAACGCCTTTAAGCTGGCCGACATGGCTATGAAGATAGAACATGCCCGCAGCTTCTTGTACAATGCCTGCTGGCTGAAAGACCAGGGAGAGCCTTACGGCAAAGAATCGGCCATGGCTAAGCTTTACTGCTCTGAAATCGCCAAAGAGGTCGCCGATGAGGCTGTTCAAATTCACGGTGGGTATGGCCTGACCAAAGACTACGACATCGAGCGTTTTTACCGCGACCAGCGATTGCTGCAGATTGGCGAAGGAACTTCCGAGATTCAAAGGCTCGTTATTTCAAGATATCTTGAGAAAGAATGATTTGATAATAGCAAGTCATTTATTCAGTATTGTTTTATTAGGCAAGCAATATTGAAATAAGTATTCAAATAAATCTAAATTAGACAACAAGTTTTACTCTGTTGGGTTGTCTAAGTCATAAAAAAAATAGTTCTTCCCGTCATAAATTATAAACTATGAAATTGAATAAAAGCCTTTTAATAGCTGGA
>CAYFQK010000069.1:0-13428 GCA_964345255.1 uncultured Bacteroidales bacterium | reverse complement strand
AATGTTAACAACTAATTTGCATTTAAATCAATATACCTGGCAGGCTATTGAATATTAATTACAAAGTTACCTCAAACTCACCAGAGAACGCAAAAAAATAATGTTAATAATTTATTATTATAGATATCATCATTTAGAACAGAATGAAACCTGGAGCAAACCGATTCACAAACCCCTCATTTTCTTTTTTTTTATTTTAGATTGCAGAATGCTGTCCGTAATTTCGGTCTCAAACATTCTCATATTCATTTTGTTAACTCGTTTTAACCAAAAAAATAAAATCATGAAAAAGAGAATTTTAATCGCAGCAACTTTATTAATAGGGTTATTTGCCTCGAACAGCTCTTTTGCTCATTGTGAAGTACCTTGCGGAATATACAATGATCAATTGAGAGTAAAACAACTTTATGAGCACTTTACGACTATTGAAAAAGCAATGAATCAAATCGAAACGCTTCAGGCAGAAGATGACAAGAATTATAATCAAATTGTGAGATGGGTCACCACGAAGGAAGATCACGCTAGAAAAGTACAACATATTGTTGAGCAGTATTTCATGCACCAACGTATCAAAATTAAGGATAAGAGTGACTCGGAAGCATATGATAAATACATCAACCAAATAACACTTGCGCACAAATTAGTTGTATTCGCCATGAAAACAAAGCAGACCACAAACCAGGATCATGTGTCAACGCTTCGGGAGACGCTTGAGAAATTCGAAAAAGCTTACTTTTCAAAAGAAGATATGAAACACCTTGATCATCATCATGAAAAAGAAAAAGAGTAATACATACTAAAAACAGCTGAAAGCCTCCGATTAACAAGAATTATCGGAGGCTTTTTTATAATTATTTATATGGAAATTTTCCTGATATTTTACTAAAAATTTTGTCCCCTAATTTCTCAGCACTGTTATATTCATTATACTTATATTTGTCTTGGTATTCCCATAATAACTCCCCACTGTTAGCTTCGAACAGGCTGATTTTAACCTCAATGTTTCCATCATCCTCACTTTCTCCATCCAGCGCTTTAGGAGCTTTTATTTCTCCTTTTAGGAGTCCGTCAACAAATAAAATATTACCAAGCTCTTTTACCGATTTGACGGTATACAAATCATAGTAACTGGTATTTCCCTGATTTAGTTTTTGATTTGTTTTATCAACCGGCATTATGGAAACCGAATATTTATCTGACTTTTGATTCAGTTTCTGAACCAAAATTTCCTGCATATCATATGCGCTTCCTACTTTTCCACCGCTTAATGCAGTGCTCGGTGAAGGCTTCTTATCGGCAGCAATTCCGATTTTTGGCGGCAATACGGCCATAGACTTATGTTTTCGTCTCATCACTTCCATTTCATCAGACTCGTAAAACTTTTTGGAGCAACCCGCTAATAAGCCGATACCTATCAATAGCAAGGCAATTTTTGTAATATTTTTCATGGTTTAAAAATTTTGTAATACACAAATATTGAAAAAATAATCCATCTAAGAAAGGAAAAAAATACCTGCGAAGTTCTCTTCTTATGGTTTTTCCCTCAAAACAATAAAAGAAGTACAAAAAAAGTCTTCCCAAGTACTCAAACCTCGAATAATTGAAACTTGTGACATGTTAATCCCGGGATATTTGAAGTACCTGCTGTTTTCGAGCCTCTCACCGGACTCGAACCGGCGACCTACGCTTTACGAGAGCGTTGCTCTACCAACTGAGCTAAAGAGGCTAATGCGAGGTGCAAAGATAAAATATTAAAATATCTTTTTGTTAAAATTTTGATTATATAAAAACCCTGGAATAGCTATTCATAAATCTTTGGCTGTATTTCCCCTTTCAGCAAAAGAAGCCCGTTGGTTGCCAGGGCTCTCATCTCATCCTCTCCGGGATATACGTGGACAGGAGCTATTTTATGTACGCGCTGAATGATAAGGTTCACAAACCACTTGCTGTTTGCTATACCTCCGGTAATAAGAATTCCATCCACTTCACCGAAGAGCACAGTATACATAGCCCCAACTTCTTTGGCCACCTGGTAGGCCATAGCCTCAAATACTTCTTTAGCATTCTGATCCCCATCAGCAGCTTTCAATTCAGCATCATAAGCATCATTGGTGCCAAGGTAAGCGGCCATTCCTCCGTTTCCCTTAATCATTTTCTTCATTTCACCAAGGGTGTATTTCCCACTAAAAGCTGCCTTAACCAATGCGCCCACAGGGAGCGTTCCGGTTCTTTCGGGAGAAAACGGACCATCCCCATCCAGGGCCTGGTTAACATCAATTACTCTGCCTTTTTTATGGGCTCCTACAGAAATTCCACCACCAAGATGAATAACAATCAGGTTTAATTCTTCATATTTCTGCATGATGGATTTTGCGTGCGACCGGGCTACTGCCTTTTGATTAAGCGCATGAAAAATAGAAAACCTCTCAAAGTCGGGATGTCCTGAATACCGGGCCAACGGCTCCATCTCATCAACAACCACAGGGTCAGCAATAAATGCTTTAGCATCCGGCAAGGCTTTCGCAAAATCATCGGCTATCAATCCCCCAAGATTACTGGCATGCTCTCCTAAAGGGCTTTTCTGCAAATCCTTTTTCATTTCCTCATTGACTTCATAAACCCCTGAGGCAATAGGTTTCACCAATCCTCCCCGGCCAACGACAGCACGTATAAGATTTAACCGAACTTCGGCATCCTCCAGCTCGCGGTAAATCATCTTTTTGCGATATTCGTACTGATCGGTTATTTTTTCAAACTTATCGAGTTGTTCGGTTGAGTGTTTTATAGTTTTTAAAAATATTGGCTTTCCATTCTGGTAAACAGCTATTTTAGTAGATGTTGACCCTGGATTAATTGCCAATATGCGAATATTTTCATCCATATTTTATTCTGTAAAATTTACTTGCCCCATTAATCCATAGCAGCAGCTAAAGCAATGGAAAGCATCTTACTTTTTTTATTATCTGATCGCGAAGTAAGTACCACCGGCACGGCAGCTCCCATGATAACAGCTGCAGCAGTGGCTCCGCCAAGAAAATTCATTGATTTATATAAAATATTCCCCGACTCTATATCAGGCGTAAGAATAATATCGCAATCCCCGGCCACATCGCCGTAAATTCCTTTATGCCTGGCTGCTTCTTTCGACACTGCATTATCAATAGCCAGCGGACCATCCACTACGCATCCTTTAATCTGATTCCGGACATTCATGATTTTCATCAAGGCCGCATGTGTAGTAGCTTCCATCTTCGGGTTTACGGTCTCTACAGCTCCTACAACAGCTACCTTCGGAGTTTCAATACCCAACTTATGGAAGGCTTCGACAGCATTATTGAGTATACTTACTTTTTCCTCAAACTCGGGTGCCACATTCATAGCAGCGTCCGTTACTCCAAGTAGTTTATGGTAATAAGGCGATTCAAACAGTGCCAGGTGACTTAAAGCGCCTCCTTTTCTCAACCCATTTTCCTTATCCAAAACAGCCTTGAGTAATGGCCCCGTGCTTACCATACCCTTCATCAAAACATCGGCTTTGCCCTCTCTTACAATCGATACAGCGATTCGCGCCGACTCATTCGCTCCTTTCCGGTTATCGATAATCTCTGCTTCTTCTATACTCAAGCCTACCTCTTTTCCAAGGGCCTCTATCTTTTCTTTATCTCCTACTAAAACGGGTTGTATTATACTTTCCTTCTGTGCATCTTTAACAGCTTCAAGGACAGCTTTATCTTCAGCGGCAGCCACCGCTAACCTTCTTGTCTTTTTTTTCCTGGCAATATTTACTAGATCAGATAAGGTTGTTAACATGATTTATTCTTTAGATTTAATTTATGTGCAAAAAAACGAAAAAAATATTATTTATACTTACCTCTTTATTGTGAATTTCCTTGCTTAGCAGCTACTCAAAATAATTCTATTACCGGGCCCTGAAGTCTATCATTTCCTGAATCGCCTTTTTACAAACTTCACAAAATCCCTTATATCTTATAACATTCATTATACAGTTATAGGCAGGTCGGTATACCCCTTTACTTACATACCCTCCTCCTTCAAAAACACCGGTTACGTCTTCAAATTTTTTCTTATCGGGGGTGGGCACCGGTACGCTGTCGGGGATCATATCCTTCCATTTTGATTCAAACTTCTTTAGCGTTGTCAAATTTGATTCCCAGGGTTCCCTGTCAAGAGGGTAAAACTCATTATAGGTCACTTCCGAATTATAATATTCATCGCCGAGGGCAGCAAATCCATGCCCGAATTCATGCAAAAAGATCCTTGAAGCATACGGGCTGGAGTTGACACTTACACTATAATGATTGTATATGGCGCCACCCCCGTATTTTTCAGAATTAATGAGGATATAAATTTGATCATAAGGGGCATTGGCGGCCAAATCTCTTACACTTTTATTATCTGTTGTCATACAATAGTGCTCAAGATCAAATGTAAAAAATGAAGAATTAAGAATTGTTTCCCGCCACTGGTCCTTACCAGGGATATCGGAACCGCTCTCCTTCGAGGGGGCAAGAATACCGCGGATGTTAAATTTATTTTTATTCTTCTTATAGGGCTGTTTGCTAAACAAGGCATCTGCAAATTCATCACAGTCTTTAACGAATGTCCCCAACTCTTGCTGGGTATACCCCTCGGGAAGAATAACAACATCTACACGTTTAGCTGGATCCCCATTGTTCAGAACATCAAAAGAAGAATACGTATGTCTTCTTTCGGGTTTAATAAAATATGAATCAACATCCACCATATAGGTGAACTGCTTTTCGAAATTATTTTGTTTATCCCTGCTGTAAAAAACAATATTTACATCATCTTTTGGAAAAGGCATAATCACTGTTTCCGAGAAGGCTTTGGTTGTTTTACCGGCTTCTTTTGTTGTTTGCCACTCCCTGAATAACGTGCTGTAGCCATGGCTATAAATCAGCTTTCCGCTGGATTTATCGTATGCTTCAAAAAGATAGCTTCCACAACCCAGGGTATCTATAAGATTAATTCTGGAGCCTCCCCAATGCGGTTCTTCCAATAACTCATCAATGGCCCATGATTGCGATTGATCTGTTCCGCTATGCACATAATCGATTCGAAGCGTCTTATCTTTAAAAAACTTATTGTATTGAATATTTTGTGCGAGAACACCCGGCAATAAGAATAAAAACAGAATTAAGATCCCAAAGTTTTTTTTCATCACAACAGATTTTGTTATTTACCCAACAAAAATAACTAAACCCTTTTTCCCGGATATAAGTGGTTTCACTGATGCAGATCAGCGACTATTTTCACCTTAAATTCAATTCCTCGAGCAAATCGTTAAGAATATCCTGATGATCGAAAGCTAGTTTGGGTAAAAACGAGATTGGGAACCATTGCGCTTCGTTAGCATCGTCCCTGGCTTTAATGCGAACCTTTTTCTCATCTACAAATCCGTGATAAACAACCGAGACGGTTCGCCCGCGTGGATCGCGCTGAATTGCGCCGTAGGCTCTAAATTGTTCCAGCTCCACATTATCCAAACCGGTTTCCTCCTTCAACTCTCTGGCAGCACTTGCTTTAAGGGTTTCATCCATTTCCACAAACCCGCCCGGAAATGCCCAGTAGCCCAAAAAGGGAGGGTTTTTTCTTTGAATCAGTAATATTTTTAGCTCATCAGCAGATTTACTGAAAATAACGGCATCCGTCGTAAGTGCCGGCCTCGGATATTTGTATGTGTATCCCATAACAAACGTTTTCGTTGTGCAAATATATTTTTATTTATCGGAGTAGGAAAAATAGCTTTTTAAATCTTTTTACAGAAAACCCCGGAAATACAACCTATTCTGTTAGAAGGTTGTATTTTTGAAATTATTAAAAATCATCAATTATAAGTGAGGTTTGAAAAAAACGTTGATTTTTTTATTCAGCATTGCTTTTTTATGGTCCGCTAAGGGACAGGAGACAAGATTCGGCGGAAAACTGGACCTTGAGACAACCAAAGACTTAACGCTTGAATTTGAAGCTGAGGCCCGGGCGGAGGATCATTTAACCCAATTTGAAACCTTCCTGGTTGAAGCTGGCGTGGCTTATCAGATTAGCGACTTGTTTGAGGTAAAAAGCGGATACCGCCACTCTTTTATCCCTGACAATTTTGCCACTACAGGTAGTCCGGACATTAATGAAGACAGGATTACCCTATCAGTTTATCTGGAAGAGGAGGTTGTAGAAGATTTGGATATTCAGTACAGAGCTCGTTACCAGTGGGCCAAAGAAATTGAAGGTAGCGAAAGTGACAACCGACAGTATATCAGAAACAGGCTGTTATTTGATTACAACCTCACCTCCATTGCCGATCCTTATCTCTCAGGGGAGTTTTATTACAGAATTGACCGAAAATATCAAATCAACCAATGGCGCATTGAATTTGGATTGGATATTGAGCTTATGGATGATTTTGATATGGAAGTGTTTTACCGGCATCAGCGGGATGTCAACGTCCGGATCCCGGACATTGATAGGCTTGTAGAAATCAATCTGCAATATAATCTCAACCTTTGATTATGGGGCCACGATTAGTTTTCTGGAAAAAACCAAAGTCTGCCCATAGAATTTAACTATGTACACGCCTCTATTCCAATAATCTATATCAATAGATATTTCTTCATCCTGATCGACATTTTGCTGATAAATGAAATTGCCCCGATTATCGTAGACCTCAACTTCACCTGAAAATGGCGAAATTAGGTTAAAACTTTTTGAGGCGGGGTTTGGGAAAATCCTCAATGGATTCCATGCTTTTAATGAAATTTCAGATAAAACATCATTGCTGTTTTGTAAAAACTGATGTTTCGTTCTTTTAACAGCCGTTTCCCACTCCATAATATTTGATGGATAGTGCCATCGTTTTACATGCTCGGGAATAAGCGGAGCATAGTGAATAAACACAGAGTCAAGGGTCCCGGGCGATTTTGGGAAACTTGCGGAATTAATCCGTTGCACAGCAATGGAAGAATAACTGATGCGATATCCTTTAAATTGAGATAATTTTCTGTGCATCTTCTTGATTTCCTTCCAGACCTGAGAATAGCCAGAGTCTTTACACTGATTATATTTTAAGGCCATTTGCCAGGAGTTACCCGCCTCTTTCCATAAAACCGGCACCCCGGTTCCTCCTAATTTCTTTCTTAAAATGAGCTCGATTAGCATGTCAGTGCTTAATATTTCCTGTGCAGAAGAAATCTCAGAAGCAAATTCAAGTTTATCGTTTAATTCTTTCAGTTTTCTAATAATATCCGAACAATTATATATCAACTCAACATTAGAGCTACCCGTCTGCTGTTCTATAAATGCTGTACTGATTGAAGATGATAAAAGATGAATCCCCCAGTATTCGCCATTAATAAAAATCACCACCGGTTTGAGGCCTCTTTCAGGGATGCTGGATTTAAATTCCTGTGTTATCAAATAACGTTCAAACAAACTCAAATCATTAGCCACCATAGGTGATATAGCGAGGAGCGAATCATGCTGATTAAATCCGGCGCTATCAAAAAAAGAATAATTGAATGATGAATCAGGAATCCACAAGCTTAAACTTTTCTGACTTTTTTTAAGCGCGTTATCATTTATCAGTGCGATGCGGCTTGCAGACTGATAGGTCCCTTCTGACTTATCATAATAATCAAAAAATACAGGCCTGGAAATATGTTCCTGCTCATTAATATAAACTCCGCCATTTTCGTCGAATAATGAATCTTCATCCATTCCTAAAGAAATTACCGGTAGTCGTGAGAAAATTTCGCCAAAGGCCTCACCAATAAAAAAAGTCCCTGATTTGATATAGCTTTGCGGGCATCCATCTTTATAACTAACCGCTCTCAGCATTGTTCCCTTGAGGACCTTTCCATCCGGATCATCCCAATCATCAGCGGTTTGATAATCACTTTCATCATTCTCATCAGCCGTACGATTTACGAAGGCAACCGGTGTTTTATACAATTCATTATCCTGATGAGGAACCGTACCATTTAGCGTGTAATAAATTTCTGATGTGGTATCCTGATTCATAATTTCAACTGTCACCGGATTTTCATAGTATCCCGGTTTCTGGCTGAAAAAAATGGTATCGCTAATGATGGGGACTTCGATAAAAGCCGAGTGGTTATTGGTATAACCCGGTGAGGGCTCCGAAAAATGCCTAGATTTCTTTGATCCATCGGTTTCCCTTCCGAAAGAAATATCCTCCGGAATACATCTGGGCATAATACTGTCCACAATTTTCCCCTCCGGATTCGCAAGCAGCACAGGCTCGTTGCCCGCATCAAGCCTGAAAGAGGTATGACTTTCAGCTGAGAGATAATCCTTTCCGGAGGCAAAAACCAGAACAAATCCGTAGGGCTGAACCCGGACATCTTTATCAAAGCTCCATTTGGCGGGGCTGTCCTCATCGTCACTCAGGCTCCAGTTTTCCAGGCTGATGGTTTCGGGGGTGGGATTAAACAATTCGATCCAGTCGGGCGAGTCTCCTTCAATGTCCTCAATGGTCGTATCATTCATTGTCATTATTTCGTTAATGACCGGATTCTGGGCCTGCAAAATCCCATAGGTAAAAACCAACAAAACAATATAGAGTGCTCTCAACTTCTTCATCAGAATAAAATCCCCACCTTAAGTGAAATCATATCCATATTCAATTCTTCTTCGTAATTCCGGTACTTCTCAACCAAAAACTGATGGTGATACCCCAGTTCAAACAGCAACGATTTTTCATCGTCAATTTCAAACCGGTATCCTACACCCGCTGAAAACAAAATGCCACCGGGTAACTCATAATCTTTCAAATGATTATTTTCGTGCGACCACGATAGAGAATAGCCAAACCGGGAAGAAATAAATGCTGTGTTCCCTTCGTCATTAAACATCCCCTTGAAGCTCAGGTAAACAGGAATAAGGTTGAGTCCGGACCCTGACTCAAATCCCGCTCCCACCCCATAAAAAACTTCATCGGTAAAAGGGATATTCGCCGTAATATGCAAGGTTTTAAGCGGATGTTGTGTAAAACCATGAGCCGTAAACATCCCTCCGATAGCAATGCCTGATTCAACCGACGGATATACCTTTTTCTTCTGTTTCTGCTCTTCATCAGCCACAGCCGAAAAGGATAACACACTGAGCATCACAAAAAGGATAATGTGCTTATTGACCATATCTTCTTCTAAAGGTTAACAAAAAATTAAAATTAAAAAAAATCAGCATTTGAAAAGGGATTTATCCCAACAACCTGTATTTATTTTAAATTTGAGTTCAATATTAAAGCGACAGAACTACATGCAGGGAAAAAATATTTATGCAGGCGTTTTTAATGATAACGTCTCCGGCTCAGCCGCTTTGCTTCAAAAAATTAAAGAAATTACCGCCGGCTACCTTACCAACCGGGAACCCGGTTTCGATAAACTCCAGCAAGACTTAACTGAAGCTGCTCATCAGCTAAAAGATTTTGCCATCATCATTCATTTCATTTATTACTTCGTAAATGAATTGGGAAAAAACAAAGAAAAAAATCAACTACTTGAATTTATCCAACAATACAATGATCAGTGGGCTATTAACAGGGCTATCAAACAATTTAATGAAGAAATCTCACTTAAAAATAAAACAGTCCTCCTCCATAGCAACAGCAGTACTATCCAGGAAATTTTGCTAAAATACCAGGGAACTATCGAAGGGCTCCATCTAATTCAAACCTATTCTTCCCCGGCCGGAGAAGGGCTTATCCAGGCACAGGCATTATCGCAAAAAGGCTTTAATATGACGCTGATTCATGAAAATAATACCTGGAATCATGCAAGCAAAATCGATTTTTGTTTGTTTGGCGCCGACCGGCTTGAAGCAGAAAAGTTTATGAATAAAGCAGGAACTGCTCAACTTTGTCTGATAGCGGGGCATTTCAATCAGTCTGCCTATTTGGTGGCCGATCCCCGGAAAATAGTGGTGAAAGATTTCTACACCTTTTTGGGAGTCCCATATCCTGAAAGTATTGATGAAAAAGCACCGGAGGAGTTATCAGGTAAAACAATAAGAAAATTTGAAGTAAACAATCAATATTTTGAGTGGGTCCCTAACCATCTAATCACAAAAATCTATTCCTGAAAAGTCTTTTTCCCGGATTGGTTTAACTTTCCCTGCTTATCCACCAAATCCCTCAATGACTGCGATTCGAAATATGATTTAATATAATGATTAAGACCGGACCAAAAGTGAACGGCTGCACACATATTTTTACGCTTGCACTTTCCTTCATCGGGCAGGCACGGTACGACACTTAACTCCGGTTCAAATGCCTTATAAATATCATAAACAGTAATTTGAGAAGCCGGAAATAACTGGTTGAAATAAAAAACCCTCACTTTTTTTAAGGGGTGAGGGTTATTTACACGTTAAGGTTGTTAACAAAAAACTAGGATACATTTTTTATTGATTTTTGATAAGCCTTCCAGCCCGGGCAAATCCTTGTATGAATCCGCCATAACCAGGCAAGGAAAGTTTTCGGGTTTGATTCTGCTTTTTTACGCCATGAACAATCCTCACAGCGATGAGTTTTAACTTTTTCCATTGCTTAGTCGTTTTTAAAAGAACGCAAATTGTTAAACCAGTAAGCTAAATTATCCCTTTAACTAATAGACAGTTATAAAGACTTAAACCCCTACGGGTAAAACTGATTTTTTTTAGAAAAAATTATTTCTCCCAACCAATCTATTTTAAAAAAAGCCTTCTGATTAAGGTTTAGAGATTTTTCCTATAAACAATAGCGTGTTGCTTCTCTTTTCCTCTATAGCAAATACAAAAGGCCTGTTTACGATAAGGCTGAACGGATCATCCTCCACCAGGGTCGTAAAGGATCTGGCCACCGATGTAGCTGCCGAAGCTTCCGTTCCTTTTTCATCCACATCAATAGCGGCTTTATGCATCATTTCACTTATCGCCACTTGATTATCGGTAATGCCTGATAAATCGTTATTTCTGTCATAAAACAAATTTTCAAGTCCCATTCCGGCTAGCAGGTCCTGCATCTTGATTGCGTGCTCACAATGAAAACGGGGCATACCAAAATTTATATTTCTTTTCAATGACAGTTTCTTCTTATTTTTATGCCATGATTCATAGTCCAACGTACCTATTAGCTGATCAAGTTTTACATCATCATCAGGCAAAAGTATATACATACAATAACTTTCATTTTCGTAAGGGAGTTCCACCAATTGGAATCTATCCCCGTCGAAATACTTGAGGTCTGCCTTTTGCCACATCATCCTGACAGGTTTAGTTGTTCCATCCTCCAGATGAAATTTCGACTCTTTAGTTTTTGATTCATTGAAATCATTTTTCCAGTTGCCCTTAAAATAAGTGGCATTCAGAATATAGAGCATATCGCTGGCAGAAACCTCATCGATAACCTTCTTTATTTTGTTGTTTGTGCTTTGAGCCACCCACCGGTTAATTAGTCTGGATGTAGATTGATCCCCATCAATGGCAGATGAAAATGCCTGAAAGTTCTCTCTATTCCGCTTCAAAAAATCAAAGTTTACACTCAACCTTTTATTAAACCAAACTGAATTTGAAATATTCATCTGAATATTTTGAGATTCCTGATGCAAATGATTGATAAGCCGTTTATTGTATAGATTCAACTCTCGTAAGCTTACCTGATCCCATCCCAGAATCTCTGCGAATTTATCTCTTGTCTCATTGCCGACGCCATTGTAAGCCATTCCCAAAACCATTGAGGTACTCAGGGGCGATATCACCACATTTTGATTGGCTTGTTTTTGAGCATTCAGCCTCTTAAAAAGCGACAGCCCAAATGCATTACTCTTGTTACGGATTTGATCAGCCTTCTCCCCGGAATCGGGAAGAAGATTCACCCGTTCACTATCATTTTTACTGCAGGCGGTAAATAAAACCAGGAGGACAATTATTCCTGTATATTTTGTAAACTTCATAGAATCAAATCTTTCTGAATAAAAAATATTATAGTTGACTATTTAATAAATCAGCACTTGCTGACGTGTCGGGAACAAGATGCATACTCACTGCAAAACGTTGCGTCCTGAAATTATTTTATAAAATAAATTTATTCGACGCAACCAATCTTTTCCCTGCTCCATCTAATGAATGAAAAATAAGATAAGCCAATGATCAAATTCTTATTAATTTAGCATGGAAAATTAACATGCAAATCATCATTGGCACATTTTAACGACATAGATAAAATCCTGAAAGGGTGCCGAAAGGGAAAAAGAAAAGATCAGGAAGCCCTTTTCAAGATGTATGCCGACAAAATGTTTGGTGTGTGCAGATACTACACCAAAGATTATACGGAGGCTGAAGATGTTTTGCATGAAG
This sequence comes from uncultured Bacteroidales bacterium, assembly GCA_964345255.1. Lineage (GTDB taxonomy): Bacteria > Bacteroidota > Bacteroidia > Bacteroidales > JAIPAH01 > JAIPAH01. The sequence goes on along the minus strand of CAYFQK010000069.1, from coordinate 1,038 downwards.
GATTTATTAAAATCTTCGGAAACATCGGCAGATTTCGAAATGAAGGTTCTTTAGAAGGCTGGATACGAAGGATCATCGTTAATACAGCGCTTGAAAAATTCAGGCGGCAACACAAAATGTTCCCCATTAGCGATGAGCATGAAGAAATTGAAGACGACAAAAACCTGGCGGCAGAAAGCCTTATATCTGCTGATGAGCTCATGAGTATCATCAGGGAATTAAGTCCGAAATACCGGATGGTTTTCAACCTTTATGCGCTGGAAGGCTATTCGCATAAAGAGATTAGCGGGAAACTTGGCATTACGGAAGGGACATCTAAATCAAACCTGGCAAGGGCCCGGACGATTTTGCAGGAAAAAGTAAAACAACGATACGGAAATCAGATAGAAAAAAAAATGCGGTCGTAAAAAAATGACAAGCCGTAACGAACATAGCATCGACAAATTATTCAGCAAAGGCCTGTCTTCTTACGGGGAAAAGGCGCCTGATTACAGTTGGTCTGTTATTTCCGGTGAACTCAGGAAGCAAAAAAGAGTTCGCTACCTGAGCATTACAAAATATGCTGCGGCTGTAGCTGCTATTTTACTGGCGTTTTATTTCGGATATGAGTTTTCGAAGTCTGAATTCACTCAGCAACAAATGGCCCGCATTGAAGAGAGAGGCTCCCGGTCTCAGGGAAATTCATCGCAATTTTCCGGGGAAAACCTCACTCCGTTAAACTCCCTGTCTGCCGGAGAATTTATGGCAGGACCTCTTCCGGGGAAAGTAAATTCCAGGGATGAGTACCCAGTTCCCTCCAAAATAATGACTTTGCCTGTGGCAGATGACAGATCTATTACAGCACTGGCAAGTTATGAACCTGATCCTTTAATAGCAGGACCGCAGGACAACCTATCACTACCGGAGAGATACTGGAAAAAACTACTGCATCAAACTGACAACAGGATATTAGCTTTTAATGAAAAACCACAGAATAATAAAAAGAAAAAAAGTTCCGGTAATCAGTGGTCTTTAGGAGGTTCCTTTGCCCCAACCTAC
>CAYFQK010000068.1:0-13488 GCA_964345255.1 uncultured Bacteroidales bacterium | reverse complement strand
GGAACCTACGACCGCGGAAAAAGGAGATAAGGCAAAAGACATCGTCCCCGGCGGGTGGCAAGGCAACCGCGACACGGAGCGAAAAAAGATGTCCACGCTCCGCAAAAAGCTCTCTCAGCGGCTTGTCTCAGTGAAAAACGAGACGGCGATGCTCACTACTTTCAATGAAGTAGATATGAAACCGGTGATGGATCTGCGAAAGCAATACAAAGAAAAATTTAAAGAAAAACACGGCGTGTCGCTTGGTTTCATGTCCTTCTTCACAAAAGCCGCTGCTAAGGCACTGGCGTTATATCCCACGGTAAACGGCCGTTTAGAAAACGATGAAATTATATATCATAAATATGCAGATATAGGTATTGCCGTAAGTGCCCCGAAAGGGCTTATGGTTCCTGTGCTGCGGAATGTTGAAAACATGTCGCTTGCTCAAATTGAGTCTGCAATTAAAGATAAGGCCGTCCGTGCACGAGATAATAAAATCACCCTCCAGGAGATGGAAGGCGGCACATTTACGATAACCAACGGGGGTGTTTTTGGTTCCATGCTATCCACACCCATCATCAATCCACCGCAAAGCGCCATCCTGGGAATGCATAATATTGTGGAAAGACCGGTTGCCATAGAAGGAAAAGTAGAAATCAGACCGGTCATGTATGTCGCACTATCCTATGACCATCGCCTTGTAGACGGTAAAGATTCGGTCAGCTTCCTTTATACAATTAAAGAGATGCTGGAAGAACCTGCAAAACTACTACTGGGAGGGGAAGATCCGAACAAAAAGCTACTGGATATCTAAATTGATTCTTAAACCACTTATGCAAAAAAGTAGCCGTTAAAAAGCATTACAAGCTTAATCGCTTTTATCGTGCTTATTATCTGAGGCCGTCTTTTTGTTTTTGAAAAAGCTTTTAACAAGTATAGCTCGAGGCGGATCAAACAAATTGAACATTTTTTAATATTTTTGTTCTTTTACTTTCAAAATGAAGCGTATGCGCGAAAAGACAGACTTTCTGGTTATTGGTTCAGGGATTGCAGGCCTAAGTTTTGCCCTTAAAATGGCTGATTACGGACAAGTTACTATAGTTACGAAAAACCAGGCAAAAGAAACGGCCACCCGCTACGCCCAGGGAGGGATAGCTGCCGTGATGTATGATCCTGATACCTATGAAAAGCATATCCGCGATACTATGATTGCCGGCGATGACTTAAATGATGAAAAAATCGTTCGCCTCACCATCAGCGAGTCAACCGACCGGGTAAAAGAGCTGATCAGCTGGGGAGCTGAATTTGATAAAACCAACGAAGGACGATATGCCCTTGGCAGGGAAGGCGGACACTCCGAGTATCGTGTCCTCCATCACAAAGATAATACAGGCATGGAAATTCAAAATACGCTTATCCTTAAAGCGAAAGAGCACCCAAATATTCGCATCCTCGAAAATCATTTCACTGTGGATATCATCACTCAACACCATCTGGGCAAAAAAATAACCCACAAATCAGACGACACAACTTGTTACGGAGCCTACGTGATTGAACCTTCCAGCGGAAAAATCATGACCATTTTAAGTAAACTGACCTTAATAGCTACCGGCGGCGCAGGGAATGTCTACAAAAATACCACTAACCCTTCTGTTGCCACAGGGGATGGCATAGCTATGGTATTCCGCGCCAAGGGGATGGTTGAAAACATGGAATTTATCCAGTTTCATCCCACTGCACTGTACAATCCCGGCGAAACCCCATCCTTTCTTGTTACGGAGGCTTTAAGAGGATTCGGGGCAATCCTCAAGACAAAGGATGACAAAGAATTCATGCAAAAGTATGATAAACGGGGGTCGCTTGCACCACGTGATATTGTTGCCAGGGCTATTGACAGTGAAATGAAGGTTCGCGGAGAGGACCATGTTTATCTGGATTGCCGCCATCTGAATAAAAATGAGGTCATAAATCATTTCCCCAACATATATGCCAAAGCGCTAAGTATTGGAATTGACCTTGGCAAAGAAATGATTCCGGTGGTACCTGCAGCACACTATCTGTGCGGGGGGATTAAAGTTGATGAATACGCGCGAAGTTCTATCCATAATCTGTACGCTTCCGGAGAGGCCGCCTCTACAGGCCTTCACGGAGCCAACAGGCTAGCCTCAAACTCATTGCTGGAGTCTCTGGTTTTTAGTCATCGTGCATATATTGATGCTGTTGAAAAATATAAAACCATCCAGCACTGCGATGATATTCCTGACTGGAATCCCAGCGGCACCACCAACACCGAAGAAATGATACTTATTACACAAAGCCACAAAGAGTTACGCTCTATTATGAGTGATTATGTGGGAATAGTGCGATCAAATCTTCGCTTGAAAAGAGCATTAGACAGGTTGGAAATTATATTTAATGAAACTGAGCAACTCTATAAGGAATCGGTAGTAATACAGGATATAAGTGAACTTCGCAATCTTATCAATGTTGCATACCTGATAATTAAAATGGCAATTAAACGTAAGGAGAGTCGCGGGCTACACTACAGCCTCGACTACCCGCCCAAAAAGAAAGAGTAATCATGGCACTGATAAAAACACTTAAAGGATTTACCCCACAATACGGAGAAAATTGCTTTTTTGCTGATAACGCCACGGTCATAGGCGATGTGAAAATGGGAGATAACTGCAGCGTGTGGTTTAATGCGGTTATACGCGGTGATGTGCATTATATACGAATGGGACACCAGGTTAATGTACAGGATGGGGCTGTCATTCACGCTACGTATCAAAAATCGCCTACTACTATTGGTAATTACGTATCCATAGCCCATAATGCCATAGTACATGGGTGTACAATACGTGATAATGTTTTAATCGGTATGGGAGCTATCATTATGGATGATGCCGTTGTAGAGAATAATGCTATTATTGCCGCAGGGGCGCTGGTGGCGAAAGGCACTGTTGTTGAGTCGGGCAGTGTTTATGCCGGAGTACCGGCCAAAAAAATAAAGGATATTAACGTAGAACTCATTGAGGGAGAAATACGGCGTATTGCCAACAGTTACATTAAATATGCAGGGTGGTATCAGCAATAAAAAAGGTCCTGCCAAAGCAAGACCTTTTTTATTGCAAATATTTTTCGAACTATTTATCTAATTCCCAATTCTTTCTCAACCATGGGTTGAATATTATCACCCTTCTCGTAGTATAGCAGAGACCCCATGGACACATCAAATACATAAGTGTAACCATTTTCTTCAGATACCCTCTTGATAGCATCTTGTACTTTCTCGATGAGAGGATTGAAAAGCTCCTGCTGTTTGTTTTGTAAATCCATATCGGCGGTTTGACGGAAAGACTGAATCCTTTGTTCCAGGTCACGCAATTCACTTTGCTTCGACTGACGAATTAACTGTGACATCGAGCCTTTGTTTTGCTCAAATTTCTGGAGCTTATTGCGATACTCTACCATCATGGCATTAATTTGATCTTCAAGGCCTTTACGATAATCCTTGAGCTTCTGCTCGAGTGTATCCCTGCCTGGAATCTTTTGAAGAATTTCTGAGCTGTTTACATATCCAAGCTTAGCATCGGTCTGGGCACTCAGACTTCCGGCGGCTAATACAATAGCTATAAATAGGACTAATTTTGACAGATGTTTCATTTTGTGTCTTTGTTATTTTGTTCTTTTAATGAGTTGCAAATTTATCAAAAATTTGAAAGAAACCTAAAACTAATATGATTTTACCCTCATCTTCACTTAGTAAGAATAACCCATTTTATCCAGAACCTCATCGCTGATGTTGTATCTCGGATCGGCGAAGAGAATTTTTGGATTATTTGATTTATCGAAAACAAAGGCATAATTCTTATCGTTCGCAATCTCTTCAATGGCGTTAAACACCTTTTCCTGAATCGGTTTTATCAGTTCCTGGCGTTTTTTATGCAAATCACCATTTTCTCCAAATCTCTTTTGCTGTAATTGTCTTACCTGCTTTTCTTTCTGAATAATTTCTTCTTCACGTTGCTTTTTCATATCCTCAGGCATTAAAGCAGCATCCGCCTGAAATTCTTTGTAAAGCTGGTCAATTTTCTGAAATCGCTGCTCAATCTCTTGCTGCCATTTAGCGGATATATCATCAAGCTGCTGCTGTGCATCTTTATATTCAGGAATATTATTCAAAATGTATTCCGTATCAACAAAGGCATACCTTTGTGCAAAAGACGTTAACGCTGCAAAAAAAATGGCGGCTGATATCAATGCTATTCGTTTCATAAGCTTAGTTTTTAATTGTTTTTTGATACCGATTCTCGCTAACTAATTATTAAAGAATGCGGTGTTATTAATTTTCTATGTATTAAGCAAACAATGTACCAAACTATTAATTCAGAGACTGGCCGATGGAGAAATGGAACTGTCCGCCATTGGCATCGTCCATTCCTGGCACTTCGTCAAAGCCATACCCCCAATCAATTCCAAGCATTCCAAACATAGGCAGGAACACTCTTACGCCAAAACCAGCCGATCGATACAAATCAAATGGTTTAAACGAGTCGAAATTCAGCCACGCATTACCGGCTTCCAGGAAGCCCAGAACATAAATGGTAGCTGTCGGTTTCAGCGAAAGCGGATAGCGTAATTCCAGGGTATTCTTGTTATATATTGACCCTCCCATGTTATTGTCTTTGTAATAATCGGGTGTTAGGGAATAGTTGCTATACCCACGCATGGAGACAATCTCACGACCGTCAAAATTGCGATACCCTGTCAGGCCATCTCCACCCAGAAAAAAGCGATCAAAAGGAATTATTCCTATATCCTGGTTATACCTGCCCAGGAATCCGTATTGTGAACGAAAACTTACTACCAGGTCTCCAACAAGTTTCTTATACCATTTCCCGTTAAACTTCCACTTATGGAATTCCATCCATTCGAATTTTTCCTGCGGGTCCATTGAGGAATAGTCCTTATCATTAAATAATGAATAAGGGGGGGTCACCTCTAAAGACAAGGAAACATCCGAGCCATTCCTTGGAAAAATCGGCGCATCTATCGAGTTTCTTCCAAACTTTATGTTATAACTGATCGTGTTGTAACGCCCGTTGCCATTACCAAAAGAAAATATTCGCGTATAATTATTAAGCTTATACCTTTCCAGGTTGATGCTCTGCCTGAGGGTGAAAAAATCATCGGGCCACTTCAATCGTTTACCCAGCGCAATGGTCATACCGTCAATCTGGAAAGAATAGTCACTGGCCGAAGAAGTAAAAGCATTACCAAACAATGAATGATAGTATGATAAAGTTAAGGAATTGGGCTTACTCCCCCCCAGCCAAGGTTCGGTAAAAGAAGCGCTATAGCTTAGGTACCCTTTCCCGTATGATTGCACTTTAAGGTTGAGCTTTTGTCCGTCACCTGTCGGGATAGGGCGCCATGCTTCTTTATCAAAAATGCGGCTTGTTGAAAAATTATTGAAGGATAAGCCCAGCGTGCCTATAAGACGGCCATAGCCCCATCCGCCGGAAAGTTCAATTTGATCTGAGGAAGTTTCTTCTACCTGGTATTCTATATCTACTGTTCCCTCTTGCGGGTCTGGTTTCGGAACCGGATTAATGGTCTCAGCGTTAAAATACTTAAGTTGAGACAGCTCACGGGTCGAACGGATGATATCATTGCGGCTGAAGAGTTGTCCGGGACGAGTCCGTAGCTCCCGCAGCACCACATGATCATTAGTACGGGTATTTCCTGATACGGAGACCTCATCGATTGTTGCCTGCTCACCCTCAAAAATACGAAGCTCCATATCTATAGAATCATTTTCGACATTGACTTCTACGGGAGTAACATTGAAGAACAGATATCCATTATCGAGATATAAAGAACTAACATCCATTCCGTTGGGGTCGTAATTCAACTTTGTATCCAGTATCTCCTGGTTGAAGACATCGCCTTTTTGAATCCCTAAAACCTGGCTTAATTGTTTTGATGAATAAACTGTATTTCCAACCCATTCAATATCCTTGAAGTAATATTTATCTCCTTCATCAACATAAAGATTTAAATCAATCGTATTATCTCCATTGTAAACTATCGAATCTTTCAGGATCTTAAAATCCCTGTAGCCAAGTGAATTATATTTTTGGATGAGTTTTTGCTTGTCTTCCTGAAATTTTTCACGAATAAACTTGGATCGCTTAAAGATGCCCAGCCTGATGTCTTCTGAAGCAATGGTTTTGACACTATCGGTAATCGAATTGAAATTTAGTGTAAAAACCCCTTTAAATATACTGGCTACCAATTTCTCGACACCCTTTAAAGGCCGGAAGCGTACTTTCTCTTTGGTATTCTTGAAGGCTCCTTCTGCTTTGGCATCAGTAAGCTTTACATTACCATAAAAATTGATATCCTTCACCTTGATACGTTTATTCTTGTCGATATCAAAGCGAAGTTTCACCTGGTTTCTGCGGGCGGTATCAATCCTTTTTGTGATATCCACTTTTGTGTTCAGATATCCCTTTTCTTTGAAATACTCTTTGATGGTATTCTTTGCGCTCACCCGAAGGTTGTCGGTTACCACATCGCCATTGACCAGTTCCAGTTTATCTCTGAGTTTATCGGCCTCGCCTTTCCTCACCCCTTTAAAGCTAAAACCTGACAGCCGTGCTCGTTCCTTAAGCTTTATTTTCAGGAAGATCTTATCTCCATCTACTTTATCGGCAACAATACGAATATCTTCAAACAAACCCTGGTCCCACAATTTCTCAATGGCTTTGCTTATCTTTTTTCCCGGCACATTGATGGTTTCTCCCACATTAAGGCCTGAAACCATTATCAAAACATTCTTATCGAGATAATTTATTCCCGAGACTTGTATTCCCCCAATTTCATATTCTTTCGGCTCTGCGTAGTCGATCTCTTCCAGGTCATTACCGATGGTTATTTGGCTGAATGCACTACCAGAAATCACCATTAAAATGAGAAGGAAAAAAAGTCGGGATTGATTTTTCAGTTTTTCTGCTGCTTGCTTAAATATCATTCGCTACACGTCTATTTTTTAATTTGTTCACTAATTTTTCCGAATCTGCGTTCCCTGGATTGATAATCTATCAATGCCTTATAGAGTTGCTCTCTTCTAAAGTCAGGCCACAACGTGTTGCAAAAATACAACTCGCTATATGCCAGCTGCCAGAGCAAATAATTACTCAGGCGGTGCTCGCCGCTTGTTCGTATAAGGAGCTCAGGGTCAGGCATTCCGGATGTGGAAAGGTATTTCTTTACTTTTTCCTGGTCAATTTCCTCGGGATTTATCAGGCCCTTGCCGGCATCTGTTGCCACACGGCGCATAGCCTGCTCAATATCCCATCTGCCGCTATAATTGAGCGCAAGAGTAAGCACCATTCGATTATTATCTTTTGTCTCATCTTTAGCCAAATTGAGGGCATTATAGCATCGCTCTCCGAGTTGTGCTATTTCACCGATTGTTTCCAGACGGATAGAATTATCCATTAACGTCTTTAACTCACTGTGAACGGTTTTAACAAGTAAATCGATTAGCGCATCTACCTCTTGTTTAGGGCGTCGCCAGTTTTCGGAGGAAAAGGCATATAAAGTGAGATATTCTATTCCCAGTTCTGCTGAACCCTCAGAAGCTTCACGCACTGCTTTTACTCCGTTTTCATGCCCAAACACCCTGAACTTACCCTTTTTCCTGGCCCAACGACCATTTCCATCCATGATAATGGCCAGGTGTTGCGGCAATTTTTCCAAATCTACTTGTTCTTTTAAGCTCATCTTTGCTATTACTGTCTTACTTGTTTTCTCTGTAAATCCCTGCAAACTTCTCTTTTAAATATATCCAGTTTCAATGTTAATGTCAGTCCCGCAAACGAATACCAGTCGTTGGTTGAGGCGTTGCTGAGTTGAACATCTTCTAATGAGGAACCTTGTGGATATTTGGAATCAAGCCCATCAATTCTATCATTATAAGTTTTGCGGTAACCCCATTCAAAACTCAATCCAAAATTTTTCGCCAGGCTATATTTGAATCCCACGCCAAAAGGAACTGAAAAGCTACTACTACTAAAATCTTTCGAGTTTGTTATTTGAGTACTGTAACTCCCTGAGCTCAAATGGTACCCTACGCCACCAAAAATAAAAGGTGTAATGCGGTGCATGGTGCTCCCAGTAAAATACTTCAGGAAGTTAAACTCTCCCACCAGCGAAATATCAGTCACATTCCCTTCAAAAACAGCCTGCCGTGAGGGCCGGATACCTATGTCGGCCTCATTCGCTGATAGCTCCCCCCGGTACACTCCCAGCCTGGCCGCCAGCCTTGTGTCGAAATTGTGCCTGTACACAGCCCCGAATCCAGCATTTGTCTGTAAAAAGGGTTGTCCCGGATTGATATCACCGTTGTAAAAACTCCCACCGGCAAAAAATCCAGCCTCTGAAAACTGGCTGTAAGCTGGCGACAAGAAGCAAACTAATAACGTTATAATCAGTACTTTCCTCATAATTTTCAGCGCGTAAAATTAAAACATTTTTTTTCCTGACTGATACTGAAAGCCTATAAACCTTTAATTCCTGTTATCAAGGCCCCAGTTCAGCTTTTTTCTAATTGTAGTAAAAAATGCTTCATGCTCCAGTTGTAATAAGTTAATTCCAAAATTTTCTTTCTTAACTCTAAGTTCCAGCGGTTTCTCCAAACCGACGTACCTGGAATCCAGTCCCAGATTGTATTTTTGATTTCTTCCCTCAACAATTAAAGAAACCTCGCTGCTATCAGGGATAACGATAGGCCTGACGGTTAAATTGTGTGTGGCGATGGGAGTAATAATCAGATTGCCAGAATTGGGTGTGACAATCGGGCCTCCGCAACTCATCGAATAAGCCGTTGATCCTGTAGGTGTTGCAACAATCAATCCATCTGCCCAGTATGAATTCATAAATTTTCCGTCTACATACGTTTTGATTGTGAGCATAGACTGGGCTTCACGTTTGTGTAACGTGAGCTCGTTGAGGGCATAATTTGTATCGCCAAATAAGTCCTCATCCGAGTCTAACCGCAAAAGGCTTCGCTCTTCTATTTTATAACTTCCATTATCAATATCATCTACCGCTTTGATAATCTTATCTTTAGGAACACTGGACAAAAACCCAAGACGACCAAGATTTATTCCCAGCACAGGGATTCCCGAATCGCGGATAAGGGTGATGGTATCCAAAAGGGTGCCGTCACCGCCAATAGAAAATAAGTAATCAGCGTTCTCGGCTAGCTCGGGGTGATTGGTAAAAAAGTTAACATTGTCACTTATGTGAACAAGATTTTGAATTTTTTCCCAAAAAGGTTTGTAAATAAGCATCCGGTAGCCTGAGTCTTTCAGCTTATCCAGCATAAGCTGAAGATAGGAAGAATGTTCTGTCCTGAGAACTTTGCCATATAGTGCGATTGTGGTCATTAATGGTATCCCTTTGTCTCTATAATGTGCAATGTTACGAAAAACTAATGATTGTAACCCTCAATTAACAAATTTTAACCCCTCCAAAGATATCAAAAAAGGGACACTTTATCAATCACAAACCACTAATTATCAGATTAATAATTTAGCATTAAATCGGTGCCCGGAAGTGGATAAAAAATCCCCCTTTGTTTTGCCTGTTCCATGAATATTCAAGCCTAAGTACTTTTTCATAATAAGTCACCAAATCAAGCCCCACCCCTTTGCCAAGGAGAAACCTGCCGGGTAAACGGTTGCCATTGGTTCTCCAGGTATCAAAAGTATCTACGTATCCGGCATCGGCAAAAACATTCAGGTAAAGTGCAAAAAACACTTTCCTGAACTGTTTGAGCGGAATGAAATCCAGGGTGAAGGTTTGGATGGGTATGAGGGTATATTTAAAATTCGAGCGCATTAGTCCGTAAGCATTGCCGTTGATCACATTATATTCATACGAGCGCACATACTCTTCGCCATAGCCCAGCCCTTTATTCAGGAAATAAGGGTGGTTTTTTTCACCGGAAAACATACCATGTATAGACGAAGCAAAGTAAAAACGTTTATCCAGCTGCCAATATTTAGCGATTTCTCCATTGATCTGCCAATAATTTACCTCATCGCCAATAAGTCCCAGGCCATTTTTCATAAGGGTAAAATCCAGATAATGCCCGTGAAGGGGATAGCTGTCGTAGTCGCGGTAATCGCTCTCCAGTTTGTAACTAAATGATATAAAAGCCGTTTCGGAATCCGGGGAATGAAGATAATCCGGGTTTATTTTCATTAACGTATCCTGGAAAGTATAATCGTCATAAGATAAAGAAAAAGAGTGCCGGTTGTTTATTCCCGGCCTGTAGGTAATGATCGCTTCGCCGTGATATTTTTTGAAGGGATACTGCTGATCATCATTATAAAAGGTAAGTTTATCCCCCTGAGTAATAACTCTGGTCTCGTGACGGCGTGATACCTCAGCATTTAACTCTAATCCCAGTCTCTTGTTTTTATCAAGGTAAGGAATGCTGTATTTGAAATTAAGGTACTCATTAAACCCTGTAATGGCTCTGAAATTTATGAACTCCGATCTGCCCCTGAAATTTTCCTGAATAAATAACAGCCCGTAATCGACCCGGCTAAAATCTTTGGTCTCCCACCATTCATTAAAATTTCTGTCAGCAATTTCAAATATTGGAAAAATCCAGGAATACCATTGCTCGGTGACTTCAATGGTAATAACAACTTCCTCATTGCTCACCTTCTCACTAATCCGGACGAAATTAAACAATTGGGTATTCAGCAGGTTACTCTTACTTTTGTCCAATAGCCTGCTCAGTTCACCTGAAGTAACCGTATCCCCAACACTTACTTCCATCTCTCGAAGAATAATTCCTCTTTTCGTCTTATCATTGCCTTTAAGGTTAACGGAACTAATGATAAGACCTTCATTATGAGGTTTCTGAGCCAGAACACTTAAGGGAAAAAAAATCAGCAAAATAACAGCTAACTTCATATTATATGTTCAGATAATTCATCATATAATCGTAGTTTTCTTTCAGCTCTTCCCATTCAATATCTTTCTCAGAAAGGGTAACTTTCACTGAGTAATCGTATCTTTCGAAGGTACTTATAAGGGAATCTACTTGTTCGCTAGTGGTTTTAATAATAATGTCCATCAACATGGAGTTGTGATGAGGAGTTGTAAACAGATTGAGAATTCTTACATCATTCGCTTCGGCGATCTGGCCAATTTGCGAAAGCATGTAATCGCTTTGGTGTACCTCCAGTACAATAATGGCTCCGGGATGTTCAATGCCAAAGAGTCTTGAAAGTCCCTTTATCAGGGATTGCTGACTGATCAACCCAAAATAATTTGTTTGCTCGTCGAGCACAGGCAAAACAGTAAGGCGCTCATTTACCATGTAATTAAGGACATGATTAAAATACTGGCCTTGATGGACTGCAATATTCTTGATTTGATGTTGCAATTTGCCCACCTCAACATCGGGTTCCTGCAAATTATAAATCTCCCGTTCACTGATGAGTCCGTAAAAAGCTCGATTCTCAACTACCGGAAGCTGCGATACTTTATTTTCCTCCATCCAGGTAATAATCTGCAAACAATTATCTGAGCGTTTTACCGGTGCAATGGCATTATCTATTAAATCCTTGGCAAACATAATTTCCAGGTGTTAATATCGATTTTATTTATTAAACGTTTATCTCTATATTGACATTATAAACATAAGCATTTTTAACTTTGCATCTAATCTAACAAATATAATAGCAATTAGCTGACAGATGATGAAAAATGATAAAAGATTAAAAGCTTTTGAGCACCTGCTGGATATAATGGACACATTGCGTGAACAATGCCCCTGGGACAGAAAGCAAACCCTCGAAAGCCTGAGGTATCTCACCATAGAAGAAACGTATGAACTCTCCGATGCCATCCTGGAAAAAAACATGGAGGAGATAAAAAAAGAGCTGGGCGATTTGATGTTGCATCTTGTTTTTTATGCGAAAATCGGGTCGGAGAAAAATGCTTTTGATATCACCGATGTTTTGGAAGGCATTTCCGAAAAACTAATTTCCCGCCATCCGCATATCTATGGCAATACCCAGGCACAAAGCGCCGATGAAGTAGCCGATAACTGGGAAAAGATTAAAATGAAGGAAGGCCGAAAGTCTGTGCTGTCCGGTGTTCCCAAATCACTACCGGCGATGGTGAAAGCTTACCGTATCCAGGAAAAGGTGAAAGGTGTGGGCTTTGAATGGGAAACCCGCGACCAGGTATGGGAGAAAGTCCGCGAGGAGCAAGAGGAGTTTCAGAAGGAACTGAACAATGGCGCCAAACATGAGACCCTTGAAAATGAGCTGGGCGATGTGCTGTTTGCCCTTATCAACTACGCCCGTTTTGCCAAAATTAATCCTGAAGACGCCCTGGAGCGAACCAACAAAAAGTTTATCCGGCGGTTTAAATACATTGAAGAACAAGCGGCAAAAAAGAGCCGGAACCTCAAGGACATGACGCTGGAAGAAATGGATGCGCTGTGGAATGAGGCCAAGACGATGGAAAAACCCACCGGCGCATGAAGTTTCAACTGGTGATGTTCATCCTTTTTTGGCCGGGCCTTGTCTGGGGCCAGGCGGATACGGCAAGCTTCCGGTTCTTTCCCGAAAAGGATTACTTCAAAAGCTATTACACCGACAGCCGCGATCTTTTTTCGTCTATCGGGCAGTTCGACAAACAGGACTGGATGCTGACGGGCGGAATTATAGCCGGCGGGACCCTGCTTTTAACACAGGATAAGGCTATAAACCAATACTGGGATAAGCATTCTTCGCCATTTGCTGATAAGGCCGTAAAATACGGTTTTGAACCCTTCGGGCTGGGTGTTTATCCGGCGGCGATTACCGGAGGGTTGTACCTCCACGCCACGTTGAATAAAAATGGGCATGATAGGCAAGTTGCGCTTACCACCGTGAAAGCTATGATTATCAGCTCTCTTTTCACACAAGCCGGCAAGCAGCTCTTCCATCGCCACCGGCCACAGCAGAAAAACCCCGGTCGCTGGGACGGTCCCATAGCGCCTTTTCGGTTTCGCTCCTTTCCCTCCGGCCATACCTGCCTGGCCTTTTCTTTTGCCTCGGTCATGGCACATGCCTACAGCAATAAGCCGTGGGTGGCTGCGGCGAGTTACTCTGCCGCCACGCTAGCCGCTTTTGCCCGTGTTTATGAAAACGAGCATTACGCATCGGATGTATTTATCGGCTCGCTAGTGGGGTTTTATATTGGCAGAAGCCTTTGGCGGATGAATGAAGAGAAAGCGCGAGTGCACCTGAACCTTTCCAGTGATGGCATTGGTGTGCAGGTGGCTTTGGAATAGGGGCGATAAGTTTCTAAGTTTGTAAGCTTAAATGTGTAGTTTTTAGTGTCTTGATTTTTAAATTGTTGCTTTTTTTGACATAAATTACAAATGACAAAAAACAAATTACAAATAAATTCCAAAGT
>CAYFQK010000067.1:0-13523 GCA_964345255.1 uncultured Bacteroidales bacterium | reverse complement strand
CTCATCCTGTTGCGAAAGCTCGTTCATTTGATCCAGTTCCGATTGCAGCATTTGAAACATCATCTGCTTTTGTTGCTGCGGCATATTCTGGATATTAAGGATAAAGGAATACTTATCAGAATTACACATAAAAGCCGAGTTCTGAATTCCATCCAGGAACTTCTTTTTATCTATTTCCACCTCTTCGTTTTCCAGGATCTGATGCACCTTGCTGTTTTCGGAATAAAAAGGCAGGAACCAATTACTTAGCTCTTTAAAAAATGGAAAATGCTTAAGCATGGCAAAAGCGCTCATAAACACATCCGACCCTTCCATCTGCATCTTTGAAAACTCCTCCATCTTATCGACCAGCCCGGGGGTATCTTCGAAAAAACGTTCCCAGTTGGGATTCTTCTCTTCCGTTAAATCGTCTTTCATGAGGTCTTCCAGCCCTAACTTATCCTCAATCTTGGGTTTTAGTTTCATCATTTCAGGAATAATCTCATCCTGCATTTTTTTGGAGACTTTTTCGGTGTCTTTGGAACGATTCAGCTGAATGATAATCGATTCAATGTCCTTGTCGCTGGTAGTGTCCTCCCCCATTTGATAAAGCATTTCATTAAGTTGAGGATAAAACCTCAGGCGCTGATCATAAAGATAAAACCCGATGACCAATCCAACCAGGGCTCTGTGCCACACACGCTTTTCTCTTTGACGGTAGAAGGTATTCAGCGCTTCAAACTTCTGCGCATCAAACCCACCAAAAAGATTAATGGTTAACGCGCTTACAAACAAACTCTTCTCGTGCCACCCTATGGTTTCAGTGTGCGCGAGCCGGCTCAGGAGGTTTAAATCCATGTCCGACAGTTTATCTTTCATAAAAAGGTAGTAAAAAATATCTCTCACCGAAAAATGACTATCGGAATCTTCTCCGGACTCACTGACGTTCAGACCCTCTAAAACTCCTGATATTTCCTTATCAAAAGAAACATCCTCCAAAACCATTTCTATATCCGATGCCGATTCAATCTTAAGGGAATCAGCCATTCTCTTCCTTTTGTACAGGTCATGACTTAAATGCGGTGCGCGAAGTTTCTGATAGGCCTGATCGTTAATTTCCAGAAGATTTCTTACCACATTATCCAATAACTTTTGTCTTTCAGGATCTTCTACTCCCTGAAAGGCATATTTTATGATAGATCGATAATTATCTTCCTGATCGGTGTGCTTGTCGATCAAATAACCGTCGCCCAACTCGTTTAACAGTCGCCGGCTTATCGAGAAAGCATCTTTTACACGTCCCTTCAATGCGAACTTCACAACTTTAGTGTAATTTTCTTTCAGTGTATGTAAATCCATAAAGCGGTTTATTTTCAACGAAGTTAATAACAAATGTCATACCGCATCGGTTGCGGGGGCTTTTTCGGCGGTTTCACCAAGCCTCCTTTCTCTCTGTCTGTGAGCAGGAATACGAACTAATGATTTAAAGAATCAAGTTATCCCAGGCGCCCTTCCGCACCTCTGCCATGATGTCATGGAGTGTTAAAAGCCACTTCTTCGTATTGGATTAATTAAAATATTATAATTTTGCGGATTGATAACTTGGTTTTATTCGTTCTAAATCAAAATAAATATGTCATATACTAAAGAACAAGTGCTGGAAGCGCTTAAAGAAGTTATATATTTCCCGAAAAGCGACAACATCGTTAATCTGAATATGGTTCGGGACATAACTATTGAAGGTAAAAAAGTATCCTTTTCGTTGGTCTTTCCATCGTCAAAGGATAAAAACTCTGCTATCATCATACCGGCAGCCCGAAAAGCCATTCAAAATAACATTGATAAGGAAGCCGAAGTAGAAGTAAATCTACCATCGGAAAGCAAAACTCCAGAGCGCAAACCCTTGGAGGAAGTCAAGAATATCATAGGTGTAGCCTCAGGAAAAGGAGGAGTGGGGAAATCCACTGCTGCCGCTAACCTGGCCTTATCGCTATCCAAAAAAGGAGCAAAGGTCGGGCTTATTGACGCGGATATTTATGGTCCGTCTGTCCCACTTATGCTTGGATTGGTGGATGCCCGCCCTCAGGTAAAAAAAGAAGGCAACAAAGACATTATCCTGCCCATGGAAAAATATGGCATCAAAGTACTCTCCATCGGATTTTTCGTTGACCCCGAACAGGCGCTGATTTGGAGAGGGCCTATGGCGACCAGTGCACTGAAACAACTTTTTAACGATACTGATTGGGGTGAACTGGATTATCTTGTCGTTGATCTGCCTCCGGGCACAGGAGACATTCACCTGACGCTGGTTCAGGAAGTCCCCGTCACCGGGGTGGCAATCATCACCACACCTCAGGAGATGGCTCTGGCAGACGCCCGAAAAGCTTTTGGGATGTTTAACCAGGAGAAAATCAGTGTTCCTATCCTCGGACTGATAGAAAACATGTCATACTTTACACCACCGGAAATGCCTGATAAAAAATATTATCTTTTTGGAAAAGAAGGGGGCAAGCACCTGGCCGAGAAAGCAGGCGTTCCGTTGCTGGGAGAGATTCCTATTGTAGAAAAAATACGAGAATCAGGTGACAGTGGAAAACCCATTGCCCTAGAAGAGGATGGAATTGTTTCAAAAGCTTTTGAAGAGCTGGCAGAAAATGTCATGCAAAAGGTAAAGGACAGAAATGAGCAGCAACCACCTACGGAAAAAGTTAACATCACACACAAATAAAAACTGATTTATGTCTGAGAAACAAGAGTTAGAAAAAAAAGTAAATAACGTACTTGAACAAATCCGGCCCTATTTGCAGGCCGACGGAGGAGATATCAGGTTCGTCAACCTTACGGAAGATAATGTAGTAATGGTTGAGCTGCAGGGAGCTTGCGGGTCGTGCCCATACAGCGTCATGACCCTGAAAAACGGCGTTGAAGAAGCCATGAAAAAAGCTTTGCCCGAGATTAAGGCCGTAGAATCGCTGCAGCCTGAGTAGACAAGAAAATAAAGGAATTGCACCTTTAAAGCGCACCTCCTGAAAAAAAGAATAGAAAACCGCGGAGTTACCTCGCAGCAGGTAACCCTGTGGTTTTGCTTTATGCAAGGTACTTCGCCACAATAGGCATTCTTCGCCCCATACCAAAAGCTTTTGGGGAGACCCTTAAAATTGGCGGAGTCTGATGACGCTTATACTCTGTAAAGTTAACCATCCGCAATGTCTTTTCCACCAACTCTTTGTCAAATCCCTGATGAATAATCTCTCGCGGTCCCTTGCGCTCTTCGATGTATTGGAAAAGAATAGCATCCAAAAGCTCATAATCAGGAAGGGAATCCGAATCCTTTTGATCAGGGCGCAATTCAGCCGAAGGCGGTTTTGAAATGATGTTACGCGGAATGATTTCCTCGTGGCTGTTCATATATTTTGCCAGGGCAAAAACTTCACTTTTATACACATCTCCCAGCACAGACAATCCCCCGTTCATATCACCGTAAAGCGTTCCGTAGCCCACAGCAGCCTCACTCTTATTGGAGGTGTTTAAAAGGATATGCCCGAATTTATTGGATAGCGCCATCAGCACAACCCCTCTGGCACGCGCCTGAATATTCTCTTCAGCCACGCCAAAGGGCATCTCCTTAAAATAAGCTTTTAATTCATTTTCAAAACTTTCGTAGATTGTTTTGATGGGAATCGTGTCATATTCTACCCCCAGGTTTTGTGCCAGTTCTTCTGCATCTGATACAGAGTGTCCGCTGGAAAACTGCGATGGAAGCAATACAGTGTAAACATTTGTTTTACCCAGCGCTTTAGCCGCAATTACGGCTGTAACAGCCGAATCAATCCCTCCGGATAACCCTATGATAGCTTTCTTTAAACCTAGCTTGTGAAAATAATTCCTTACCCCCATCACCAGCGCTTTTTCTATGGACTCCATTTTGCCGGGCAGCGGATAATCCTTACTGCTCTCTTTGCTGTCGATGTCTACCACACCAAAATCCTCTTCGAAATACTTCAATTCAAGTAATGATTCGCCTTGCGCATCCATCACCTGCGAATTCCCGTCAAACAATAATTCGGTCTGGGCTCCAACGTGATTTATATAAACCATGGGTAAACCGTATTTTTTTATATTGGAGCGTAAGACACTCTTCCTAATCTTAGGTTGTTTATAATTAAAAGGGGAAGCAGCAATGTTCACCACAAAATCAGGATGCAAGGGGGCCAGTTCGTCGAGGGGAGACATTATATACTGGTAGTGCTCATCAACATTCCAGATGTCCTCGCAGATAGTTACAGCAATCTTCTTATCTTTAAATTCCAGTATGTCAAAACTCCGATTCGGCTCAAAATACCTGTACTCATCAAACACATCATAATTAGGCAGCAAGGTTTTATGGAAAAAAGACTTCACCTGGCCGTCATAAAGAAATGCCGCTGAATTACGTAAATTCTTTCCTTTGTCAAGATGATTAATTGTTGGCAAACCGATTATGACTCCGATATCCCCGGTTAGCGAAGCGATTTCATAAATACTCTCGTTACAGCGCTGCACAAAATCATCAAACTCCAGGAAATCGCGTGGCGGATATCCGGATATGGCCAGCTCAGAAAAAACCACAAGGTCAGCTTTTTGATATTTCGCATGATGAATCGCATGTATAATCTTTTCCTTATTACCTTCAAAATCGCCTATGATGTAATTCAGTTGAGCAAGTGCTAATTTCATATCCGGTATCTTTTATGATTAAATTTTCTTGTTAATTTTTAAAGCAAAATAACAAATTCATGTGATTATTGCCGGTCATAATTTCCTATTCCATATTTGCGTCAAGGTCCGCAGGCCGGGACAATCATTTTTTTAAATCAAAACAGCTGAAATCCGAGTGATGCGGCCACTGTAGAATAACCCCTGCTCACAAAAGAGGCAGAAACCGAGATCAGCAAAAAAGATAAATCAGCCTTCAACCCGGCATTAAACCCCATTCTCCCTGTTTCCTCTGTTATGTCAATAATATTTGCTATGTGCTCGAGTTGCCCCGAGAAGTTTACATAAGGATAATCTCCCTGCAGATTTAGATTGGTGGAACTGGTTACATATTCCAATCCACCGAAAATCGTAATAATTTTAAACCTGTTGGAAATTATCGTTCCCACGCTGTATCCTTTTGAATTAAAATTCATTTTCTGGCTGCTGTAATCGACAGGTTGATCAGCATCCTGTACATTGATGTTAGCATATTCTCTGACATCTTCATCGGTATAAAACGGCCCTCCAAGCGACAAGTCGGCACTGGAGTGAGTTAGATACACCGACCACGAAAAACCGGAAGCCTGGAATTCAGGAATATATTGCTTAATATCATGCAGGATTCCCACTCCGAAGTAGCTAGTCTCCAGACTTTTTAACTGGCTGTAGGTAGGCATTTTGATGGGTGGTAAGCCTCTGAGCATAATCTGTGTCCCCCCGAAAAATCCAATATCAGCCTGCGGCATTATCATAGGGGCTCCCCTCACACCCAGGGTAATCAGGGGAATGGTAGTTGTGGTACGAATTTGCTCTCCATCCTCAGACGTGGCCAAAGCCTGAATAGAAGCAGTACTTTCTTCACCAAAGATAGTGGGAAGGCTCTCCTGCTCGGTGTAAATACCGCTGTTTTGCTCATCCAGGCCATACTCAGCAGGCCTGAAGGTCAAATCGTCCTGCGGCGCGATCGAGGCAGTACCTACCAGTTTTAAATCCAGGTTGCCCCACTCATGTGGAGCTGCGGTATTTACCCAGCCCGTGTTAAAATCTGTTCCTATTGCCTTAAGGAATGGACCGCCGTATGCTTTTACTGCGCTTTCGGTATCTTCAATACTTTCACTGATAAGCATTCCCAATTCATCCTGGGCATACATTCGATCCGGTAACAGGCTGAATATAACCCATACAAATAAAACAGTGGTCAGATATTTACGCTTCGTCTTTTCCATGCTCCTAAAATACATATTCCTCAAAATATAACAGGCACTTGAGGCGTTAGTTTATCAGTTTGCAAAAAGACATTTGATTATCTATATTTGTTTTAAATTAATCCAAAAAAAATGATTATGAAAAAGCTATTTATAACACTCATCCTCGCAGTAGCGACATCCGGATTGATGGCGCAGCTCTCCCTGGGCCCGAAAATAGGATACACGGCATCTTCACTTTCAACAGATAGTGAAGACATTAAAAAAGACTTTAATAATACTTTGCACTTTGGAGCTTTCGCCAGGCTGGGCGGAAAAACCTATCTGCAACCCGAATTACTTTTTATGACACGGGGAGCAAATTTTGGATATGACTTACAGGAAGGAGCTGAGCAGGATGTAAAGCTCAATACCATTGATATCCCGGTTCTCATAGGCTTCAAACTCATTGATCTCAAGGTAGCTGACGTAAGAGCCATGGGAGGCCCTGTAGCCTCTTTCGTGATTAACAATGAGGTAAATGCCACTAATTTAGGAACCCAGGTGGATAAACTCGAGGAGGATGATATCAAAGATGCTAATTGGGGAATTCAAGCAGGAGTGGGAGCTGATTTTTTAAGCCTTTCTCTTGATGTCCGTTATCATTTCGGGCTCACCAGTGCATTTGAGGAGGGATTTCTCGAACAATTCAATACCGATAATGTAAAAAGCAATGCTTTTCTGGTAACGCTTGGATGGAAAATCTTATAGCCTCTGGTTACAAACAATTTAAACCCATTGACGCGTCATAAACAAGGGAGGTTTACTCAACCTCCTTTTTTTATAATTTTATCCCGGATGAGACGTTACAACAGATGATATGAAAAAGCCTGTTTATTTAATAATTGTTTTGATTTTCCTGGCAGCAGGATGCGGGGAGAAAGTTCCGCAATACAAAAAAGCCGACATATCTGATGTCACTGTGCAACCCGTAAAAATTAAGCGCTACGAAAAAGCACTATTTTCTTTAAATGACGACAGCTTAGCGGAAGGGCTGAATTCGCTTAAAAACAAGTACCATTTCTTTCTGGGCGATAATCCTGCGGCTGAAAATCAGTTAATGAGGATGAGAAATTACCTTAATGACCCATTGCTTGTTGACCTTCATGAAAAAACACTGGAGGAATACTCCTCAATGCCTGAAACTGAGAAGGAACTCACCCGTATGTTTCGTTACTATAAACTTTATTTCCCTGAAAAGCAAGTACCTGAGGTTTACACTTATATTTCCGGTATTGATTACCGCAACCTGGTCCAGTTTCATGACTCCGTGCTAATAATTGCCCTGGATATGTACCTGGGCAGCCAGCTCGATGCTTATAAAAAGGTAAATGTTCCTAATTATAAATCAAGATTTTACACACAGGATTACATTCAAATTGATGCTGCCAATATCATAGGGAAACGTTTTATTTCACCGCGGCGTCCTGAGAAAAAATTTATTGACCACATCATTTACTATGGAAAGCTTTTGTATTTCAAAGATGCACTTTTGCCTGATGTTCCTGACAATAAAAAAATAAAATATACGGAAGCCCAGATGGAATGGTGCCGGGAAAATGAAAAAAATATCTGGACCTTCATAGTTGAAAATGATCTGCTCT
This sequence comes from uncultured Bacteroidales bacterium, assembly GCA_964345255.1. Taxonomy (GTDB): domain Bacteria; phylum Bacteroidota; class Bacteroidia; order Bacteroidales; family JAIPAH01; genus JAIPAH01. Next base: position 5,959 of record CAYFQK010000067.1, on the reverse strand, counting down.
TTTCCGGGAAATACCATGATTTCAAGAAGCTGCTTTCTCCGGGCCCCTTCACCGCTGAATTTGGGAAAAATTCCGCCCCGCGAACAGGACGGTGGGTAGGCTGGCAAATTGTAAGAGCTTACATGGAGGAAAATCCTGATCAACCACTAAACGACCTGATGCGTATGAAAGATGCCCAGGAAATCTTAAGCAAATCGAAGTACAAGCCATAAAATTTCCTGCGGTAAGAAATATGTTCGGGTTTTTTTAGTATTTTTATGGAAGAAACTTTCCTAAAACACATGTTTTATGCTTATAAAAACATATGGTAGCGCGCTTCTGGGCATAAATGCCATTGTCATCACCATAGAAGTTAATGTGGATAAAGGGATAAACTTTATGATGGTGGGCCTACCTGACAACGCCGTAAAAGAAAGTCAGCAACGCATTGAATCAGCCATCCAGAATTTTGGCTACAAGTGGCCTGGAAAAAAAGTAGTTATTAATATGGCTCCTGCCGATATCCGCAAAGAAGGTTCGGCTTATGACTTACCTTTAGCCACAGGAATTCTGGCCGCTTCTGAGCAAATTAAAGCACCGGCGCTTGATGAGTATATCATCATGGGTGAATTATCTTTGGATGGATCAGTAAAGCCTGTTAAAGGCGCCCTATCCATTGCCATAGAGGCTCGTGAAAAAGGATTCAAAGGAATGATCCTCCCGCTTGAAAACGCATCAGAGGCCGCCATTGTGAGTGATTTGGATGTATATGGCGTAAAAAATATCCGGGAGGTAATTGACTTTTTCAACGGAGAAACAACCCTGGAAAAAACAATCATCAATACCCGTGAAGAATTTTATGCCAGTTTAAATGATTATGAATTTGATTTTTCAGATGTTAAAGGTCAGGAAAACATCAAAAGAGCACTGGAAATAGCTGCCGCCGGAGGTCATAACGCCGTTTTGATAGGCCCCCCAGGCTCAGGGAAGACGATGCTTGCCAAGCGGCTGCCTTCAATCCTTCCCCCACTGAGTCTTTATGAAGCTTTAGAAACCACCAAGATCCATTCTGTTGCCGGTTTGATGAGAAATAATACCTCCTTAATTTCAGTTCGACCCTTCCGGTCGCCGCACCATACCATCAGTGATGTGGCACTGGTGGGAGGAGGAGGCAACCCGCAACCCGGAGAAATATCCTATGCCCATAATGGCGTGCTTTTTCTTGACGAGCTACCTGAATTCAAGCGCTCTGTGTTAGAGGTAATGCGTCAGCCTATTGAAGACCGGATTGTTACCATTTCCAGAGCTAAATTTACTGTGGAATATCCGGCCAGCTTTATGCTGGTAGCGGCCATGAACCCCTGCCCGTGTGGATATTATAACCATCCCGAAAAGGAATGCGTATGTATCCCCGGTCAGGTGCAAAAATACCTCAATAAAATCTCAGGCCCGCTAATGGACCGTATAGACATCCATGTAGAGGTTGTGCCCGTACCTTTTGAAAAACTCACTCAAATTGAGGAAGGAGAGAAAAGTGAACGAATTCGTGAGCGCGTGGTCAAAGCACGTGAGATACAACAGGAAAGATTCAAAGAAACCCCAGGCACCCATGCAAATGCTCAAATGTCTTCCAAGCAGCTCCGTGAAGTTTGTCAAATAAACAAAGCGGGCCATACACTCCTGAAAAACGCTATGGAAAAGCTAAGCCTTTCAGCCCGGGCCTACGATCGTATTCTTAAAGTAGCACGAACCATTGCCGACCTCAATGAAAGCGAGGAACTTAAAACGGAGCACCTGGCTGAAGCTATCCATTTCCGGAGCCTGGACCGTGAAACATGGGGATCTTAAAATTGGCATTGACTTTGCTCTAGTCTTATGCTATTTTTAATACAAAGAAGGAGGAGTTATGAAATTACTAAAATATTTTTTGATTGGCTTGATTGCTTTTATAATGGCAGGAATATCAACGAAAGCGGGCACAGCCGCTTCTGAATACAGCCTGGAGGAAATACCGGCACCCGACACGCTGAGCACTGATAGTACGGAATATAAGCTGATAGTTTTTGATACAGGGTTTGAAAACTGGTATCTGCAAAGAAACAAGCCTTCATGGTATCACACAGAAAGCTATTATGAGCATTGGAACCAGCGATATGTTAATGAATGGAATTACCGGTATTCTCTCGGCGATGGAAGATTTGAAGACTATATTAATTACAATCCGGCAAAGGATTACGGCATTAAAGTGGAGCATAAACTCTACTACTACTTCAAATATTTTCAGGAGAAAAATAATGTGTCATTGAGATAGCCGCGAATTTCTAAAATTTTATCCTCGAAAAGGAAAATTAAAAACATTATTAAGGCATGAATGAACCTGCTTTAATGATCAAATGATCTTACCTTTGCGAAGGTAATTAACCGGAAGAAACCTATGGGAAGATATGTTGCACTGAAGCGCCACCAGGTGCTTCAGTTTTTGGTCTATGCAGCCAGGGCAAAAAGTATTCATACAATACACCCTCCCTTTGCTTTTGATTTATACACGCATGTGCTCAAGCAGGATATGCCTGCTGTAGAAAAAAAAATCATACAAAGTATCAGGAAAAAAGGACTCAGGAATAGAAATGTAATAGAGCATACCGACATGGGGGCCGGCTCTGGGAGGAAAGAATATGTGCGAAAATTTAAAAGAGTCTCTGACATTGTTAAAGACACGGCCATAAAAGATAAATACGGGAAAGTTCTCTTTCATCTCGTCAAACACTTTCAACCTGCACATATTCTGGAATTCGGCACCGCAACAGGAATAAGCACACTTTTCCTGGCTCTTGCCAGGCAAAATGACGCACAACTCATCACCATGGAGGGCTGTTCTGAAACAGCCACCGTGGCCCGCTCAAATTTTAAAAAGGCTAACATTAAAGATATAGACCTTTTGACAGGATCGTTTGATTCTGTGTTACCTATTGCCATTGAGAAAATGCCTTTGATCGACCTCGCATACATTGATGGTAATCATGTAAAAGAGGCAACAATAAACTATTTTAATTCACTTTTAGATTATTTACATAATGACAGTATTTTGGTTTTTGATGATATTCATTGGTCTTCTGAAATGACCCAAGCCTGGGAAACCATCAGAAAAGACACAAGGGTTTCATTATCAATCGATCTTTTTAAAATGGGATTGGTCTTTTTTAAAAAAGAACTCTCAAAACAGCACATGATCCTCAGATATTAATTAGTTTTGTTTTCAAAATTTTAGCTGGAATGGAAGAAATCATCCGTTTGAGTGATATTACCCGGCACTATCAGGTAGGGACGGTCACAGTAAAAGCACTGCGGGGAATCTCAATGTCAGTGCAAAGAAACGAATTTCTGGCACTCATGGGGCCTTCGGGCTCAGGCAAGTCAACCATGATGAATATTATGGGATGTCTCGACACAGCCACTTCAGGTACTTACATCTTAAACAATCAAGACGTAAGCGGCCTGAACGATAACCAACTTGCCGATATTCGCAACAGGGAAATAGGATTCGTTTTTCAGACATTTAACTTATTACCTCGCTCCACTGCATTGGACAATGTGATGCTGCCGCAGGTTTATGCCGGCACCCCGAAAAAAGAGCGCATTGAAAGGGCTAAAGAGGTTCTTAAACAAGTTGACTTATATGAAAGGATGGACCATAAACCCAATGAACTCTCAGGAGGCCAGCGGCAAAGAGTGGCAATAGCAAGGGCGCTTATCAACAATCCATCCATTTTGCTGGCTGATGAACCTACCGGTAATCTTGATTCTAAGACCTCCATTGAGCTAATGGGATTAATAGAAAAACTGCATCGCGACGGAAACACGGTCATCCTGGTTACTCACGAGCCTGATATCGCTCAGCACGCTCACCGGATCATTCGTTTAAAAGATGGGCTTATAGAGTCAGACGAAAAGAACAATTCTGTTGTCACTGTTAAAGATTTAGCCCCTTCTGATTAAGTTTTTAAAAACAATTTACCTCTGGCGATGTTACTTGGTAGTAATTTTTAATGACAACAAATTGATTTTTAATGGGATCAGAATTTAAAATATATACAAAGCTTGGTGATAAAGGCGAAACCTCCCTGCTTGGGGGAAGTAAAGTACCTAAATACCATGAACGAATTGAAGCATATGGCACGCTGGATGAGTTAAACAGCTTCATAGGATTAGTTCGTGACCATATCGACGAAAAAGATGTTATCACCTTTATAAAATATGTGCAGGACAGAATATTTACTATAGAAGCCCACCTGGCCGCCGAAACAAAGCAAGCCACGGAGTATCTTCCCGATCTGACTGACAATGATATTACGGAGCTGGAGCAAGCTATTGACCGCATGGAAGAAGAACTGCCCCCTATCAGAAATTTTGTCCTCCCGGGAGGTCATCCGGCAGTCTCTTATAGCCATGTGGCGCGCACAATATGCCGGCGCGCTGAAAGATCGGTTATACGTCTTGGTGAGTCTGTAGACATCGATCCCATGATCGTTCAGTACCTCAATAGGCTGTCAGATTATTTCTTTGTTTTGTCAAGATACTTGACAAAATATTACAATGCAACAGAAACAATCTGGAAATCAGTAAAATAAATTTTTTAAGCTTTTCTTACAATTTCTTGCGTTTGTAATTATTTAATTTATTTTTGCAAAAAAATAAAGGTAGCTATTATGTATTGGACATTGGAGTTAGCTTCTAAACTAGAGGATGCTCCCTGGCCCGCAACCAAGGACGAGCTCATCGACTATAGCATTCGTTCAGGATTGCCCCAAGAAGTAATTGAAAATCTGAGGGAGCTGGAAGACGAGGGAGAAGTATACGAGCGAATCGAAGATATTTGGCCGGATTATCCCACGAAAGAAGATTTTTTCTTTCACGAAGACGAGTATTGACAATATCAAAGCATTATATCATTCAAAAGAAAATTCCACCAGAATTATCTTAATCTATTAAAACGAAAAAACAAGTATGTTTATGGGAATTTATGCCACCCAAATTAGGGTAGAGCAGGTCGTTGCCTTCTGTCGGATAACGTAATTGGTCATCTTCCAGTATCCCGGCCTTGAGCCATTTATCTATCATTTTCGTATCACGCCACCTTTCACCCGGCGGTCAAGAAAAGCGCGAAGTTGACCATGGTTGATACTGCCGAATTAGTCTTAGATATCCGCATCTATGATATAGTGCTTCTTTTGAAAACTCCCTTTGTTTATTCTTTCGGGGCTGATTGTCTGGTTTCTACGGCCCCTGTGTACGCTTTGTGCTGACTTTTCAGTCAACTACGCAACACGCGTTTCCGGTTGCTGGTTAGGCTTTCCCGGGTAGGATTGGGTACCTACTGGTTTCTCAAAAATAAGTTTCAAAGAACAATACTAATCCCCTTTTTACAGGCTTTGCTTGGCGCAAGGGGTGTAAACCTTCTTTGGTTTGCATATATCCCATCCTGTTTTCGATGCTTTTCTGCTATAATTAGTTTAATTTTGTAACCAGTAAATGTAAGCACGGTTTTTGTGCTTACCTTCAAAAAATAAATGATATCATGTTAGATATTTTCAGGAAAGTCTTTGGTACGAAACAAGAGCGTGACCTTAAAGTGCTGCGACCATATGTTGAAAAGATTAATCATCAATATAATCAGTTGCAGTCGTTGACGAACGATGAGTTGCGTAATAAAACCCTTGAATTTAAGAAAAAAATAGAAGAGTATGTATCGGAGGAGCAGGCTAAAATCAAGGAGCTTAGAGCAAAAACAGAAGAAAATGAAATTGGTATAGATGAAAAAGAAAGTTTATATGACCAAATAGATAAACTTGAGGATAAAATTTATACCAGAAGCCAAACACTTCTTGATGAGCTTCTTCCAGAGGCTTTTGCCGTCATTAAAGAAACCGCCCGACGCTTTAAAGAAAATGAAACGCTTGAAGTCACTGCCACTGACATGGAT
>CAYFQK010000066.1:0-13704 GCA_964345255.1 uncultured Bacteroidales bacterium | reverse complement strand
TCTTCATTTCTCACCACCTTCATTAATATTTATATTATTCTTACTATAGCTTCGCTGTTCATTATATGGGTTATTTCCAATTACATTACCAAGCCCATGGAAACGATTAAAGACTTTTTGAGAAAAACTGAATTGCAGGGAAAAAATGCGAAAATTGATATTCACCGCAAAGATGAGATAGGCGAATTAGTGAAGGAGTACAACAGTATGGTTGAGGAGCTGGAAAAAAGCGCACGCTTACTGGCAGCCAGCGAGAGAGAGACTGCATGGCGCGAAATGGCTCGCCAGGTGGCTCATGAAATTAAAAATCCGTTGACTCCTATGAAATTAAGCGTGCAGCAATTCGAGCGAAGTTTTCTTCAAAATCCTGAAAAATCAGAGGAAACAGTAAAACGTTTCACGTGGAACATTATTCAACAAATTGATTCCCTCTCGGAGATTGCATCTGCTTTTTCAGATTTTGCCAAAATGCCTAAAGCCTCAATGAGAAAAATAAACCTGGCTGATACCATTAAAAACACAACGGAGCTTTTCGAAGGGGAAGAACACGTTGAAATAACCAGCTATTTTGATAGTGCGGATCTGTATATTGAAGCAGACCAAAAGCAAATACAGCGCGTGTTTATTAATCTTATTAAAAATTCAATTCAGGCATTGGGAAGCCGAAAGGGCGCAAGAATTTATATAAGAGGTTACAAGGAAGCGGGAAATGCGGTTATCACTATCAGAGATAACGGACCAGGTATCCCCGGGGATAAAAAGGATAAAATATTTCTTCCTAATTTTACCACCAAATCAGGAGGAACCGGGCTCGGTTTGGCGATGGTTAAAAATATTGTCACCGGATTCAGGGGAGACGTTAGCTTGGTTCGTTCTGATGAGGACGGAACCGAATTTCGTTTAATTTTCCCCATCTGGACAGGAAGTGAATCATAAACCAGCATGATAAATTCAAATAATCCATTAAAAAGACTAGCAGGAGAAACAGCAGTGTATGGCATGGGAACTATTGTTCCGCGATTGATGAATTACCTGTTAACCCCGTTTCTTACCAGAATATTTGCGGGTGCCGAATATGGTATTATTACCGAAATGTACTCCTATGTGGCTGTTTTACTGGTAATTTTGACTTATGGGATGGAGACTGCATTTTTTCGGTACGCTAATTTGTCTGACAATCCCAAAAAAGCATACAATACATCATTAACGTCCATATTGGCAACCTCAGTACTTTTTATGGCCGTACTGCTGTGGATTTTGCCGGAAGTATCCGTAGCCCTGGATTATCCCGATCATCCCGAATACCTGGTTTATGTGGGACTGATTGTTGTGATGGATGCCGTCGCTGCCATTCCTTTTGCCTATTTGAGAAACCGGAAAAGGGCCGTGCGTTTTTCCAAGATTAAGTTGTTTAATGTGTTGGTGAACATATTTTTTGTTTTATACTTCCTTGCACTATGTCCGTATCTTTCCAGGAATAACCCGGAATCTGTTTTGCTGTCAATCTACGATCCATCGGTTTCGGTGGGCTACATTTTGATAGCAAACGTTATTGCCAGCGGGTTTACCATTGTTTTGCTCATCCCGGAATTATGGAAAGCCAGGTTATCAATTGATGTAAAATTATGGAAGAAACTTTTCAGGTATGCCTATCCGTTGGCTATCGTTGTTCTTGCAGGAATGGTTAACGAAGTTGGCGATAAAATTATGCTTAAGCATTTATTACCTGAGGATGGGAACCAGATGAAAGAGCTGGGAGAATATGGCGCGAATTTTAAACTCGCAGTGTTGATGTCGATTTTTATTCAGATGTTTCGCTTTGCGGCAGAACCGTTTTTTTTCGCCCAGGCTAAAGAAAAAAATTCAAGACAGGTTTATGCCGCTGTTATGAAATATTTTGTCATTTTCGGGCTACTCATCTTTTTGGGTGTGACCCTTTTTCTCGACATCGTAAAATATTTCATTGATGAAAAGTTCCATGGGGGACTCGATATCGTGGCTATCGTGCTAATAGCAAAACTCTTTCAGGGAATTTTTTATAACCTGAGCATCTGGTATAAACTAACCGACAAGACCCGCTATGGTGCATATATCGCTATAATGGGAGTAGTTATTACATTAGGCATGAATATCGGGCTGGTTCCAATTTACGGATACATGGGTGCGGCCTGGGGGCAGTTTGCCTGTTTTTTCTCTATGATGATTGTGTCTTTTATCCTGGGACGAAAACATTTTAAAGTGGAATATCCTTTGATTGCTATTGCAAAGTATTTTGCCTTTGCTTTGGTTATTTATTTTCTCTCAGAGATTATTCCTGTCGAAAATAGTTTAATAAGTCTGGCCGTCAATGCGGCAATGTTTTTGGTGTTTTTTGCGGTGGCTTTCTTTTCGGAGAAAGATCGAATACAGAAATTCTCTGCATAAAAAAATTCATACTTTTGTCGTTCATAAAATTGGCAGGTTGTGAAAGTTAAAATCGTTAACAATTCGGAAAACCCGCTACCTGAATATGCCACTTCGGCAAGTGCGGGGGTCGATCTCAGAGCAAATCTTGATAATTCAATTGAACTAAAACCGCTAAAAAGAGCGTTGATAGCCACAGGGTTGTTTATAGAGCTACCCATAGGATTTGAGGCCCAGGTGCGCCCCAGGAGCGGCATGGCTGTGAAAAAAGGCGTTACAGTGCTCAATAGCCCGGGAACGATAGATGCTGATTACAGGGGCGAAATAAAAGTTATTTTGGTGAACCTGTCAGATGAGACAGTGGTTATAAATCATGGAGATCGGATTGCTCAAATGGTTATACAGGCCCATGAGCAAGCTGATTGGAAAGAAGTTGATAGTTTGAACGAGACGGAACGCGGCGCCGGAGGATTTGGCAGCACGGGTTCCACCTAATGAAGCGGAAAAGGAAAAAGAAATGAAAAGAGTAGCGGGATTAATAATAATCGGTATTACTTTATCTGTAACGAGTTGTAATACAGCGTCGCAAGTACAGCGGGCTGATGTTGAAAAAACACAGGAGATAAACCGGGACACTAGAGAGCTGTATCTGGAAGGGGCGAAGGAAATGGTTCTGGAAAATTTTGAAGAAGCCCAATCTAAGTTTGAAAGTGCTTTGGATAGTGATTCTTTACATGCTCCCACGCATTACCAATTGGCAAGGATTCATAAGAAAAAAAATAATTGGAAACTGGCCGAAAAACATATTCGGAAAGCTTCTGAACAAAAACCTGACAACAAATGGTATAAAATAGAGTTTGCTAAAATTCTTAAAACACAACAGAAGTTTGAGGAAGCTATAGACGCATATACAGAGGTTATAAAAGACTTTGAAAACCGCCCGGATTTATATATCGACCTTGTCCAGCTTTATATGATTGTGGAAGATTATAACAAGGCTATTGATGCCATTGACAAACTGGAAAAGCTCGTTGGTATTCACAAACGGCTTGTAATGCAGAAGCAAAAACTGTATATGAAGCTGGGGAAAAGAGAAGAAGCCATCGGTGAAATCACAAAGCTGGTGGAGAGCGATCCGGATAACGTGGACTACCGTAATCTTCTGGCCAATATGTATGTGAAAGCTGAAAAATACAACAAGGCAAAGGCGGTTTACGAAAAGGTTAAATCCATCGATACAACCAATGCCTATGTTCATATCAATCTCGCTGATTTATACAAAAAACAGGGAAAAAGTGATTCTGCATTTAAGGAACTAAAAAAAGGTTTTAAAAACCCCACGCTTGATTTGCAATCAAAAGTGCAGATACTGACAACGTATTATTCTATCACTGAAATGTATTCCGACCAAAAAGCGCAAGCGTTCGCTTTAGCGAAAATCCTTGTGGAAACGCATCCCGATCAAAGCAACAGCCATGCTATTTATGCGGATTTTTTATTTAAAGATGAACGATTAGAAGAAGCGGAAAAGCAATTTGAAAAAGCGATAGCGCTTAACGCTTCCAAGTTTTATAATTGGGAGACGTATTTGAATATATTGCTGCAGCAATCAAAATATGATGAATTAAAAAAGAAGAGCTTAAAAGCTTCGGAGCTATTCCCAATGCAGCCAACGCCTTATTTATTTGCCGGTCTGGCCGGTTTACAAATGGATAATTTTGAGAGTGCAGAAAAACATTTACTTGACGGAAAAAAGTTGGTAGCTGACAATGAGCAGCTTGAAGTTCAGTTTAATACCTATTTGGGTGAGGTGTACAATGAGATGAGCCGGTATGAGAAATCGGATAAATATTTCAACAGGGCGATAGAGCAGAATCCTGAGAACTCCTTCACTTTAAACAACTACAGCTATTATCTGGCTCTGAGAGGTGAGCAGCTGAAAAAGGCGGAAAAATATGCTAAGAAAGCGGTTCGCATTGATTCAGGAAATCCCAATAATCAGGATACTTATGGGTGGGTTTTATTCAAGATGGGACGCTATGAAGAAGCTAAATTTTGGATTGAAAAAGCCCTAAAAGCCAGTGACGACCCAAGCGGTACAGTTTTGGAACACCTTGGAGATGTGTACTATGAGCTGGGCAAAACAGGCAAAGCTGTGGAGTACTGGAAGCAGGCAAAGACCAAAGGAGGCACCACCGATATGGTGGACGAAAAGATTGAAAAAAGGAAACGCATAGAAGAATAATGAAGCGAACCGGATTATTTTCGATTTTACTGGGAATTGTTATCCTGATGGCTTCCTGCCGCTCAGAGCGCAGTATGATAAAAGCGCCCATTAAGGAGGCTGGCCCGGATTATTTGTTGTCGCAGCTCGAGGAGCATGAGCTGAAATTCAACTCCTTTAAAGCTAAGTTCTCTATCCGCTATGCCAAAGGTTCTGATAAATCTACATTCAAGGGGAACATTCGCATTAAAAAAGACAGTCTTATTTGGATATCTATCGCGCCTATCCTTGGAATTGAAATGGCCCGGATTATGATTACCCCTGACTCCGTTAAGGTGATTGACCGCCAGCATAAGTCTTATTTTATGGAAGACTATGCCTATGTCAATCACTTTCTGAATAATGCACTTGATTTTGATATGCTGCAGGCTTATTTGTTGGGGAATGACTTTTCTTTTTACGAAAAAGCCAAATGGAAAGTGAATATCGATGGGGGGCTCTACAGGCTGGCAACTGCCAACCGGCGGAAGCTCAAAAAGTTTGTGAAAGCAAATCAGGCTTCTGAGATACCGATTCAGAAAACATGGCTTGACCCGCATACTTTCAAGATAAAGAAAGTTATGATAAAAGAAATACGGAACGCCAGGAGCAGGAAGCTAACCGCAGAGTATGATAATTTTTATATTATTAGTAAACAGCTGTTTCCGCTTCACGCAGAGTACAACTTAAAAGCAAGTAAAAATATACATGTGATTCTTGATTATTCGAAGGTTTCATTAAATAAGGATATGAAATATCCGTTTCATATTTCATCAAAATATAAAGAAGTACAAATAGCTGAATAATACCATTTGCAATGGCAAGGAGTCGATCCATACTTGCGTTCACATTAATATTATTCCTACTCACAGGAATTAGCCAGCTTTTTGCCCAGCAAGACAAAAGCCAGCTGCAAAAAGAAAAGGAGCAGCTTGAAAAAGAAATAGAACTTACCTCAAAGCTTCTTAGTAGCACAAAAAAAAGTAAAAAAACGTCTCTTAATCAGCTGGTTCTGATTAATAATAGAATACAAAAGAGGCAGCAATTAATTAGGAATATTGAATCGGAGATACAAAGCATTAATAATTCGATAGTGGCTAATCAAAAACGGATTAGTCAGCTTGAGAAGAAACTGGAAAAGCTTAAAGATGAGTATTCCAAAATGATACGTGCTGCCCAGCAAAACCGCAGCGATATTACCCGCCTGATGTATATTTTCGGATCCGAGGATTTCAACCAGGCCATCAGGCGAATGCGTTATTTCAAGCAATACAGTCGTTACAGGCATGAGCAAACCAAGATGATCAAAAGCACCCAGGATAGTATCGCTCATAAAAATGAAGAGCTAAGAAAAATGCGTAAAACCAAGATTTCTTTGAAGTCGAGGCAGGAGATGGAGAAGCGGAATCTGGTGAACGAAAAAATTGAACAAAATCGTGCTATACAGCGTCTTTCCAACAAAGAAAAAGAGCTGCTGGCAGAGCTGCGGCGTAAGGAGAAAGCTGCCAAAGAATTACAACAGGCTATTGAAAGAGCCATAGCAGCTGAAATAAAGAAATCGGAGGAGGTAGAGCGACCTTCAGGCGAACGGGTTATAAGGCGTACCTTTGAAATGACTCCCGAGCAAGCCAAATTATCTGACAATTTTTCCTCTAACCGGGGGAGACTGCCCTGGCCGACAGCGAAAGGAATTATTTCCAGTACCTATGGAGAACATCCCCATCCGGTACTAAAGTATATCAAAACCAAAAACAACGGGGTAGATATAATTACCTCCGCCAATACCAAAGCACGATCAATATTTGAAGGGAAGGTCACTAACATTATGTCACTTCCTAACCAAAATCGTGTGGTCATAATCCGCCACGGAGAGTATTTGACGGTTTACTCCAACCTTGAAGACGTTACGGTGAAAATTGGTGAGGAGGTCAGTACAAAGCAACCTATTGGAAGCATTTATACCGATGCAGACACTAATAAAACGGAATTACACTTTGAGCTTTGGAAAGGGAAAAATTTACAAAATCCGTCAAGATGGTTGGCTGATTAAACAGATTCTTTTTTAAATTTGTCACAGTAAATCATTTAAATCTAATGCGATGACCAATTCAATATTGCTTGCTTTTAGCCCGGGTCCTTTCGAAATAATTCTTGTACTTGTTATTGTTCTTCTTCTTTTTGGAGGTAAAAAGATTCCGGAACTCATGAAAGGGATGGGAAAAGGAATCAGGAATTTTAAGGATGGCCTGAATGATGACGAGGACGAGAATGAGAAAAAAGACAGCAGTAAAAACGACGAAAAAGAACCTAAAGACGATAAGCAATAAAAGCGTCAATTTTTAAAATTTATCAGCCATCAATGCCATTGGTGGCTTTTTTTGTATGGCATTACCAGTAACATATTCCGCAGACCGCCCCCGCTTTTTAGAGGGAAAACTTTCAGTGAGGGCGAGGTTGAACTATTTCATTCGTAAAGTAAATGAGCGGCATGACCTGAATGCTTTTGTGCGATGGTATCCGCAGGAGGCCATGCAGCGTGCAAAAGAAATTGATGATAAAATCAAAAATCAAACACATGGGCGACTGGCGGGAATGATTATCGGAATAAAAGATAATATAGCCTGGAAAGGTCATGAGTTGAATGCCTCCAGTGCTATTTTAGCAGGATATCGTCCATCATATTCCGCCACTGTGGTTGAAAGACTTTTAGCTGAAGACGCCATCATTCTCGGGTATCTGAATTGTGATGAATTTGCCATGGGTTCGGCCAATGAGTTTTCAAAATACGGACGGACCAAGAACCCTTATGATGGTAGCAGAACCACAGGCGGTTCATCCGGAGGACCTGCCGCCGCAGTGAGTGCGGGACTATGTCATGCGGCACTCGGATCGGATACCGGAGGATCGGTGCGCCAGCCGGCGGCTTTTTGCGGCGTTTTAGGCTTGAAACCTACCTATGGTCTGGTTTCAAGATATGGACTGGTTACTTATGCTTCCAGTCTTGATCAAATCGGGCCTTTAACGCATTCTCCCGACGATATGGTTGATATCATGAAGGCCATCTCCGGTCCTGACGGGAAAGATCATACCCTTACCCCCTCATCAGCATTAAATCCGAAAAAAACAGGAAAAGCTATCGGATATTTCAGGAGTGTAATCGATTATCCCGGGCTGGACGATGAAATAAAGAATTATTTCCTGGATTTACTGAAAAGACTGGTTGAACAAGGGTATCAGGTTGTACCCATTGATTTTCCATCGCTTAGCTACCTGTTGCCTCTTTACAATGTAATAACCACTGCTGAAGCAGCTATAAACCTTGAAAGGTACGACGGAATCAGATATGGTGGCAGACAGTCTGCCGGCAATTGGCAGGACACGATTTCAAAAACACGTACAAATCTCTTTGGTCCGGAAGTGAAGAGAAAAATCATGATGGGTAATACGGTGCTTATCAAAAATGAAAAATACCGCTTTTACGACATAGCCACTAAAGTGAGAAATTATATTAAAGCAGAAACCCATAAAATTTTCAGAAAAACGGACGTCTTGATTTCACCTACAGCCCCTACAGTCGCCCATAAAGCTTTTGGCAAGAAGGACGTCATTGAGCGATATAAAGCCGATATATTCACCTTTCATGCAAATCTGGCCGGAATTGCCTCAATGAGCTTTCCGGTATTTAACCATACTACAGGAATGCCTTTTGGCATTCAACTTTCAGGGGATGCTTTTTCTGATATCAATCTGCTTCATCTATACCGGCAAATCGCTCCATACCTGTAAAAAAATGGATCGTATTGTTATTGGAATTATTCTTTGCAATATTTTTGTGCTTTCAAATCATCGAGAAGAAATGAAGAGAAGAATTATTTATTTATTGGGAATTTTAACTATAATGGCCGCTGAAAAAGCAAATGCGCAGTATAATTCAGAGTGGTTTTTGCTTCAGGCTGAGATTGTAAAATCAGATTCCCTTAATTTCAAAATTTCCGATGCGGATACGGTGGATGTAGATAAGCTGGATAGCTTGGTAGAGAAGAAAATTTGGGGTAAGGACCAGCTGATTACCGATACGTCGCAATTGAATGTTTACAATTTCCCCGAAGATACCGTTCCTGTTTACCCGGATTCAGTATATAAGGCACGTCTTAAAGAACTAGACGTAAAGACTCCGCTCAATCTTACTTATAACAAGGTGGTTAGAAACTACATCGATCTTTATTCTATCAGGAAAAGAGATTTAACGGCCCGCATGCTGGGGCTCGCGCACTATTATTTTCCAATGTTTGAGGAAGAGCTGGATAAACATGGGCTGCCGCTGGAGATGAAATATCTGGCTATTGTAGAATCGGCTCTGCATCCGAAGGCAGGATCTCATGCCGGAGCCAAAGGGCTTTGGCAGTTTATGTATCGTACGGGTAAAGTGTATGATTTGAAAGTTAATTCATTTATCGATGATCGATATGACCCTCGTCGCTCTACAATTGCCGCTTGTGAACATCTGGGAGATTTATACGAAATTTATGGGAACTGGGCATTGGCAATGGCCGCCTACAACTCAGGAGCAGGAAATGTAAACAGGGCGATTCGATATGCAGGAGGAGTGAAGAGTTACTGGGCAGTATGGCCTTTTTTACCTCGTGAGACGCGTGGGTATGTGCCAGCATTCATTGCGGTGAACTATGTAATGAATTATGCTGCCGAACACAACATTTATCCTGTAGACCCGGAGTATCGCTTTCATGAAACCGATACGGTGAAGGTCAACGATGTGCTATCGTTCGAGCAACTTTCTGAAAAATTCGGAATCGATAAAGAAACCATTGAATTTTTGAATCCGCGATATAAAAAAGGGATTATTCCGGCCAATGATGGGAATGATTATTATTTAAGGTTACCCTATGAGTATGCTACAAAATTTTTGAAAAACGAACAGGAAGTGTATGCATACAAAACGAAAAGAGGTATAGAAAAGGAGAAGCTGCTGAAAGAAATTGAGAAGGCGAAATCCAGAAGGTTACATGTTGTCAGGAGAGGGGAGAATCTGGGACTTATTGCCCGGAAATATCATATTTCTGTGTCCCGGCTCAAGGCATGGAACAATCTCCGTAGTTCGAGGATTTATCCGGGCCAGAAACTTATTGTTTATTCCAGGGGATACGCTTCCTCTTCCAGGCGAAGTATTCAAAAATCCGGGGATGGCATTCACCGGGTGAAAAGAGGAGAGACACTCGGTGAAATAGCCAGCGCCTATAATGTTTCTGTAAATCAGTTGCGTCGCTGGAATAATATCCGTGGCAATATGATCCGGATAAACGAAAAGCTATACGTGGAAGAGCCCACCCAAAAATCTACTTCTACCCAGGAAGATATCGTATACTACCGGGTGAAAGCCGGCGACACGCTGTATGAAATTGCTAAAAAATTTGATGGGGTGAGTGTTGATCAGCTTAAAAAACTGAATAGCATATACAACTCAAGACGCCTGAAAGCGGGGCAGCGAATTAAAATTAATGCTGGTAAAAGCTGATTTTTCGCTTGAAATGCCTGGATTGAACATACAGGAACGGGATTTAAGCCATGAAATCCTGTTGTATTTTTAAGAGAAAAGCCAACATGCGAGAGCCTTTTGGCTTGTGAATTTTCTTTTTAAGAGATTAGGAGAAGGTGTATTTGTTGGGCGACAAGTTAAAAGTTTATAACCAGTTTGAAATATGCTTCATCTATTAACGTTAACCAATAAACAGGTCATAAGCTATGATAAAAAATTCATTTAGGATATGGGTGGTATTTTTGACATTAGTCGTTGTATCCGTATCCTGCAACAACAAAAAGCAAAAATCCGGCCAGGAGGCTTCTTCAACTTCCGATAAAGTAGGGATTAAAGAGAATCCCTCTAATTTGCCGAACTCGGTGGGTAAAACCTCCGAACTACTGGTGGTGATGAATGAGGGATTGTGGGAAGCTCAGCCTGGTGATACGGTAAGGGAATTTTTTCAGCAAAAGGTACCCCGCCTGCCGCAGGTTGAACCCATGTTTTCCACGCCTAATGTAAACCTGAGCGCTCTCAATAAACGGATGTTTAAAAATCACCGGAATCTTTTTATTGTTGATATCGATAAGTCGCGTTTTAACAAACCTTATATTGAAACCAAGCAGGACTTGTGGGCTTTTCCACAGCGCGTCATTCGTATTAACGCTCCCCACCTAAAAGGATTTTACAGCCTTTTTCAGGAACACAAGAAAGCTTTTATGCGCCTGTTTCACGATAATGAAATCAGGAGGCTCCAGATTACTTTCAGCCAGGCGGCCAGTACTGAAATTCGGAATACACTGATGAAAAATTACGAGATTTCCATGGTTTTTCCGGATGGCTTTTTTGTTGCAAAGCAGCTGGAGAATTTTGCCTGGATAAGAAAGGAAACCCGCAAATACGGCCAGGGCATGTTGCTGAGAGTGGAGCCTTATAAAGACACTTCGCAGTTTGCCACTCAGGCTATCCTTTCGCGGCGCAATACCATCACAAAGAATTTTATTCCCGGACCCACGGAAGGGTCTTACATGATTACTTCAGATGTCGTATCACCCAAGGTGGAACGCACCACGTTTAAAGACCTGTATGCCGTGAGAATTCGCGGATTGTGGGAGCTGGAAAATGGCTTCCTGGGAGGTCCATACATGAGTTACACCTTTGTGAATGAAAACAATGGCAAACTTTATACACTGGATAGCTATGTTTACGCTCCCGGTCAGGATAAGCGCGATAAGCTTCTGCAGATGGAGGCGATTATGAAGAGTTTACGTTTTACCGGGGACTAGCTTTTTTTCTTTAATTCAAATAATTCGAGAGGAGCTGTTTCGTAACCGCGCGAAGCAGCTATTTTTATTTAGTGGCGCCCTCAAGTTCTGAAAGAAGGTTTAAAGCTTCCTCCCGGCTGCTGCCGCACACCAGCGGATCAGCCTGAAAGCTTTTGCATACCTCCGGGCGGTCCGGGTGGTTAAATAAGGCACATTTGTAATCATCCGTCAGATGCACACACGGCATCCCAGCCGGCTTTCCATTCGGCATGCCCGGGATCGGTGTACTAATCGAAGGGGCTATACAACACGCTCCGCATCCTATTCTGCACTTCATAAAGCTGAATTTGTATGCAAAGGTCTGATTATTTTTTTTACCCATGCAAGCTGATTGTTAGGTTTTAACATTTTGGTAACGGGAAAGTTATTCATCAAATTCTGTAACCACGAATAAAACCCTGCGTCAAACGAAGTGAAAAAATGAAAATTAAAAACACAAAATTATGTTTCAACCAGTATTGATATTAGGAGTTATTTTTGGGGCAATCGTTGCGATTGTCTATCTCCAGGTAAGACGAAAGGAGCGCATGGCGCTGCTACAGACCAACAAGGACGCATCCGTATTTAAGACAGGTGATAAAAAAGAATCCTCGTCATTGAAATACGGTCTTCTGTTAATAGGAGTAGGATTTGGAATACTACTGGCCAATATTTTTGTAAGTCTTGATGTGCTTACGGAAGATGTGGCTTACTTTTCCATGATATTTCTTTTCGGTGGTATCGCCCTGATTCTTGATTTTTTCCTGCAAAAAAAGAATGTGAAAGAAAAAGAGAAAAAAGAAGGATCAGAGGAAAGCATGTAGTTAACAACTTGTGAATTTTTGGGTAAGCTCGTAATTTGATGATTAGGGAAGACAAATAATGTTGGATAAAATCATCAGGTTGCGGGCTTTTTTATTCGAACCGGAAGGTTTCAACAACATGATACTCCGGTCCGCTGGATTTTAAAATACTCTCAAAAAGATGCATTTCCTGAATAGTGTTTTTTTGCGAAAACCGGTTTTTAAACTTATCAATCATTTCCTGGAAGAATTTTTTATCCTGAATGTGTTTAACTCTCCCGACAGTGAGATGAGGAACAAAGTTTTGCCGATCTTCATAGATTTCGATTTTTTCTAACTCTTTAGCCATATTTTTTTGTAACCGAATGATTTCCTCACATTCCTTAAAGCCCAGCCAGATAACCTTAGGCTTGTAGCGACTGCCGAAAATGCCCAGGCGGTTCATCTTCATTTCAAAAGGTTCAATTCCCGCACAAGCCATATCGAGCTGTTCACAAATATCATCCACCCGTTCTTCCGGGGTTTCCCCGAAAAATTTCATGGTCAAGTGTGTATTTTGAAGATCCACCCATTTGATTTTGTCATCCTTCAGTTTATCCTGAAGTTGCTGAAGGTTTTGAATGCTCTCCCTGGTTAAATGAATTGGTATGGCGGCAAAAAGACGTTTCATAAGCTGACTTTTCTACAAATATGAAAAAGTTTACTGTGAAATCAGAAATTTTTTAACTTTGCAGCCGCATTTTGATGCAAAGAGTTCTTTAATGGGGAATTAGCTCAGCCCCGATTTGGAAAACCAAATCGAGGGTCCCCGCCCGAACGAATGAATTCGTTCATTCGGGCAGGCCCGAAAAGTTCCGCTTTTCGGGATTGGCTAGAGTGTTGTATAATCATATATTTCATGACTTAAAAGGGGAATTAGCTCAGTTGGCTAGAGCGTCTGACTGGCAGTCAGGAGGTCATCGGTTCGAGCCCGATATTCTCCACAATTGAAAAGAGGGGGAGATTTTAAAAGGTCTCCCTTTTTTTATTTCATGACATTTTACACTTACATATTATTTTCCGGAAGTCTGAAGAGGTTTTATTACGGACAATGCAATGATCTCGATAAAAGACTAGAAAGGCATAATCGGGGATATGTTCGTTCCACGCGTAGAGGTAGACCCTGGGATTTAGCCGCATATAAAAAATGTCTTACACGCGCCGACTCCATGAAACTGGAAAAACAATTAAAGAATCTTCATTCAAAAGATAAACTCAAGGGTTTTGTAGCCAGGCATAATTTCGAGATATTGCTATGGAAATTATTTGAATAGGAGGATACGAGGCAGTCAGGAGGTCATCGGCCCCGAAAAATAGCAAATCTGTGATTTGCTTTATTTTTCGAGGGTGCACGTC
>CAYFQK010000065.1:0-13848 GCA_964345255.1 uncultured Bacteroidales bacterium | reverse complement strand
ATGATAAAAATTTAAACTTTTTATCATTATTTAACGGGGTGAATTTGATTTTTGTCTTTTCTAGCTTGTCTATGTTAGGTTAAAAATACTAAAATTCTACTTTAACTCCAATAGTAGGTAAAATTGTTCCTGTTTCCTGGTCAATTCTTCTTAGATCATACTCATTAGGATTTTCGGGGTCGATGTTCGGCTCTCCGTTTTTATCGAGGTTCGTCAGGATATCCTGTTGCTCCGCCTGAAAATTATAAGCGTTTTGTATATCCAGGTAGAGGCCAAGTACCCATTTATCGAAGTAAAAAAATTTGTCGACACGGATATCCAACTGCTGAAAGGCTCCGAGCCGCAATTCGTTGAAACGGCTATAATCAAGATACGCTTCGTTTTGAATGTTCCAGAAGCGCCGCTTTTCCGATTTCTCTACATCATAGGGAGTATAAGGTGAACCGCCGACGTACCGCCATTTTATCCCCGCTTCCCAGTTGTTTTTGAATTGTTTTCGAACTGTGAGGTTAATGATATTGCGGTTGTCCCATGATGTGGGGACATAATCTCCTTTATAATCTTTGAACTCGCTGCGGACGTAGGTGTAGGATAAAATCACATTATATTTTTTGATGGAGGGCAGGCGTGTATAGAGTTCAAAACCATAAGCTCTTCCTTCTCCGGTTGAGGTCACTTCTTCATCACCAAAAACGCCAAAGCCAGCGCTTTTACTGCTGATTGAGACACTATCATTGACGGAAAAGGGGTAATCGCTGTAGTTTTTATAAAAGAGTTCTCCGGTTATTTTAGCATCCTCATTAGGTAAAAACTCAAGCCCTCCCACGAGGTGGTCCGATTGAATGTAAGTAAGGTTATTCTGCTTGTTAACCAATTCCCCGTTTTGATTTCGATAACCCAGTGTTGTGTATGGCGGCCGCTGATAGTAGCGTCCGGTGTTAAAGTTGAAGAATAACTTTTCGGTTAATCCGTATGAGAGCGAAAAGCGGGGAGCAAATTGGTCGAGGAGGTTGTTCATATCATCCGAGTAATCGCTGGCATCGGCCCGCATTCCCAATGAAAGCGTAAGGCGGTCCTGGAAAAACCCGCGGCTGATTTGCCCGAAGACCGACCAGCTATTAATTCCGATATCCTCATTATTATCTATCTCTACTACTTCGCCGTTAATTACTCTTTGTTGAAAGAGATCATTGGTATACAACGAATTTTCCAATCCGGCCCCGTACGTGTACTGAAATCCCTCCATTCGGCCATTATGCTCATACCTGACTTTGTTTTCCGCTTCTATGGATTTCAAATCGAACAGTTTTTCATTGTCTTCGTTGTTGTCCTCATATTTATATGCTCTGTTGTTCAAAACATTGCGGCTGAGCACCAGGCGGTCAAAACCATTTTTTCCGTAATGTTTGTAAACGCCTCCCACGGTGTATGTATACTGTTCATTAATGGGCAGGTTGTTTAGCTGATACCTTTGGTCGTCGGTAGGGTTTTCGAGTTCGGTATTTAGTTCAAACTGGTCAATGGCTCCGATTCCGAGAAAAATCAATTCGTTTTTCTGATCAATTTTGGTCTTGGTTTTAAACTGTAAGTCATTGTATGTGGGCAAAAAAGGCAATCCGATAAAATTAAACAGAAACTGTAAATACGATCGGCGGGCCGATAAAATCATCGTTGTGTTGTCGCTCAAAGGTCCTTCAGTCGTCAATGCCAGGTCTGAAGCTCCCACGGTGGCTTTGTAATTCAGATCGTCTTTGTTTCCGGTTTTCATCTTCATATCCAGTACCGAGCTAAGGGCTCCCCCGCGCGATGCAGGAAATGCGCCTGCATAGAAGTCTACCTCACGGATAAAATCAGCATTAATAATTCCCACAGGGCCTCCTGAAGATCCCTGCGTGGAAAAGTGGTTCAGGTTAGGGATTTCCACACCATCAAGGAAGAAGGAATTTTCATTGGGGCCGCCACCCCTGACGATAACGTCGTTTCGAAAGGCCACTGACGATGATACGCCTGGCAAAGATTGGATTACGCGGGAAATATCCCGATTAGCTCCCGGGGTCTGTTCAATTTCACTTACCCCCAGTGAACGCAGGGATACAGGACTCTCCTCTTTTCTTTTGAATGGTGAAGCTTTGATGGTTACCTCATCCAATTCATAAGAAGTCTTCTCCATCGGTACATCGATGTAAGTGGTCTTATTAGCGGAAACTATGATTTCTTCAGTGATTTTCGACTCGTACCCTACGGAGGTCACCTTAAGCTTTACAAATCCGGGCTCTATCCCGGTAAAAGTAAAATTTCCCTCCAAATCAGAGGTGGACCCTATTTGGGTTCCGTAAATAATAAGATTCGAGAAAGGTAGTGCCTCATTGGTTTTAGCGTCAAATACACGGCCCTGGATTTTCCCTGTTTGCGAAAACCCACTAATTGTTAATGCTGCTATTAAAACGAATAGGAGTAAATGTGATTTCATTTTGTGATTAGTGTCTAATTTTTACATGCTAACCCCTAAACAAGGCTTGCCATTTAAAGTTCATGCCAAGCGCCACAATTTATGGATGATGACCAAAGACAACCTTTGGAGCAGTCCCGGCCTGATGCTATTCATTATCAGCCAAACACTCTTAAATTAACAGAATGCAGAATGAGTTAAAATTGTATTTTTGTGCTTTAACGTTTACCTAAAATAATATACGGCTGATGATACTCTTCTTTAAAAGCGATGGGCGTTACTACGTTGTTCAAACAACACAACAAATCTCCGACGAGGATATTCGTAAACTTCAGTGGCTATTTGGAAATGCCGAAAGAATAAAGAAACTGACGCTGGATGGTGTGTTTGTTGGGCCGCGGCGGGAAATGATCACCCCGTGGAGCACCAATGCAGTGGAAATGGCGCTAAATATGGGTGTTGAAGGGGTTGCCCGTATTGAGGAATTTACAATGTCTAAAATCAACAACCCTCTCTACGATCCAATGCTTCAGGAAGTTTATCATAATTTAGATCAGGATGTTTTTGAGCTTAACCTTTTGCCGGAAAAAGTGCATGAGGTGTCTGACATTGCAAAATATAGTAATGAAGAGGGATTGGCTTTGAGCGAGGATGAGGTGGAGTATCTGCAGAAGATCAGCCAAAGAATTGGCCGGAAGCTTACCGACAGTGAGGTGTATGGATTTGCCCAGGTGAATTCGGAACATTGTCGCCACAAAATATTTAACGGTACCTTCATTATTGATGGAGAAGAAAAACGTGATACCCTTTTTGCGTTGATTAAAAGGACCTCTGTTGAACATCCCGGTAAGATTGTATCGGCTTACAAGGACAATGTCGCCTTTGTTTTGGGGCCAAAAGCTGAGCAGTTTGCCCCGGTCACCCAAAATCAATCTGATTTCTTCGAGGCGCGTGAAATTGATACCGTCCTTTCGCTAAAAGCTGAAACGCATAACTTTCCTACTACTGTGGAGCCCTTTAACGGAGCAGCAACAGGAAGTGGTGGTGAAATACGCGACAGAATGGGAGGAGGAAAAGGTAGCCTGCCACTGGCCGGAACGGCGGTATATATGACTTCTTATCCGCGCACCGAAAAACAAAGAAGTTGGGAGAAGAAGCTTTCTCCGCGTCCGTGGCTCTATCATGACCCGGAGGAGATATTGATAAGAGCTTCCAATGGGGCAAGCGATTATGGGAACAAGTTTGGTCAGCCACTGATATCAGGGAGTTTGCTGACCTTTGAGCATGAAGAGCAAAGCAAGAAATACGGATACGACAAAGTTGTTATGCTGGCTGGGGGGATCGGTTTTGCAAAAAAATCAGACAGCCAAAAAGCCCGCCCCGAAAAAGGAGATATTATCGTAGTTTTGGGGGGCGATAATTACCGCATTGGCATGGGAGGAGGCGCTGTATCTTCGGTAGCTACCGGAGAACTGGGGAACAAAATTGAGCTGAATGCTGTACAACGCTCCAACCCCGAAATGCAAAAAAGAGTGGCCAACGCCATCAGGGCGTTAGCCGAGAAAGATATCAACCCGGTCGTTTCTATCCACGATCATGGGGCCGGGGGCCATCTTAATGCGCTTTCAGAACTGGTGGAAGAAACAGGGGGGAGGATTGATATCAATAAGCTTCCCATCGGTGATCCCACCCTGTCGGCCAAAGAGATCATTGGTAACGAGTCGCAGGAGCGGATGGGGCTTATCATGAATCAAAAAGATATGAAGCACCTGCGTGAAGTAGCCCACAGGGAGAGGGCCCCATTGTATGAAGTGGGGCACATTACCGGCGATAACCGGCTCGTTTTTGAAGACAAAAAAAACGGGGTGAAGCCCATTGATTTGGACCTTACCGATATGTTTGGAAAACCGCCGAAAACAATCCTTGAAGATAATACCACCAAGCCTGCTTTTAGTGCGCTGGATTATGATAAGAATAATTTTGAGACGTATCTGCAGGAAGTGTTACAACTGGAAGCTGTGGCCTGTAAAGACTGGCTGACGAACAAAGTGGATCGTTCTGTGACAGGAAGAGTGGCACAACAACAATGCGCCGGAGCTTATCAGCTGCCGCTGAATGATGTGGCTGTGACAGCTATTGATTACCGCGGAAAGGGCGGAATTGCCACTTCCATCGGTCACGCTCCTATACCCGGACTGGTTAATGCTGAAGCCGGTGCACGGCTTTCTGTTGCAGAGGCATTGACGAACCTGGTTTGGGCCCAGCTCAACGGAAAACTCAGAGGAGTATCCCTTAGCGCCAACTGGATGTGGCCTGCAAGAAATGAAGGGGAGAATAGTCGCCTTTATAGCGCCACCGAGGCGATTAGTACTTTTGCCCGGGAACTGGGAATTAATATTCCTACAGGGAAAGATTCACTGTCGATGACCCAAAAATACGGAGATCAAAAAGTTTATGCCCCGGGGACGGTGATTGTCTCTACAGTGGGAGAGGTGAAAAACATACGAAAAACTGTAGGTCCGGTTATTAAGGAGGATACGGGTAAAACTGTTTTGTATGTTGATTTTTCGAAAAGTGATTTTGAGCTGGGGGGTAGCAGCTTCGCTCAAATTCTGAATAAAGTCGGAGATAAAGTGCCTGATGTTACCGATAGCCGTTATTTTGCCAGGGTCTTTAATACCCTGCAGGAACTCCTGGAAGATGAATTAATTCTTGCGGGCCATGATGTGTCGGCCGGAGGATTGATAACAACTTTGCTGGAGATGCTTTTCTCTGTTCCGAAACTCGGGATGGATATCGATTTGACGGTTTTCGAAGAAAAGGATCTTTTTAAAGTAGCTTTCAGTGAAAAACCCGCAGCAGTTATACAGGTTCAGGATTCCGAAACTGTTAAGAAGATGCTTAATGATTTTGGCATCGTCCACTACGAGATTGGCAAAGTTACCACTGAAAGAAAGCTGAATTTGAAAGCCGGTAAGAAAAGTTTTTCACTACCTGTTAATGAATTGAGAGATGTTTGGTTTAAATCGAGCTACCTCCTCGACATTACTCAGAGTGGTTCTTTTAAAGCTTTTGAGCGATTTGAGAATTATAAACGCCAGCCAAGAAATTTTGTCTTTCCCAGTGGATTCAGGGGCAGGTTATCTCAGTTTGACCTGAAGCACGGCAACCGAAAGCCTTCGGGATTAAAGGCTGCTATCATTCGTGAAAAAGGGGTGAATGGCGACAGGGAGATGGCTTATTCGCTCTACCTGGCCGGCTTTGATGTGAAGGACATCCATATGACCGATCTGATAAGCGGTAGGGAAACACTATCAGATGTTAGTTTTATAGTCTTTGTGGGCGGTTTTTCCAATTCCGATGTGTTGGGTTCGGCCAAAGGGTGGGCCGGTGCATTTCTGCATAACAAAAAAGCTAAAAAAGCGCTGGATGACTTTTATTCGCGTGAAGATACGCTTAGTCTGGGAGTGTGCAATGGCTGTCAATTGATGCTGCAGCTTGGATTGGTAAACCCGAATCATAAGGAGCAGCCTGCGATGATGCCAAATGAAACCCGTAAGTTTGAGTCTTCTTTCCTTTTGGTCGATATTCCCGAAAATGATTCTGTCATGTTCAGAACACTTGGAAACACCCAGCTGGGAGTGTGGATTGCCCACGGGGAAGGACGCTTCAAATTTCCTTACGAAGAGGCGAAATACAATATCATTGCAAAATATACGTATTCGCAATATCCCGGTAATCCTAATGGATCGGATTATAATACCGCAGCATTGGTGTCGGATGATGGCAGACATCTGGCCATAATGCCTCATATCGAGCGGTCTCTGATGCCATGGCAATGGCCCTACTATCCCATGGAGAGAAAAAATGATGAGCTGGCCCCATGGATTGAAGCTTTTGTTAATGCACGCGAATGGGTTAAGAAAAGTTTAAGATAATTTTTTATATTAGCCTGTTTATTATGAGTATCCACAACGAAGCCAAACAAGAAGATGTTGCAGATAAGGTCCTCCTGGCAGGGGACCCATTGAGGGCAAAGTTCATTGCAGAAAATTATCTGGAACAACCTGTATGTTACAACCAGGTAAGAAATATGCTCGGTTATACCGGGCTTTACAACGGAAAGCGTGTTTCAGTTCAGGGAACGGGCATGGGAGCTCCTTCCATGACGATCTATACACACGAGCTGATTAATTTTTACAACGTTAATACACTGATACGCATTGGGACATGCGGGAGCTTTCAGGCGAATGTAAAACTCAATACGCTTATTTTGGCAAAAGCAGCTTCAACAGACTCAGTCATGAATCAAAGAGTTTTTAATGGAGCTGATTTTTCGGCCAGTGCCGATTACTATCTTTTGAAAAAAGCGGAAGAATATTGCAGCGAGCATAATTTTCCCCACCTGATAGGGAACGTGCTGACAAGTGACCGGTTTTATGTAGATGAAAGCCCGGTGGAATATTACAGAAACTGGATAGCGCATGGAATCCTGGCTGTTGAGATGGAGTCTAATGCTCTATATACCCTTGGAGCCAGGTATGATGTGGATACATTATCGATTCTGACCGTTAGCGATAACCTGGTTACCGGCGAACACGCTTCGGCGGAAGAGAGACAGAACGCATTTGATAATATGATGAAAGTAGCATTGGAAATAGTCTGACTTATGGGAGATACAGTACTAGTAACCGGAGCAACAGCAGGTATAGGTGCCGCCATTGCCGATCGGTTTGCGAAAGAAGGGTTTAGAGTAATTATTACAGGCAGGCGGAAGGAACGCCTCAATAATATGGCGGACAGGCTTAAGCATGAGTATAAAACAGATACTTATGCGTTGGCCTTTGATATCCGCGTTCAGGAGGAAGTGGAAAAAGCCATAGATAGCCTTCCGGAGCAATGGCAAACTATCGACATTCTTGTGAATAATGCCGGACTTGCCGCGGGATTGGATCCGATTCATGAAGCGGACGTTGATGATTGGGAACGAATGATCGATACAAATGTTAAAGGCTTGCTGTACATCTCCAGAAAGATCATGCCGCAAATGACACAGCGAAAGCAAGGACATATCATTAATATTGGTTCCATTGCAGGTAAGCAAACTTATCCGAAAGGACATGTTTATTGTGCATCCAAGCATGCGGTCGATTCGCTTTCCAAGGCCATGCGAACCGATTTACTGCCCTATGGTATTAAAGTGACGCAGGTGCGGCCGGGATTGGTAGAGACAGAATTTTCACTTGTACGTTTTAAGGGTGATGAGGAGAAGGCTTCCAAAGTCTATCAGGGGTATCAACCTCTGAAGCCTGAGGATATTGCTGAGGTGGCCTATTATTCTACTACGTTACCCGATCATGTGGTAATTAATGATATTGAGGTAACACCGAAGGTGCAGGCAAATTCGTTTATAAAAAATATGTAGACAAATATTGTTCTGATTAAATTACAAACCTAGCCGGGGAGCAAGGTATCCGCAGGGAGGAGCAAAGGAGGACAGCTTTTTTGACCAAATTAAGGGATATCTGTTGGTAACTCTGCTTAAAAACTATTAAGCCATGGAAATTAGACGTTTGTTCGATTTGGTGGACCATGTTCAGGAGAATTTTCCTAACAAGGCAGATATTTTTGGAGGCATTCAGGACAATCAATGGAAAACATTCAGCGCAGCTGAATATAAGCAAGCGGTAACTCACCTTAGCTACGCCCTTATCGATTTGGGCATCAAGCCCGGTGACACGATTGCTTCCATATCAAATAACCGGCCCGAATGGAATTTTCTTGATATGGCCATAATGTCGGCGGGAGCAGTACATGTGCCTGTATATCCTACCATCAGCGAATCCGATTACAAGTATATCCTCAATCATGCAGAAGTAAGGCTTGTTTTTGTAGGCAGCAAAGAGCTGCTACGAAAAATTGAACATATCCTGCCTCAGGTTCCTACTCTCCTGGATGTATATTCCTTCACTCCCCTGGAAAACCGCCCTGAAGTTAAAGAGCTTTTGGAGAAAGGCAAAAAGCTTGACTACAGTGACGAGCTGTCGCGCCGCAAGGAGGATATATCTTCGGATGATATGGCGACATTAATCTATACCTCTGGGACAACGGGGCCTCCCAAAGGCGTTAAGCTCACTCATCATAATATTCTCAGTAACGTCGACAGCGTCAAAGATATTCCTCCCATCAATGACCGGGATGTGGCTTTGAGTTACCTTCCTTTATGTCATATCTACGAGCGTATGTTGAACTATTTTTATCAGTATAAGGGGCTGTCAATTTATTATGCTGAAAATATCGGCACTATCACCCGCGACATGCAGTATGTCAAACCTCACATTATGACTACGGTCCCGCGTTTACTGGAGAAGATTTACGATCGCATTATTATGAAGGGCCGGAAAATGAAAGGGATTAAGAAGCAGATTTTTTTCTGGGCCATTCATCTGGGACTTAAATATGAGTTTGAAGGCAAGAATGGATGGTTCTATCATTTACAGTTAAAACTCGCCGATAGATTGGTTTTTAAAAAATGGCGTGAAGCGCTTGGAAATCGCCTTAAGGTGATGGTTTCCGGTGGTGCGGCATTGCAGGAGAGGCTATCGCGGAGTTTTTGGGCAGCAGGAATCCCTGTATTAGAAGGCTATGGACTTACTGAAACCTCGCCGGTAATAGCCGTGAACCACCTGGAAGAAGGAGGATTGAAATTCGGGACTGTAGGGCCGCCCCTGGAAGGAACACAAGTAAAGATTGCCGGGGATGGAGAGATTCTCGTCAAGGGGTCCAATGTGATGAAAGGCTACTACAAGGCGCCCGAACTTACCGACGAAGTCATCGATTCAGAGGGATGGTTTCATACCGGCGACATAGGCCGGTTGGAGCCTGAAGGACAATTGAAAATAACCGGGCGGAAGAAAGCGATTTTTAAAACATCGTTCGGAAAATATATCTCTCCCGAACACATCGAAAATAAAGTTAAAGAATCTCCTTTTATCGACTCGGTTTTGGTGGTAGGAGAAAATCAAAAATTTGCGGCTGCCCTGATCGTTCCGGATTTTGAGCACTTGAAGAATTGGTGCCATAAAAAGGGCATAACGTATACCACAAACAAGGAAATGAGCCAGGAGAAAGAAATCCGTAAACGCATAGAGCGTGAAATTGAGCACTATAACGAGTTTTTTGGGGATACAGAGAGGATCAGAAAGTTTCGTATAATTGACCATGAATGGACTGTGGAAACCGGAGAGCTTACGGCTTCAATGAAGTTGAAACGTGATTTTATCTGCAACAAATACCGATTTTTAATTGACGAAATATATTCAAATAACAGGAAGTGATGAATAAACAACCTACGCTGATTCATGAACTGATTGATCAATACAAAACGATTTACAACGATCACCAGAAAGCCTTAGGGTATAAAGAAGACGGTATCTGGAAAGCCTATTCAGCTAATGAATATGTTGAAAATGTAAACAGATTGAGTTCTGCTTTCCTGCGTCTTGGGGTAAAACCCGGTGATAATGTGGCTACCATAATTAAAAACAGCCCGGAGTGGAACTTTACCGATATGGCGCTGCTTCAGATTGGAGCTATCCAGGTTCCGATTTATCCGACAATAAGTCTGGACAATTATAAACATATTTTTACTGAAGCGGAAATAAAGGTGGTCATAGTCTCGGAAAAAGAAATTTATGAAAAGATAAAGCCCGCCCTTGGAGAAGAAATTGAGCATATTTATACTATCGAGGAGGTAGAAGGGATTGCAAATTTCAGGGAACTCTATGATTTGGGGTCACCGGTAGAAGAAGACAAAATAAAGGAGCTTCGCGAATCGATCGATCAGGATGATGTGGCAACTATCATATATACATCAGGAACTACTGCCCGGCCAAAGGGGGTAATGCTTACTCACCGCAATTTCTTAAGCAATGTAAAAGCGGTAAGCCGGATTCTTCAAAAAGAAGATGTAGACACGGCTCTTAGTTTTCTTCCGTTGTGTCATGTTTACGAACGAATGCTTAGTTACACCTACCAATACAATGGGGTAAACGTATATTATGCAGAATCCATTGATAAGCTGGGAGATAACCTGAGAGAAGTAAAACCCGGAATCTTTTGTGCTGTGCCCCGGGTGCTGGAAAAAACCTATGATAAAATTCTGAATAAAGGGCGAAATCAGCCTTTGCTTACTAAGATTATTTTTTATTGGGCGTTACGGTTGGGAGAACAATTTGATCACCACAAAAAACTCAGCTGGTGGTATAAATTCAAATTAAAAATTGCAAATATTCTGGTATTTAGTAAATGGAGAAAAGGTCTCGGGGGAAATCTTAAACTAATTGTTTCAGGTGGCGCAACGCTGCAATCCAATCTTTCCCGTACTTTTTGGGCAGGGGGAATTAGAGTATTTGAAGGGTATGGCGCTACAGAAACTTCTCCGGTAATTGCCGTGACCTCCAACGATCCGGACGGGATTAAAATCGGAACTGTCGGTCCGGTCATTGACGGGGTTGAAGTAAAAATTGCAAAGGACGGAGAAATTTTGTGTAAAGGCCCCAATATTATGAAGGGGTATTATCAGCATCCTGAACTGACCAAAGAAGTAATTGATGAACAAGGCTGGTTTCATACCGGTGATATAGGTCATTTTGAGGATGGGAAGTATCTGAAAATCACCGACCGCAAGAAGGAGATGTTTAAAACGTCCGGAGGAAAATATGTAGCTCCCCAGGTAATTGAGAGTAAATTGACAGAATCTCCCTTTATAGAAAATGTTTTGGCCATTGGTGAAGGGCAAAGGTTTGCATCTGCGATTATTCTGCCAAATTTTTATCATTTGCGCTCATGGTGTAAGGTGAAGCATATCCCATATACCACCGATGAAGAAATGATTCGGAATCAAAGGATAATAGACAGATTTCAACGTGTTGTGGATGAGTCAAACGAAGAATTAGATCAAACCCAGCAAATAAAACGCTTTAAACTTTTAGCCGACCAATGGGGTATAGAAACAGGGGAATTATCCCCTACACTCAAGCTGAAGCGAAGGGTGCTTTATGAAAAGTATGCTGATTTGATTGATGAAATGTATGAGAACAACGGTTAATGAATAATCCTGAAGGCCAGCTCTCTAAGCAGTTCTCCCTCTGTAATTGAGGCATTGTTAACACCTTTGGCCTTTAAATCGTACTCGCGCAGATAGTCCATAATGACCGATAGTTTCTTCGTAGGATAATTTTTAGCTGCTTGCTTGTAGCGGCTTACAAAATACGGATGAATACCCAGTTTTGCCGCCACCTCTCTTTCACCCGTATTTTTGAGGAAGTGCAGTAAAAACACCTTCTGAAAAAAGTAATAGAGCATCGTAATAACCCGTATTGCCGGAAATTCTTTCGGATTGGCCGCGAAATAATTGATAATCTTATTGATATGACTGATATCCCTTTTTCCGAGGGCATCCTGCAGTTCAAAAATATTGTAGTCTTTGCTGATGCCTACATTATTTTCCACATCCTCCTCGGTAATATCTTTTTTATCCGGGATATTGATGAGCATTTTATCAATCTCATTAGTGATTTTTCCCAGGTCGTTTCCAAGAAATTCGTTAAGCAGGTGAGCACTTTTAATATTGATATTGTATCCTTTGTCTTTTAAGTAGGTTGTGATCCATCCGGGGATTTTATTGTCATAAATCTGTTTTGATTCAAAAACAATTCCGTTCTTTTTTGCAGACAGATAATACTTCTTCCTCTTATCGGGCTTCTTATGCTTGTAATTAATAACAAGGATGGTAGAGGGAACCGGTTTTTCAAAATACCGCTCCAATTTCTCGATGTTTTTGATTTCCTGGCCTTCTTTAAGGATAACTACCTGGTAAGGAGCCCCCATAGGGAGTTGCCGTGTAAGAGAAATGAGTTGAGCCACATCGGTATCTTTCCCATAAACCACCGTTTGGTTAAATTCTTTCTCCTCTGCGGTAAGGACATTTTCTTCGATATAGTCAGAGATTAAATCAATAAAATAGGATTCCTCGCCATGAAGGAAATACACAGGGTAATAGATTTTCTTTTTTAAGTTATCCAGAATTTCTTTATGATCCATGATGGTGCTTACTACAAAATATCAGGTTCGTAATCAAATTTCAAATGCTTAACGGTTACCCCGTTGTTGATGAGCTGGCGCAGGGAGTCTATTCCAATTCGCAGGTGTTCATTCACATAGTTTTTGGTCACAATGCGATCTTTCTCCTCTGTTTTCACTCCGCTTGAAATCATCGGCTGGTCTGATACTAAAAGCAAGGCCCCACTGGGTATTTTATTTGCAAATCCTACCGAGAATATGGTGGCCGTCTCCATGTCTATAGCCATCGAACGAATTTTACGCAGGTACTCTTTGAATTCTTCATCATGCTCCCATACCCTTCGGTTTGTAGAGTAAGTGGTTCCGGTCCAGTAATCTCTTTTATGATTTCTTATAGTAGTTGAAATAGCTTTTTGAAGATTAAAGGCCGGCAAAGCAGGAACTTCGGGAGGAAAATAGTCATTGGAAGTCCCTTCGCCTCTGATGGCGGCGATGGGGAGAATCAAATCCCCGAGGTTGTTTTTCTTTTTTAAACCGCCGCACTTGCCCAGAAAAAGACAGGCTCTTGGCTCGATAGCTGTCAGCAGATCCATAATGGTGGCTGCATTGGCACTGCCTATCCCAAAGTTAATAATCGTGATATCATTGGCTGTGGCGCTGGGCATAGGGCGGTCAAGACCTTTAATTTCGGTATTTTCTATTTCTGCGAATTTTTCAAGGTAGTTTTTGAAATTAGTCAACAAAATATACCTGCCAAACTCTTCGTTTTCTGTGCCTGTATAGCGATAAAGCCAATTCTTGACAATCTGCGCTTTTGTTTTCATACTTCTTTTTATGCAAAATTAACGAATTTGTCTTACTTTCACCTGAAGAATTACTGGAAGACTTATGCATAAACTCAATTTGCCTGATTCTGATATCAAAGTGATAAATGACGCGGGAGAAACAAAAATCATGGATATTATCAGGAGGAAATACGTGTCATGCACCCCCGAAGAATGGGTTCGTCAGCATGTAATCCATTATTTTAAAAACAAGCTCGAAGTGCCTCCTGCACTTATGGCAGTGGAAAAATCTTTCAGAATTGGCGCGGTAACGAAGCGTTTCGACATTGCGGTGTATAATAAAAAGGCTGAGCCTTTGTTGCTTGCTGAGTGTAAAGCGCCGGAAGTGAGCATAACACAGAAAGTTTTTGACCAAATCGCAGGCTATAATCTTCGCCTGCATGTGGATTATCTCTTTGTCACTAATGGTCTTGAGCATTATGGCGGGGGGGGAGATTATGAAAAACAAAAAATTTTGGTTTTTTAAACCTT
>CAYFQK010000064.1:8107-14055 GCA_964345255.1 uncultured Bacteroidales bacterium | reverse complement strand
GCTACAGAAAATGAAACCCGGTTCGAAGTGGAAGCTTTATGTCCCTTCAGATCTGGCCTATGGTGAGAAAGGTGCAGGCAATGCTATCCCGCCGCATACTCCGCTATTGTTTGAAGTGGAACTTCTGGAAATTGTGGAGTAGCTGACGTAGATTTTAGTACATGAAATCGCAGGATGCAGAATTTAAAACCAGCATCAAGAAATACAGGCCGGTAATCTCTTCGTCAATCACCGGCCTACTTATTCTTTATTAAAACGGCGTTCTAAAGAATCTACCTGTTATCAGATTGCTGAATGATGACATCTCCTTCTTCGGTCATCATGGTCTCAAGGCAGCATTTGTAAATTTCGAGCATGGCTCGCTTTTTAAAGTATCTTTTGAGTTTATCCATCGTGCTTTGATTTGATATGTTGTTTAAGATGATTGAATTATCATTTGTAAAATCCTGCCATTTCTCATCAAGGATCTCCTCAAAAGATTTTTCGGCCCATAAATCAGGCCTACACCGAATAGGTGTTTTATCAATCACTTTTCGGACAGGATCTATTTTAATCTGGTCTTCCAGTTCCATAATTGCGTTTATGGCGGTATCGTAGGCAGAAGCATAAAAGCCCAGCATATCTCCTACACCAGGTACTTTGTTACCCAAAATCCTGACCAGATTCAACAGGCTTCCAAACGCTTCCTGGCGGGCTTCCAGGTCATCGTTATTGAGCAATCCTTCAAGTACATTCAATGCCTCTTCCAGTTTTTGCCTGTTCTCTTCTATCTTATCCATAAAATCTTTGAATTTATCCGTGGCTCCTGAAAGTCGATTCGGGACTTCATCGGCCTGGGCCTGGACAAAATCATAAATCTCACCAATATCCTCGAACACAGAACCCTCTACATCAGATTCATCCATATACTCGGCAAGAAGCCTTGCACAGGTGAGTTTCTTTAGTGTTAGCTCCCTGATTCGGATTCGGTTGGTTTCATCAATGAAATCCTGATCACGTTCTTCAATCTCATCTGCAATGTTTCTGCCTTCTTCTGTGGCATTTCTTAAATCCCTTTCGGTTTCATCTGCATCTGATTCAGCTTCATCCATCTGCTCGTCAATATTCCCAGCCTCGCCGGCCATTTCCTGCATTTCTGACGCTCTTTCATTTTGTAAATTTCGTAGTCTCCTTTGGAGATCCTCACAATCCTCCAAACTGGCAATAGGTCTTGGGTCAGCAATATCCTCCCAATTTTCAAGGTCTTCCTTCAGATTTTTTAAGCGTTTTTGCAGGTCATCCAATTTACCGAGCAAATTGTCAATTTGCTCCATTGCCTTATTTACTGCTTCCTGTAGCTTCGCGATCCGGTTTCTTAAAGCTTCTCTGGCGCTATTTATTTCTCCATTCAATGAATTGTCAGCCTGGTAACCCATCTCCCGGAGCTGTTCTGTCAGATCGGAGATTATGCTTTTATACGCGTCTCTTTGGGCCTTTAATAGCTCGAGGTCCTCGCTTAATCTTTCGGCTTTGTTTTGAAGCTCAGCAATTTCATTACCAAGTCGGTTTCCCTCTTCGTTTATCCGGTTCCTCAATTGATGATAAAGCTCATCCAGCGCTTCCAGGCACTCCTTAAACTCCCAGCATCGGTGATGAATCTCGATGTAGAGCCGTCGATTATTCTCGCTGTCATTAGGCCCAAAACAATCCCTCATATTCCTCATCAGGTTTTCCAGCATATTTTTCAGATCATCGGCATGGTTTTGATGATTTTGCTGGGTGAGCGCTTTGGCATGGGCCTCCAGTGCATCTTCTTCATCCAAATCATTTACATAGCCTCTTCTGGATAATTTGCCAAGAAGGCTGTTAATCTCCTTCCGCAAATCATAAGCCTGGCCCCTGATATCGCGTTTTTCATCTCGGAAATCATCCCGGTGGTCGTCACTCTCGCCGTATTGCGTCGGATTTTTAGGCATGATAATCAATCCCGAATTATTTCCAAGTCCGTATCTTTTACCTTGTGAGCTGGAGTATTTCTGCACCCTTCCGGCGTACATCCTTACTCCTGAGGCTAGCTCGTAAAACCGCTCACAGCAGTGATGGACCAAAGCGGCCTTATCGGAATTTGTATTAAAGTTGGCTATCAACTGATCATATTGATCCTGCTTGTCTTTTAGCTGGTCAAGCAAATCATTAAAATCATTTATATCCAGCTTATCATTAGCCTGGTTACTCAAGGCTGTAAAATCGGCAGGATACCTGATGTCGTTAATTCGGTCCTGCAGTTTGTCAAAAAGAGCATTCAGGCAGGAGTCCAGACCGGCAATTTGATCCGGGGTCTGGATATGGGCTTCCCCACAGCGCACGCAAACAATATTGTCGTTTATAAACTGAATTAGTGTATTCCACTGCAACTTCACGTCACAAAGAAGGCCGGTAAGCTGATTCATCAAATTATTCATTTTGGCTTTAGCATCGCTAGCTTTATTCTCAGCGTCCTGAATCTCGTCATTAATATCCGGCACAAGTTCATCCAAATCACTCTGTAAATCATCATAGTAGTCTTCCTCGTCTTCAAGGTCATCCTCAAGGCGATTTGCCTCACGCTCCTTGCAGCGCTCGAGATAGTTTTCGTACCGTTGTACGTATCTGTTATAAACCTGCTGTCGTTGGCGGGTAGGATTTGGAGCCACATAGCGGGAATAAAAATCCGATTTCCAGTTGGGAGCGCAATTATTGTCATTAGCATTCAAATTGTTAACATCATCCAGTTGATCCTGAATCGCCCCGGTAGCCGCATCTTTCAAGTCCTGAATCATTTTACTGAAAAGCTCATGCGCATCTTTAATCCCTGTCTTCTCATCCAGCTCCCACATGGCTTCTTCGTATTCATCGATGGCCGCCAGCAAAGAATCCAACAGCGCAGAAGCATCGCCGCAAATTGTGTCGTTCATGCCTTCAAGGGTGGCCTGAATTTTAAGATTAACCTCTGTGGTATCGCATCCCTGTGTCTCGTCCATAAAGCTGCATGGGGTTTCATCACTCTCTGCTACCTGCTCATCATTAACTTTTGCAACCACACTTGCCGCATAATGGTTACCTGGTTCAATCTGACCTGCTATATCTGCAACAGGAAGGCTACTGCCCATCAATCCCTCTTTTAACACAACCGTTTCTAAAGCTGCCAGGTCCGGATCGTCCAAAAGATAATTGTCGAAATTTTCAAAAATATCCTCCGGAAGGAGTTTCAGACTAAAATCATAAACCACATCTGTATTTTCGACAGGAGTCCATTCAAAAGAGAAGTTTTCAGTGGTGATGTTTTCTCCCGGTTCCGGCCTGATAAATGTCAGCTCCTTAGGTTGCGCATTCCCCATATACACAAAACTTCCTATTTCACTTTTCCCGTTATTCTGGCCTATTGTCGTTCCGTCCTCACCAATGGCTTGAACCTGCCAAACATACTTACTGAATTCCTCGAAAGGACGCAATTCCATGGAATATACCAATGCGTTCTCCATCAGACCATCGTTGGTATACCAGGCCGGATTGCTTTCCAGGGCCTCCAGCGGAGCCTGATCGCCCAGGATCTGAGTTATATTGATGTTGTAAAAAACCATCTGTTCAGGCAAAGGGGAGGGTGGAGTCCAGGTAAAAACCGGATAGGGTTCCGTTACCTCCTCGCCACTCTGTGGGGCAATCAATTCCGGTGGCATCGGATGCTCGACCACATGCTCTATACAGTCTTCGCTGAGGGGGACTTCTGTCTCAGCATCTATGACCTGCATACACAAAATATAATTCCCGGCTGGTAAGCTACCTGTGCTTATAAAGATTTCCTCATATTCCGCGTCATAATCTGCGTTAACCGGCTCTATTGGTAATGTCTGGACAAAAGACGTCCCCGGGGGCACAGCAAAAACTGCAGAGAATCCATCCAGAATGATACCATCCTGTTGCGACTCAATCGTTCCGTGCAAAAAAACGTATCTTTCGTTGGTTCCGGTGTTATTAAGGCTAATGGAGCTAAAATACTCCTCTGTAAGGAATTGACCCTGCTGCATGGGTTGCATATTTACTATCACCTGTTGCCCAAAAGCAGAGGATAAAGTAAAAGCGCTTAGAAGAATACATAATACCAAATGTCTCATAATTTTTAATTTTAATTACCAGATTAATATGACTGAAAGACGGGCTATAAATTCATCATAGTCCTGAACAGGAGTTACAGTATCTCTGAAAATATTCTGTCGAATCGTGAGCTGAAATTTTGTAATTTCAGATGCTTTCATTGTCGATGTAAAGGAGAAACCGGTTTTTGTACTTTCGGAATTTTTAGCAGCAAACCGTATCCCCAGCATATTTCGCCAGCCATTGTACTTCCCATAGCTACCCCTGAAGTAAACGGTGGTTATTTTATCGTTTTGATCAAGACGATCGATGGAGTGGTATCCGACTCCGGCGGTTAGCGTTAACGGAATCAAAAAACTCAGAGATTCAGAAAAAGAAAAGTTCTGACTATTGATGCTTTGGTCCATGGCGGCAGATTCAATGTCATTTTTATTCAAGGAATAACTGAAGTTTGTGGATGAGCGCAGTTCACCAATTTTGTATGTATGTCCGGTATTAATCGTAAGCATAGTAGCTTTTGACGAAAGGAGGTTCTGTTCGCTTTCCGTCTCCTGATGAAAAGGTGAGTAATTCACAGATAGATAGGGCAGATTTCTTAAACGAAGCGTCATGCCCAGTCCAAAACTTGTATATTGTGTTTCGGTGGCTGACCACTCAAGCAGGTTGTTATGATAAGTCTTGTAAAATGTGCTGAGAGATAACTTTCGTCTGAAAAAACGTTGCGATGCACGAGCATTATACTCAAGCTTATCTTTCCGCAGATAGGCAAGGCCAAGCGACTCGTAACCAGGACCTATCTTTTTCATGCTGGCTTCTATGGAAGTGTTGCCCTCTTTAAAAGAGGTGTTGATATCGTAGGCATAATCGATAGAACTGCTGGTGTTGGGAGTATAGATATCGGTAATGAATCCCTCCAATTCGTTTTCATCCGCTAATAAATCCGGGCTTTCTGTATCGCGGGTAATCAAAGAGGCTGCCACTTCTCCCCTGATTTCTAGTGTCTTCTGGAAGAATTTAAGAGACAGCTCCGAACCTGCTAAAAGATTTTCTCTTGGTTTTAAAAACCGGTTGTAAGTCTGAGGGGGATGATAAAACGTGTCCAGCTCATGAATAAGCGTATCACCATCAAACTGATAAGGATTGGGAGAAGGAGAGAGGCTCCCGGTTTCATCCTCAGAATGCATAAACGTAAGATAAAAGTGAGACTTGTCGGGTTTGCCGTATCCGATTTTTCCAAACAATATCTTTCTGTTATAGGACTCATCCTCGGGGTAATTTTTATTGGTTACTGCTCTTTTGCTTTTACCGGTGGCAAAAGCCATGTAAAACTTACCGGGCTGAAATTCGATATTTAATCCATTTACAGCGATACCCTGCAAAGTAAGTTTGGAATATCGTGGCCGGAAAGTGCCAACCTCAAGTGTTTTGAAATGTTTGAGAAAACCGGCATGGTCAATGGCTTTGTTGCGAAGGTAAGACTTGAAATCGATGTCGAATGAATAGGTGTTCAGGCGTTGGCTGACCTTGTTATTTTCGGTAGAAAAAAGCAAGTCAAATCTCAAAGGAAGACCATAGATGGTAAAGGTATTGCTTAAGTTCCATCGTAGATAGGAAGCTGGAATATCCTGATTGATTCCCTGGCGATTGGAATATTGTGTATTTATCCGGCTTTTTCCCTTAATAGTCAAAGGCTTAGGAGGAGTATTGCTTTGCTGAGCTTTTGCAGTCTGGGATAAAACCACTGCAAGGTATAAACTCACAAATAATATAAATTTTATGGTACGCATGGCTCCTCCTAAAAAATATAAAAAACAGTATTATAGATTGTAATTGGAACT
>CAYFQK010000064.1:0-8007 GCA_964345255.1 uncultured Bacteroidales bacterium | reverse complement strand
TAAAAGGCATTATCCAGGTGGCTTCCCTGAAATTTACTGCTTATTTCTTTCCCCTGCTGTTAATTGGGTCCCGACTGGGCAATCGCTGGGCCGGAAACATTAAAAATGAAAAATTCAGGCGAATTGTAATTGGGGTTAATTTTGCCACAGGTTTAGCTGTTTTGATTATAACTATTCTCAAGCTTTAAACTTAGGTTTTTATTTTTGATAAATTTGTCCCGAATTGGGAACGCATGGCCTACCTGATGAGAGAATTAAACACAAGAAAATCAATAATTTAATCAATTTTGTATGGAATGGAATGTGATTTGTTTGTATATTTACAGAACAAATATTAAAAGGCATGAAACGATTATTAACGATTACACTAATTTTGTCCTTCATTACAGTGTTAAGTTCCTGTATGAAAGACGATGACGATAGCAATCCTGATCCGAACCAAACAGTGGAGGAAATGGATGAGTTATCGGTCTCAGATAGTTTTGACTGGAAAACCTCCGAATCCGTTCTCCTAAAAGTAGAAGGACTCTACAATGGAACAGTAAAAGTGAAAAGCATGAATGGAAAAACCTATTACAAGGAATTTCACAACATGTTTACCCACGTCTCTACCATGATTACTCTCCCTGATAAAATTGATGAGGTAAAAATTGAGTACAACGGAGAAACCGCTACTGTCCCGATTGTGGACAAAAAAATCATTCATTCTTTCATCGAATAAAAACCAAAAGCTATGTATACGAAAAAAATATTTACAATACTCCTTTCGGTATTTTTTGCCTTGAACATATCGCAGGGACAGGAAAAAAGCGCGCAAGGGTCAAGCATGGTGGTGTTTGATCGAGTAAAGCCTTTCGTTGATTGTGTGGAACATCTGGAAAATGGGATGCTGGTGGCTCACTTTGGTTATGTTAACACTACCAGTAATCCTGTTGAAATTCCATTGGGAACCAATCCGGGAGGAATAAAAAATAAATTTACCGGCACAGGGGTTAATTTTGATGAAGGACAAATGACTACCTTTCAGCCAGGAACACATCACGATGTTATTCAGGTAACCTTTGGCAATGGCGATGGCAAAGGTAATGTTAAATGGCATTTGGATAAAGGTATGGCCATGGCGCACTGGAAGCACTCAGAAACATGTGAGCCCGTCCAGGAGGATCCTACAGAAAAGGTAAGTCCGGTGCTGGAATGTGTTGATCACAACAACGACGGAACCTACACGGCTCACTTTGGCTATTACAACGCCAATGATGTGGAAGTGGACATACCTGTTGGAGACGATAACAAGTTTACAGGCATAGGTTCACAGGACGGTGGACAGCCTGCAACTTTCCTGGCAGGAAGAGTTTATGATGCATTTACAGTTGATTTTGACGGGAGCAATATCGTATGGAGCCTGAAGGGCCCAGATGGAAATACCCGAACTGCCACAGCCTCTGATAATCCCGATCAGGCCTGTACGCCACCCGGAAATGATGATGCGGATGGAGATGGAGTAGATGACGACGAAGATGCTTATCCTCAAGACAGCACGATGGCTTATGACAATTACTGGCCCGGACAGGATGAGTATGGTTCGCTGGCTTTTGAAGATAACTGGCCAGGAAAAGGAGATTACGATTTTAATGACATTGTTGTGGATTATAGCTTCCATACCATTACCGGTGCAGATAATAATATTAACCGAATGAATGCTACCTTTATCCTGAAGGCATCAGGAGCCTTTTTCCATAATGCGTTCGGATTTGAAATTACCGGAATAGCTTCCGATGCAATAGTTGATGTCGAGGGTACTTATGTCGACGAATTGTTCTCTATATCAGGAAATGGAACTGAAACCGGCCAGGAATGGGCAACGATTATAGTATTTGATGATGCTTTTGAGCACATGGACCCACAAGGCCCCGGCGTTGGTGTAAATACTGAACCTGAAGCCGCTTATGTGGAGCCTGTAACTTTTGACGTAACCATCTATTTCAGAAACAGTGACAATACCTTCCCGGAAGGTGGCCCGGTTGATTATGGTTCGCTGAATGAATCTTCATTCAACCCATTTATCGTTGCCGACCAGGAAAGAGGAAAAGAAATTCATCTGCCCGACTATCCGCCGACGAGTAAGGTGAATGAAGGATACCTCGGAGCTGGTGACGATGATTCTAATCCGTCAGAAGACAGGTACTACAAAACAGCAAATAATCTCCCATGGGCGATCAATATCTACCAGGAATTCGATTACCCGGTAGAAAAAGTGGAAATTATTGATGCACACCTCAAGTTTGCACCCTGGGCGGAAAGCGAAGGAGCGGACTTTCCTGACTGGTATGAAGACAATCCGGGGTATCGAAACGATGAAAATATTTATTACCCACCGGAGTAATGTTGAAAGCACTGCAGAGGAAATGCTGAAGATTTGATCAGCATGGGAAAAAAGTCATCCACAAGGATGGCTTTTTTTGTTCTGTTTCTTTAGTCAACCTCCGGCATAAACCGATTAATAATATCTTCGGTTTTTTCCCACAACCTTTTTGCTTCCCGGGATTTGTAAACGGTTTCTAATGCAGGATACAATTTCCCTTTGTCGAAATATTTTCCAGATGTGTGTTCCACTTCAGGAGAGGACGCTAAATAAACAACGGGCTTAGCGCCTTTCTCAGGTTTTCCGACAAAAATTTGCAACATTTTATTCACAAAACCCGGGAGCTCTCTGAAAACACCGGTGGCTATAACTCCCGGATGGACTGCATTAACAGTGACGTTTTTCCCATGGACCAATTCGGCCAGGTAATACGTGAAATATAGCAAAAGCAGTTTTGAATCCGCATAGGTTTTAAGTCCGTCAAATTTTCCGCCAGGATAAAAGCTGTTAAAGTCCGTTGAACCGTTTTTATACAATCCTGACGTAACATTAATAATTCTGGCGGAAGAACTTTCTTCTATGAGAGGCATCAGTAACCGGGTAAGATAATAAGGCGCCAGATAATTAACGGCCAGAGTCATCTCCTGGCTATCTGCCGACATTTCCTTTCTCCGCTTGTAGATTCCTGCGTTATTAATAAGAATATCCACTCGGTTATGTTGGTTTTTGATTTTTTCAACAGCTTGCTTGATGGAGTCAAAAGAGGAGAGATCGGTAAAAATCATCTCGATCTGTCCGTCGCTGGCATGCATTTTAATTTCATCAAAAGCGGCCCTGGATTTATCACTGTCTTTGACAAGTAAAACCAAATGGTAGCCCTTTTCGGCTAATTCCATAGCTGTTTGTTTTCCAATACCTGAATTAGCTCCTGTTATTATGCAAATGGGAGTATCGTTTTCCATTGTTCTGATTTTAAAGATTCAACACTAAAGATTCACTTCAGTTTTAATTCGGCAAGGTACTGATAATTCTTATCCTGATAAAGTTTTACTGCATTGAATCCATGTTGCTTCGCAAATTCCTCCAGTGATAAAAAATCAAGATATATCCAGTAGAATTTTCTGCTTTTCACATTTTTATATCGCATTATAAAATCAAATACACCATAGTAAGGCTCGTTGGCTTCGATTTTAGCCGAACTGCTTCTCTTGCTGAAAAGAGTTGAAACATCGGTAGAATCAAGAAATATTACAGAATCCATATGAATTAGTGTTTTTACATGCTCAAAAAATTTATCCAAACCCTCTGGAGAACCCGTAAACCCAATTCCGTTCATCATCATAAAAATCGTGTCGTAAGGCTTTTCCTCCAGAAAGTAAAATGAAATCTCCCTGGCATCCTTTACGCCTTGCTTTTTCATAATTTCCACTGCTCCCGGACTGATATCAATGGCTGTTACCGGGTGATTATTCTGCTGTAACCACAATGCATGACACCCCGCCCCGGCTCCAACATCCAGCACCCTTCCTCTGCAGCGTTTAAGGGCGGTTTTTTCCAACTGACTCATCTCCCTGTATGTTCTGAAAAATATGCTTACGGGCATAGTATCATTCCCACCTAATTCTGAAATCGTTCTTATTGTGGCGTCATTCTTAAAATTG
Source organism: uncultured Bacteroidales bacterium (assembly GCA_964345255.1). Lineage (GTDB taxonomy): Bacteria > Bacteroidota > Bacteroidia > Bacteroidales > JAIPAH01 > JAIPAH01. The sequence continues at coordinate 3,984 of CAYFQK010000064.1, read as the reverse complement.
AAATAATAATCGTTAAAGGCGTAACCCAGCGGATCATTTTGAAAAGCTTGCTTTCTCATAGAGATCCAAATATATGAAAATTGTCAGGTAAGATCGGGTAACGTCAACCAGAAAATCGAGGTACAAAAGCCATCCTGATAAAGATTTTTCTATCTTCGTTTTTAGAATAACAAACTATTAATCGAATACAAAACATCAAATGATTACAGAACAATTACTCAATCCAAAGAGCATAGTCGTTATCGGAGGATCAGATAATATTGAAAAACCCGGTGGTAAAATCCTCAAAAATATCGTAGAAGGAGGATTCGGGGGAGAATTGTACGTGAGCAATCCAAAAGCAGATGAAATTCAGGGCATTAAAAGTTACAGAAATCCGGAAGATTTGCCTGAAGTTGATTTAGCCATCATCGCTATTGCGGCAAAGTACACCCCTTATGTGGTGAAGGTTTTAACCGAACAAAAGAACACGAAAGCTTTTATCATCCTCTCCGCCGGATTCAGTGAAGAGAGTGAGGAAGGAGCCCGCCTTGAAGAAAAGGTGGTGGAATTGGTCAACAAAGCCGGTGCCTCCCTCATCGGACCAAATTGTGTAGGAATACTAACGCCAAATCATCACAGTATTTTCACGAAACCCATCCCGGAGCTGGACCCTAAGGGAGTCGATTTTATTTCCGGATCAGGCGCGACGGCCTGTTTCATAATGGAAGCCGGGATTCCTAAAGGACTCAGATTTGCCAATGTCTTTTCAGTTGGAAACAGCGCCCAGATGGGCGTGGAAGAGATACTAAAGCACATGGACGAAAATTTCGATCCCGACAACGATGCAAAAGTAAAACTGCTTTACCTTGAAAACATCGATAAGCCCAGGATGCTTCTAAAGCATGCCGCCTCGCTCATTCGGAAAGGCTGCCTCATTGCTGCTGTTAAAGCCGGTGGCTCTGAGGCAGGAAGCAGAGCAGCTTCTTCGCACACAGGGGCCCTGGCCAGTTCCGACGAAGCCGTGTCTGCGCTTTTCCGCAAAGCGGGTATTGTAAGGTGCTATGGCCGGGAGGATCTGATCTCGGTTGCATCCGTTTTCATGTATCCTGAACTGCAAGGGAAAAATATCGCCATTATTACTCATGCCGGAGGCCCGGCGGTAATGCTCACCGACGTCCTGTCAAATAATGGGCTCGAAGTTCCTCCTATCGAAGGGCCGGATGCCGAAGCCCTGAAAGAGGAATTATTTCCGGGGTCCTCCGTATCAAACCCTATAGATTTTTTGGCTACAGGGACTGCTGAGCAACTGGGAACCATCATCGATTATGTCGATACAAAATTCAAACATATCGATGCTATGGTGGTGATTTTCGGTACACCGGGGTTATTTAGAATTTATGACGTGTATAACGTACTGGATGACAAGATGAAACTGACATCAAAACCGATCTATCCTGTTTTACCTTCTATCCTTACAGCAAAAGATGAAGTAGAGGATTTCAAGAGGAAAGGGCATGTCTTTTTTCCCGATGAGGTAACTCTTGGCGAGGCGCTATCCAGAGTTTATTATACCCCTGACGCAGAACCGGAAGATATTGAAAAACCGGATATCGACACAGACAAGGTACGGGAAATCATAGCCACCTGCAAAGAGGGGTATATCGATCCCCATCATATTCAGGGCTTACTCGATGCAGCGGGAATTAACCGAGCAGGGGAAGAAGTGGCCACAGAGAAGAAGGAGGCCGCTGAAAAGGCTGCCCGGCTTGGATTCCCGGTTGTGATGAAAGTGGTCGGTCCGGTGCACAAAAGCGATGTAGGTGGCGTTGTTCTGGATGTGAGTGATGAAAAACAGGTGGAAGAAGAGTTTGATCGCATGATGAAGATTAAAGATACAACCGGTATTTTGATGCAGCCCATGCTTTCTGGACAAGAACTTTTCCTGGGTGCGAAAAAAGAAGATGATTTCGGACATATGGTCTTTTGCGGACTGGGAGGAATTTTCGTTGAAGTGCTGAAAGATTTTAAATCAGCTTTAGTTCCGGTTAGTGTAGATGAGGCCAAAACCATGATCAAAAACCTGAAATCCTATAAACTTATTCAGGGAACCCGCGGGCAACACGGGGTTAATGAGGAGCAATTTGCCGAGATGGTGTGGAGGCTTGCTGCACTGCTTGAAGCGGCACCTGAAATCACAGAACTTGATTTAAATCCGCTACTTGGCACGAAAGAAAAAGTTGTAGCCGTAGATGCCCGGATCAATGTAGAAAAATAAGGAAGTGAAATGATTTAGAGCATGTAATACAAAAAGAGGCACGCATTATCGTGCCTCTTTTTGTATCATACATGGAGTATGTTGATTTTCGGAACCTTCTTCCTCATCTTACGGTTATAAGTTGCTTCCGTCAAATATTTCATCGGGGATTCCCTGGTTAACTTTTACCTTTTGCACTTTAATTTCCTTATTTATGCCTCCATTCATCATCATTGATTGGGCCTGATTCATTTTAGGTTCCATATATTTTTTCATCATCTCCCTTTTGGCAGGAGGCATATCTTTCATCTTTTCTTTCATTTGCTGCATGGATTGACGGGCTTCCTTCATTTTTTGTTTCTCTTCTTGTGTCATATCTATGGTCATATCAATAGTGGTAGAGTAGGGGACCCATAATCCTTCGATATTTCTGTAATCTTTGCTGATCATTACGGTTTTAGCACTTCTTTCACGCCCCTGCGTTTGTATTCCCTTTGCATCAAAAATGCTTTTTATCATCACCCATCTGTTGGAATCAATAAACAGCTTTGCATCCACCGTGGCGTCTTGCATTCCCTTAGCATCCGGTGGAATCATGCCTTCGCCTGTGGTTGGGTCTTTAATTTCACTCATTGGTACATCATCCACTTTCAAAACATGACAATCTATACCATTCACTTTTTCCTTTCCTCCATATCGAAAATCAAGAGACTCCAGGTATTTATAGAAAACTTCCGGGTTGCCTTCAATTTCTTTTTTTGTCACTTCATTGTTGAATGGGTTTTTGGTCCAATAGTATTTTCCATCGTAAATTGTAATTTGTTTTTGACCATTGAGGTCTTCTTCTTTTCGGAATTTGTGGATCGTTTTACCCGGTTGCCTTATCCATTTTTGGTAGGTGATACCATGGTTTGTTTTTTTAACGATGTCGTCAATTCCTTTAATTTGCTCTTTGTATGACTCCTGAACTTTTTGCGTAACTTCCTGGGCTGTCATCTGGCTCCTTGCCATGCGAGGGAGCGCCAAAAGCACTGCAGCCATTGTAAAAATGAGTAATTGTTTCATTGGTAATTCTCCTTATTGGTTATTGTTTTATTCGAGTAGCTGGTTTTGTTTATAATCATTAAATAGTATGTTGATTAATAACTACATAAGTCAACTAATTTAACGGTATCGAGTATAAAGATCAAGTAAAAAAGCCGTTATTTATGTTTCATTGTTTTAACATGCTCAAAAAGACATGATTATTGCTTTATAGAATTCATAACCGCGGCTTGCTTTTGAGATACAATAAAACCCTTACTTTTGCGTAATTATTTGCAGAAAGGCGAAAAAATGAACAAAATCTTTGCGATAGCTCTAATTGGACTGGCTGGTATCTTGGTTTGGACGACCTCTTGTCAGAAAGAAGAAGTTTTCGACACTTCCCCCAATCTCGAATTAAAATTCTCTACCGATACGGTCATGTTTGATACGGTTTTTACGACGATAGGCTCTGTAACAAGGGATTTAAGGGTATATAACCCAAGTGACAAAGCGGTAAAAATTAATTCAATTGAGGTGGCCGGCGGAGAGTCCTCGAATTTTGAAGTCAACGTTGACGGGGTGTCGGGGACTAGCTTCGATAACGTAGAAATACAGCCTAAAGACAGTATGTATGTTTTTGTACGGGTTACCGTTGACCCCAATAATCAAAGCCTGCCCTTTGTTTGTCAGGATTCCATTCGCTTCATGGTCAATAATAAACT
>CAYFQK010000063.1:0-14381 GCA_964345255.1 uncultured Bacteroidales bacterium | reverse complement strand
AGCGATTAAATAAAAGCTTTCTATGACCGGCAAAAAGTCATTTCCGCTGAATGTTTTCTTTTCTCTTTTTATTAAGTCGTTGCGGTTGATTAATTGCAGCATCTGCCGGTATTTGCCCTGCCTGATAAGTGCCAGAAGGTAGGCCTCATAGAACAAGTGCCAGCGAAACTGAAATATTTCATTTTTGTAATTATCGCGGAAGGTTTCGGCATAGCTTGCAGCTTCTTTATGCTTTCCATTGAAAGCCAGATTTTTTACATAAAGCGCAGCAAATCCTACGCGGTTAAACATGTTGTTGGTTTGCTTCAGGTAAGGAATGGAACCCTGCATCAGCCTTAGCGCCTGCTTATACTTTTGCCGCTTAATGAGCACCCCGCAAAGATTGTTTACATAGAAGAGGTAATCGTTATTTTGTTGACGGATGGAGAGATAGCCATATTTTTCGGCATCTTCCAGTTCAATTAACTTTTGATGCATCAGCGAACGGTTGGCGTAATAGTTGGCCAGGATGCGCTTGGAATAAAATGCCGGATCGCTTAATGTTTTTTCCAATGATAAAATGACATTTTTTAATGAGTTAGCATCGTGGTAATTATAATACAGATACATCAGTCGCACCACCGCTCTGTAACGGGTGTAAGCATCCAGGTTTTCGTTGCGAAAGATTTCCTGAAGATAGCTTTCCCACTGTTTAGACTCTCGATCGGCCTGGGACTGCTGCGTTATTATGTCAAAAGTGGCATCATTAAGCTTTGTGTGTATTTCCAACGCATCAAGATATTTCATACGGTATTTATCCAGAAACTCCGAAACAGGCTTGTAGTAAGTAATTCGCATACGAATGAGGAGGTAGTCGCGAAAATGCTGGATAGTTTCGTAAAGCCGCGTGAAATGGTAATGCTTGTCTGACACGTGCTTCAAATGGCGCAGGAGTCTTTTCTCCTCGTCGGGGTTGATGCTGTCAGTAAGAATTTTTTTCTCCAAATCGATAAGCCATTCAAAGTATTGGTCTACATCATGCTGGCTAAGCTTTTGCTCTATCCATTTTTTTAAGTTCGAATATTTTCTTTTATCAATATCCGGGTCATAAGACTTTTTCTGTTCAGGATATTTGTTGTTGTGATAAATACGCGCCAGAATGGCAATATTTTCCTGATCCTCAAGATTATTATGGCGATTCAGGATTTCGATCTCGTGTGGGTAAAGGGCATTGGCAAATGAAGTGAATAAGGCTAACTTTTTTTTCATAACGGCGCTTATTTTGAGACGAAAAATTAATAAAAAGTTGTTTCCCCACGCAAGAAGTAATAAAAAAACTGCCTGAAATTATCAGACAGTTTTTCAAAAGCTCAAACATTAAAAAAATCCAATTACTATGAGAATGCTATTATTCAAGGAATTCACGAATTGCTGTATTCACGGCCTCAGGTTTTTCAAACTGCGCAAAATGCCCGCATTTGGGAATCATAACTAACTTGCTGTCGCTTATCTTTTCATGACCAATTTCCGCAATTGCGCGTGTTGTACCGGGGTTGAGATAGCGGTTGGGAATCAGGTTATCATTCTCTGCAAATATGATGAGAGTGGGTTGCTTTATCTCCTGCAACTTGTCGATAACTGGTTCATCCACCATCCCGCGTACCGATTGCGCCACCGTATAGCAATAATTGTCAAAATCATTGGCCGTACGCATAGCGATTCGATCTGTAATCATAAAATTCGCATCCTCCGGGAGATTGTAGAAATTATAGGCCAGATTCGTTTCAATAGCATCCACTGTGGTTTGCTTAACGCTACGCAAGGTCATCACATCCCGAAACCAGTCTTTCTGGCCTTCCGTAAATCGTTCAAATCCCGCCGGAGATACCAGTAAGAGTTTTTCTACGCGCTTAGGATATTGCAGTGACGCTACCATGGATATCTGACCGCCCATCGAATGGCCGGCAAGGTTTGCTTTTTGTATATTCAAATGATCCATAAAAGCTATTACGGTTTCCGCATAGTGCGACATCATTCCGCTGTGCGGGTTTTTCGAGGATTTTCCATAACCCGGAAGATCCAACGCGATGACACGGTAATCATCCTTTAGCCCGTTAATATTCTTTTGCCAGGCCCGCAGGTAGCTCCCCAGGCCGTGAATAAAAATAATCGTTTCATCGCCCTGGCCTTCATCCACATAAGCCAGTTCGACATTGTCTGATAGATCCGCATATTTTACATCAAACGGGTATTCGAGGTCTTGCCGCATCGATTGCATTTGTTGCAAGTCTTTATAAGGAGTACACATGGTCAGCATCATAACCACCAGTATGAATCCTGTTAGTTTAATTTTACTCATAATTAAAACATTAGCCATTTAAAAACGATAAAAGCGGTCCACGGATCGACGGGACGGTCCTCATTGTACTGACTGTTAACATCAGCGCCATAGCGTGTGTCATTGCTGTCGAAAAAGTCGCCGAGCGATACATAAGCTCCATGGAGTTCAATATTCATAAAGGGTCCGAAGCTAAAATCAAGTACTGCATTCAATTCCGTACCGATGTTCTTACCGCCGCCGAGGGGCTCCACATTACTCATGGCCCATGCACCCCCCACTTTGGTGCGCAGCCGGTGCGGAATGATATCGCGCGATGCATTGAAAACAGCGCCAGTCATTCCGTAGCCCATATTCGACCAGTCGGAAATGATAGGGGTATAGCGATTCACCACATTTCCATGCGGAAAGAGCAGATGCGCTCCGCTTCCGATAAAAACGCTGCCCGGTGAGCTCCACATGTTTCCTGTCAACACGCCGCTGTATTTCTTGTCAATCAATTGATCGTCATCTCCCGATGCGTACATCACATCCAGCGATACCAGGTCCTCGGTAGTTTGACCATAGCGGTAACCCAGGCGTAAGTTGGCCCCCAGCCCCAGGATATCTGCTCCTTTATTCCAGCTTCCGTCCTCTTTTATGTCGGCTTTTCCGTAGTTTAGATTTGCGAAACCCGATAAAATCCAGCGATCCATCATATAATCTGCATTTCGGTGGAAAAATGTCCCTAACCACATAATATCAGCTTTATAGGGCTTATCGCCGAAGTTGAAACGGAAAGTACCGTTGTAGGCATTGAGCTGTGTGGCATTCAATCCTTGACCGAAAATGGATACCCCGCCGGCGCCGTTCGCCCGGTCGCGAACATAATAGAGCGATCCGCCCAGCTCCCATTTCGGGGTGAGTGTTTTCTCTACACTCAGTTCGGTAAGGGTGACGTCGTCGTCATTCTGAATCAACGTCTCGTAAAGTTTGTAGTAGCCAGCTTTCCATTTAAAAGTGTCGGTATTCCGGCGCACGGTCAGGCCCACCCCGTCTGTGCCAAAATAAGCCAGTCTGTAGCCGGTTTGCTGCATTTTATCCACAAGCGTCCGGTAAGGGTTGTAAGGCGTATCATAGAGACGTTGCAGCCCCAGGTTGATGAACCAGCCGTCAGCCGGTAAAAGCTCCAGTTCTACATTTTGGGTCTGGATGTTAACCTGGTCGGCCGATATGGCCGAGCCGGTATTGCCGCCGGTTCCGTAAGCCACATCGCCCCAGGTCCAGTCAATTTCGAAGGAGGCTCTTAGTATGGCCTTGCCATCAAATAGTTTGGGCTTGTAAATGAAAAAGGGCAAAAGCCGTTGCTCGGCATACATCGTGCGTTTAGTCTCGCTGGTGTTTGTCGTATTCTGACCGAATAATCTGCCAATGACCTGTCCCTTAAGCAACGTATTTTTAGGATAAAAATTTGAGGTGACTCCCTGGTTGAGATAGTAGGCCAGGAACCGAAATTCCTGATTGTAATCCCTTGGGAGGTCATTCTCAAAAATACTCTTGGGCGTCGACTGTCCATAACCCCAGCTGGTGGCCATGGTCAGCAGGATAATTAAAACGCTTTTCAGTTTAAACATAGCTTTGGTATTTTATTATCAGAAAAAACAAACAGCTCTCTCCCTTTTTATTTGCATTGGGCCTCATCATGAGGGGCTTTAGTTTACCCTGATAAATTTTTGAATGTTGGTTTCCCCTAGTGCACCGCCGTTGGAGCTACCAAAACCTGCGTCAGGTGTTGGGGAACTGTTGCCCAGGTCGGGAGAAGTTTGAACAACTTCATATTTCATATCAAATGCCGTTTCATCCAGGAAGAAGCCGAAAATTCCTTCGCTGGTTACCGAAGTTGGCGTACTTTGGTTAAGCGTAATGGTCCAGATACCTTCCACATCCGATTCGGCTTGCTCATACGTTCCGGTATATTCTGTCATTACACCTTGGGCATCATAAGATTCCACAACATACGTTTGGTCAACGTTGAAAGTAGCGTAAATGGAGTCTACGGCAAAGTAATTTACCAGTAATGGGGCCACGTTATCGCCTGAAGAGTACCATTCTCCGGCAATTCCCAGGTTTTTCAGGCTGACGGTTGCTGTCTGAGATGATTCCATTTCTGCGCCATCAGCATCATAAATAGATGATGGAGCGATGGTGATGATTTCGTTACCGGTAAAAACACCGTCATAGGTAACATTAATCACTGCAGCGGTCTCTCCGGCGGTGTGATCTACGTTGTAGGATGCAATCGTGGCATCGCCGCCCTCGGCTGTCAGCTCAAAAGCCGACTGGTCCAGGTCGCCCGATCCGTCATCATTCAAATAGACGCCTTTGGAGAAGCTGATGTTAATTTCGCTGTTATCATCTGAAATCGTCGCCCCTGCAATTTCCGGGGGTACCAGGTCTGCGTCGTCATCATCGTCACACGCTACAAAAACGCCTGACATTAGTAAAAGTGCTGTAAAATAAGCTAATAATTTTTTCATAACATTTTTTAATTTAGTTTTTCTCAAATTTATTTTGGTGCAATCGTTTTCATTTGAATTTTTGAAAAAATAAATCCCTGACTTAAGATGTATTAATAAAGATTTATTTTTTTAATATATTTATAATCAATTTTTTAATTACATCAGTAAATTTCCTGACTTTTATCCCCACTTTATTACATTTGCCGCCCATGCGTATCCGATGCCGGCGGCAATCATTGCAATCGTGCTTCCGGGCTTTATTTTTCCTGTTTGGAGGCCTTCGTGCAGCGAAATGATTTGATCAATTTGTCCGGCATGCCCGTAATTGCTCAGGTATACCGATTGTGCCTCGCTGATATTTAACTGATCAAGAATCATATGATACATCGAACGCTTGAAATGCAGTACTGCCAGATAATCCAAATCGTTTTTTGGAAGGCCTGACTTTTCAAAAGCCCGGTCGATGCAATGCATCCAATTGTCCATCGACACTTCATTCAAGCGATCTTTCATGTGCCGGGGATTCATTAGCGTCAGGGACTTGTAGGCTTTCGTGATGTTTTCGCATGTTACAGGATTTTCCGTGCCGCCGTAAACTACTCCCGCATCGCGGGCCATTGAACCATCAGTCATGACATGCGAACCGAGCAACCGGTTCTTATTGCAACCGCGCTGAAGAATCAACGCTCCGCCGGCTGCTGAAAGGTTAAACATCATTGACATGGTTTTGTCGGTATAATCCACAAAATCACCGTTGCGATACCCACCAGCAATCATCACGGTATTGATATTTTCATCGGCAATCATCATATCTTTAGCCATTTTCATAGCGCTTATGGTGGAACAACATCGTTGCTGAACATCTATAGCCCAGGCCTTTCGGGCGCCTATTTGCTCCTGAATGTATATGCCCGAGGTGGTTAGTGGATATTCCTTCCATTCTTCCCCCACGCATAATAATAAATCAATCGCCTCCGGTTTCACGCCTGTGCGATTTAGAGCATTTTGTGCTGCCCAAACTCCCATTTCCTGGGTGCCGTCTTTTTCTCCGGGGATGCGTTTCTCTCGAATTCCCAGCTTCTCAATAACAGCCTCTTCAGTCCAAACGCCTTTCGTTTCTGCAGCAATTTCGGCAGCGGTCATTTTGTGCTCAGGAAGATAGAGGCCATAGCCTGCAATGCCTATTATATCGTTAGCCATCGGAGCCCTCCTCTTTTAGTTTTTTCCGGTCGATTTTTCCGGCATTATTTACCGGAAGTTGTTCAATAAATTCGATGTGCTTGGGAATTTTATATTTTGCCAGGTTTTTCCGGCAAAATGCTGTAATTTCTTTTTTGGTCACTGACGAGCCTTTTTCTCTGGCAATAAATGCCTTTCCCGTTTCTCCCCATTTTTCATCCGCTACACCGATGATGGCTACATCATGGATGCCTTCCATGGTTTGTAGAAAATGCTCCACTTCAGTGGGATAGACGTTCTCCCCACCGGAAATGTACATGTTTTTAATGCGATCTACCACGTAATAATAGCCTTCGCTATCGCGTCTGACCAGGTCGCCCGTATGAAACCACCCATCAATGATGGATTCTTTGGTTGCCTCCGGATTATTCCAATAGCCGGGCGTAACCGCCGGCCCTTTAAGCAGAAGCTCGCCCACGCCTTCACCTGCTATCGGCTTACCTTCCTGATCAACCAGTAGCACTTCATAAAAGAAATTCGGGGTACCGATAGAACCCTGTTTTCGCATGGCATCCGATTCATCAAGCGAATAGACATTCGGCCCCACTTCCGTGAGTCCATACCCCTGCCGTATGGGCACGCCCTTGTCATGGTATTTTTTTATCAGCGGGATAGGCATGGCTTCGCCGCCCAGCACAAAATAGCGAATACGGGATAAATCCGCTTTTTCAAATGCTTTGGACTCTGCCATGAATTTGACCATGGTGGGTACCCCCCAGAAAATAGTGTGCTTATCTTTTTCCAGTTGCTCAAGGACAGCATCCGGATCAAATGATCGCATCAGCAGTGTGTAGCCTCCATGCAGGATGAACGGGTTTTGAAGAACGTTCCAGCTTCCCGTGTGAAACGGCGGAGCGCAATTCAGCGCCCGGTCGGAGGAAACGATATCCAGTCTTATCTCGGTATTGATGCTGTTCCAAAAAAGCATTTTGTGAGAATAAATCGCCCCTTTGGGAAAGGCGGTGGTACCCGAAGTATAGATGAGATAAGCCGGATGGTCTTCTTCAAATTCCACATTTTCAAATTCAAAGTCCCGATATTCTTTTAGGAAGGAGGCATGTTTTTCCTTAAGATCATTGAGCGGGAGCCAATGTGCAATCTCCTTTCGCGATTCACTGTTTTCCAGCTTTTCCCGGAATTGTTCTTCTATAAAAACAACTGTTGGCGCACTATCGGATAGCATGAAATCGAGTTCGCGTGGCGCCAGCCGGTAATTCAGTGGCACCAGGGTCAGCCCTGTTTTCTGGGTGACGGCAAACAGAACAACATATTCCAGGCAGTTTTCTGCCAGCACCGCGATACGGTCGCCTTTTTTTAGTTTTAAATCATGCATAAACCAGCTTGCCGTGGCATTGGCCAGCATGTTGATAGTACGATAGGTATATGTTCTATCCGTTTCATACTCGCGAAAAGCTACTTTATCGGGATTATAAACCGCCCATTTTGCAAACCAGTCGAAGATCATAGTGTTCTACGTTTGTTATGGTTATTTCGTGTAAATTGATAGATAATCAGTCCTGTAATTGTTGATATCACGATAGCTGTGGATGCTGCTATACCGGGATTTCTTACCGTTCCTTGCAGGTATTTCGTGAAAAACCCGAAGTCAAGATTATAAGCTTCCACCAGCAACGGCAAACCGTAATAAACCCCGAAATGGACAACGACCGCCATCAGTGTTGCCGCCATGGGGGCTCTGTAATCTGTACGCTTGGTAAAAATACCAAAAAGAACGGGAATGAACGCTGCCGAAAAGTAGGCATAAACTCCGTTCTGTGCCAGGATGCCGACACTCAGCTTAGGGAAAAGAATTTGATGACGGGAAATAAAATAAGTGACTACTGCTAAAACGACAATGGCCGCCTTATTCACCCGCATGAGCTGTTTGTCCGTTAAGCGATTCCTGAACACGGGTTTCACAATATCGGAGGTGAACGAAGACGATACCGCCTGAATGAGTCCTTCCAGGGTAGAAAGTCCTGCAGAAATCAGTCCCAGGATGACAACTAAGCCAATGATAACGCCCAGGTTCGTTCCTGAAAAGGCAGCAACTACATAGGCGGGAATAATCCCGTCGTTTTGCAGCGCCTCGCCCTGGAACGTCAGGTCCGGAAAAGTGAGGCGGGCGTAAAGACCTGCAATGACTACCAGGAAAAACAGGATTTCAACAATTACAGCCACCGTAAGGAAACGATTGACTTCACTTTCATGCTTCAGCAATAGTGATTTGGTGATAATGTGCGGTTGCACCACCACCGCGGCACCCACGACTAGCTGAGCAAATATGATTTCGTAGTAATCCCTGAAAAGCAGGCTTTTGGGGTTTGTGGGCTGCGCCAGCTCAGGCGAAATCGATTGCAATCGCTGTAAAAAAGCATCAATTCCACCTTTGAAATACTCCAGGCCGGAAGTGAGCAGGATGATCGATACCAAAATCATCACAATCGCCTGGATGGTATTCGTATAGACCATCGAATTGGCCCCACCAAACATCATATATCCGAAAATAAACGGAATAAGAATGGCCAGCAGAGTAAGCTCGTCGATATTCATGGACTTTGCCAGCACTTTCGCGATGGCCACCACAATCAGCACAATAAACGTTATCATCAGTAATGAAAGCAGCGCCATGATGTAGGCGTACACTTTACTGTTGTAGCGATCACCTATCCACTGAGCCAGGGTCAGCGCTTTGAATTGTTTGCCGTGTTTACGAAAACTTTTCGTCAGGATAACCAGCGATATCATAGATGCCAGTGGAAAAAAGATTCCAAAAGAGAGTACGCCGCTAATGCCGTAATTGGCAATAAATCCTGGATTGATGACAAACGTGGCAGCACTGGTAATGGATGCTGCCAGTGACAATCCCACAGCTACCGGGGTGAAATGAATACTACCTATCGCATAATCCCTGATATTCCCGATTTTTAATGCGCCGCGGATTACAAAAAACAATATGCCCAACGCGTAGACTAAAATCAGTATCCAGGTTCCGGTATAAAAAGAGGTTGTTTCCAAAACTTCCGTATTTTGTTGTTAATATTTAAAAGCAGCCCCGGCGAAAGCGAGACCGCCACCTGATCCAATGAACATCAGGTGATCACCGCGTTTGATTTTTCCGGCCTTAAGAGCGTCCTCAAATGCCAGTGGAATACACGCCGAGCCGGTATAGCCATAATAATGCATACTGGTCTGCGCTTTCTCGCGGGATACACCCAGTAGGTCCATTGTTTCGCGGATACTGTTAATGTTGATCTGCGTAAGAAGATACTGGTCGAAATCATTGGGCTGCATGCCCATCTTTTTACTCAACTCCTGAGCCAGGTGCGACCAGGTTTTTGGGTTTATATCCTGCGGAAACTTCTTGCCGATACGCAAAAGATGGTCTTTTGCTTCGATCGCCTCCTGTGAGTATGGCTCGTAGGTTCCGCCGGCAAAAATTCCCATGTAATCATGATATTCACCTTTCGTGATAAGCTTGCCGGCAAGAAATCCCTGTCTTTCGATATTTTCTGATGCTTTCATGACAAAAGCACCGGCCCCGTCGGCAAAGAGATTAACCGTCTTTTTATCCATTTTATTGAGGTATTTACTCATAGCGTATACCCCAACCACTAAAATGGTATTGTAATTTTCGTCGGCGCGAATATATTTTGCTGCCAGGTCGATGCCCGTAACAAACCCCGAGCACGCCGAGTTAATATCGTAAGCCCCTGTATTTTGCATTCCCAGCATATAGTGTACTTTCGAGGCGGTAGACGGACTGATGAACTCTGGAGTATCAGTAGCTACTATCAGCAGGTCTACTTCACTGACGGCCACATTTCCCCGGCTGAGCGCATCTTTTGCCGCCGCTGCCGCCAGGTCGGCTGTTGATTCATTTGCGTCCGCCCAGCGTCGTTGATAAATTTCTACGTTTTCCTCCAGCCACTCGCTGACATTCTCGCCCAGAAGTTCATCAAAATAACTGTTGGAGACCACACGCTCAGGGAGATATATCCCGTTTGAATGGATTACGGCATTTCTCATGCTGCTGATTTTAATTTAGACTGTCATTCCACCATCCACACTCAATACCGCACCGTTGACATAGCGGGCTTCATCCGATGCCAGGAAAAGATAGGCATTAGCGATATCTTCAGGCGCACCGAGATGTCCCAGCGGAACATTGCCTTCCATTTTTTTAAGGATATCTTCAGGCATTTTCTTTACCATTTCTGTCATAATAAAACCGGGAGCTACGGCATTTACAGTAATGCCTTTACGCCCCAATTCTTTTCCCCAGGTTTTGGTCATGCCTATGATTCCTGATTTTGTGGCGACATAGTTGGTCTGGCCAAAGTTCCCATACAGGGCCACGACCGATGATGTGTTGATGATACGCCCGTATTTCGCTTCGCTCATGTAGCCGGAAATTACCTTCGTACAATTGAAGACTCCGGTAAGATTCACATCAATGACCTGCTGCCACTGCTCCTCCGTCATTTTTTTCAAGGATGCGTCGCGCGTGATACCGGCGTTATTCACCAGGATATCAATTCGGCTGTGAGCCTCCATGATATTTTTCGCTGCCTCCTTTACTTCGTTCATGCTGGCCGTATTTACTTTAGCAAAAGATGCCTTACCCCCGGCGCTTTCTATTTGCTTAAGGGTTTCCATTCCTTTCTCCTCATTCAAATCCCAAATGACAACATGTGCGCCTTCAGCGGCGAACTTTTTTGCTCCGGCTCGTCCAATGCCATCAGCCGCACCGGTGATGACGGCTATTTTATTTTCCAGTCTTTTCATATCTGTTTATTTTATTCGTTCTACAATTAATGCTGACCCTTGACCGCCGCCTATACACAGCGAAGCAAGACCTTTATCGAGCTTTTTATTTTTCATGAGATAAAGCAAGGTGGTAAGGATTCTGGCTCCGCTAGCGCCAATGGGATGTCCCAGGGCAATGGCACCGCCATTCATATTGACTTTGCTTTCATCAAATCCCAGATCGTTGATGACAGCAATCGATTGTGCCGCAAACGCTTCATTCAGCTCAACAACATCCAGCTCATCTTTTTTCATTCCGGCTCTTTCCAAAGCTTGTTTTGTTGCAGGAACCGGCCCATACCCCATAATTTTAGGATCCAGCGCGGCATTGCCGTATGCTACGATGCGAGCCAGGGGTGTGACGTTCAACTCCCGTGCCTTTTCCCCCGACATTACCACGAGCATGGCTGCCCCGTCATTGATACCGGACGCATTACCAGCCGTCACGGTACCCTCTTTTTTGAAGGCGGGCTTCAGTTTGGACAGCTTTTCAGCCGTAGTGCCGTGGCGAGGAAATTCATCCTGTTTCACCATCAGCGGGTCGCCTTTCCTTTGTGGTATCTCTACAGGAGCGATTTCGTCCTCGAAAGCACCACTTGTTTGCGCAGCTTCCGCTTTCTGCTGGGAGCGGGCAGCAAACTTGTCCTGCTCTTCCCGGCTGATTTTCCATTGTTCGGCGATGTTTTCGGCTGTAACACCCATGTGGTAATTGTTAAAGGCATCCCATAAACCATCCTGGAGCATGGTGTCTACCATTTTACCATGTCCCATTTTTTGTCCAAAACGCGCTTTGGGCAGCGTATAGGGAGCCATAGACATGCTTTCTGTTCCGCCTGCAATGATGACATCGGCATCCCCAAGCGCAATAAACTGCGCGGCCATAATTACGGAACGCAGCCCCGAGCCACAAAGTTTGTTTATGGTCATCGCGGGGACAGTGTCAGGGATACCGGAATGGATAGAAATCTGGCGGGCGATGTTCTGGCCGTGACCGGCCGAAAGGATATTCCCTACCAGCGTTTCGTTAATATCAGCGGCGTTTATGCCGCTTCGCTTCAGAGCCGCTTTGGCAGCAGCCACCCCAAGATCCACCGGGCTTTGTGATGCCAGCTCACCGTTAAAATTACCTACAGCCGTCCGTGCGGCTGATGCTATTACTATTTCTTTCATGATCAATTTTTTTACGAATATGAATGTTTTGTCAAAATAAAGAAAGAGCTTTTGATATAATTAGTGGGTTGACTTAATAAATAAAAATGACAATAAAAATTTTAAAATACAGTTGAATAACAGTTTACATAATTTATAGTACAGCTGACCTTTTATGCAGATGATGGCAGGCAGAGTGCTGTTATTTTTGAGAAAGCAAGTAATATAATAGCGAAAATCGTTTTACCTATAAAGCAGTAGTGTTCTGATAATTTGCAAAAAGCACTTTTATGATTGCATTTTTATAAACTTTTACGATGCCGCTGAGGAATAATCAAATTCAAAAAGTTTTTAAATTACATGGCATTATTGTACATTTACTCCAATATTTCAAGTATTGATGAGAAAAGTAACCTTTTATTGCATAGCAACCTTCATTTTTTTTATCTCCATTGTGCCTGCACCGGCCCAGGAGGGTGTGGAGTCAACGATATTGGAGCGCTACAGGCTTTACCGCACTTATGACAGTCTGCGCAGTTTATCCGATAGTGACGTGAGGGTGGCGGAACTGGATGCCGTTAAGCAAAAACTTAAGGAGCTGGATCGGTTTCTGCCGGGGAATTACCTTCCGGAAAACGATACAGCGAAGAGTCCCGGCATGAACACCCTTATCAGACAAAATAATCAACTGAAGGCTGAGAATGAGCAGTATAAATCATTGTCCGACTATGTGTATTTTGGTGGTGGAGTAGTGGTTTTTTTGATGATTGTGTTCCTTATTCTCTTTATCTCGCGGCAAAGAAAGTATAAGCGGTCGCTAGCCGAAATAGATAAGCTGAACCGGCTTCTGGATGAGAACCAACAGCGCTTTAAGGCAGCCGAAGATAATGAAGACAATGTGGTGGAAGAGCTTAGAAGAGAGCTTAAAAACTACAAGGACGAGTTGACTAAAGCCTCTGATTTTATCGTCAATCTCAGGAATGAAAAAATTAAGCTCGACAGCGATTTGGAAGAAACGAAAGCTGAACTTAATACGACCCGCGATAAAAAGGAGAAACTTGAAAAGAAGCTAAAAGAAACTGAGAAAAAAAGTGAGGATAGCTTTGAAGAATTGAACCAAAAGAAACAGGAAGCTGAAGAGAACTACAACCAGCTTTATCAAAGCTACCAAAAGATTGAAAAAGAGAACAGGGAAATAAAAGAAAAGATTAAAAATACGGATGAAAGCATCCGCAAGGAGCAGCAGGAGCGCGAAACGGTAAGGCAGGAACTGATGGGATGGATTGAATCAAAAAATGAGGAGATTCAGTCGATGAAAAAAACCAAGGTTAAAAACGAACGTAATTTAAAGGAACTGCGCCAGGCTTTATCTTCTGTAATTAAGAATGAATTGAATTCGAATAACCCGTTCAGTAAGCGCACCAGTGTCGACGTCAATGATCAGAACAGCATGATGAGCAATCTCAAATCTATCATGAAAAACAAAGATGACGAGCTTTCGATGCTTCAGAAAGAAAAAGATGAATCAGAGAGC
Organism: uncultured Bacteroidales bacterium; assembly: GCA_964345255.1. Lineage (GTDB taxonomy): Bacteria > Bacteroidota > Bacteroidia > Bacteroidales > JAIPAH01 > JAIPAH01. The sequence goes on along the minus strand of CAYFQK010000063.1, from coordinate 835 downwards.
GATAAAAAAAGCCTGGAACAGCGCATCAACGAACTTGAAAGAGAAATCAAAGACCTGAAAAACGATGTTTCAGAAAAAGACGAAATGCTGTCGTCAGAATTTAAAAAACGCCGCGAACTGGAAGATCAGCTGCAAAACATGCTAAAGAACCTGAAGAATCTCTGAAAAATAGTTTCCAGTGTTTAGTTAATTAGTTGATTGGTAATTGAGTAATTGGTAAACCAACAGCATCGGGCATGGAGTTTGGAATAAGCTGACTTTCTATACACCAAAATGCTATCTCGCTCCGATAAATGCATAAAGCGATCTCCGCTTTTGATGTTTTTATTTATTTTTTTTGTATAAAGGAGACGAAAAATGATTATCGAAAGAAAGAATAATGAAGTGATTGTCAGGTTACCTGATAGTGTAGATACTTCTGATTTGCAGGAAATGTTGGATTACCTCCGCTATAAGGAAATTACATCAAAATCCAGGGCAACGCAGGAAGATGCGGACAACTTAGCCAAAGAAGCCAAGAAAGGACGTTGGAAGCGAGACAGGAATAGACTTTTAGATGAATGAAAGTAATCGTTGATACGAATATCGTTTTCAGTGCTATAATATCCCCAAATAATAAGATAGCGGAACTCATCCTTAAGTCTAAAGATTTGTTTGAATTTTCTGCACCCAATCAATTTCAGTTAAAATTTTTCAGTTTTATCGTACTCAAATTCAGTAACATGAAAACGGGCATACGTGTATTCACCATCATCTGTCATCCAGCTTCCTTCAATAGTTGCAGGTACCATCATACCATTAACTTTCTGGTAATTGCTGACTTTTCCAACCCACT
>CAYFQK010000062.1:0-14622 GCA_964345255.1 uncultured Bacteroidales bacterium | reverse complement strand
TCTTTGAGTGGTAATGCTGGTGGTGCGCATGAGATATCCTTATCGTACCGATTTTGTATATATGTAGAAAAATCAAAGAAAGTTCGTGCAATAAAGTGTCCTGAATTTTAGTTATTATGTATATTTGGAAACAAAATTTTAACCCAATGCGAGCATATAGGAACATATTATTTTTTGCGCTTGTAGCTATGATCCTTGGTTCCTGCAACCAGGAAGTTTCCCGCACAACAGGATGGGAATACAATAAACAAGAAAACGGTGGCTTTTCTAAAGCCGACTATCAGGAACAGAAAACCGGTCCGGGCCTCAAGTTAATTGAGGGAGGTACATTTACGATGGGAGCAACCCTTCCTTCTGCACTCAATAACTACGATAATCAGCCACGTAAAGTTACCGTGCGAACATTTTATATGGATGAAACAGAGGTTCGCAACATTGATTATGTTGAATACCTTTACTGGCTGAATAGAGTTTTTGGTACAGATGATCCACTATACAAAGAAGCCTTACCCGATACGATGGTTTGGAGGGATCGAATGGCTTACAACGAGCCACTCGCCAATTTATACCTGCGCCATCCTGCTTTCCAGAATTACCCCGTTGTAGGTGTAACCTGGGTTCAGGCCAATGATTATTGCGTTTGGAGAACCGATAGGGTTAATGAGAAAATTCTGGTAGAAAAAGGTCTTTTGGAATGGGATACTGAAAAAGCCAATCCCGAACAAGGGAAGTACCCCTTTAGTACAGAAGCCTACTTGTCGGGCAAATATAAGGACATGGTTAATCAGGGTCTCCCCAATCTCGATCCGAACGCTGATAATCAAACGCGCAGGGTTAGAATGGAGGACGGCATACTGCTGCCAAACTACAGGCTGCCAACAGAGGCTGAGTGGGAATATGCAGCTTTAGCCCAGATTGGTAACACTGTTGAGGAGCGTGTATATCAAAGGAAATTTTATCCCTGGAATGGGAATTATGTTCGAAACCCTGATAAGAGCAATTATGGAAAAATGATGGCCAATTTTAAGCGGTCCAGAGGTGATTATGCGGGTGTAGCCAACAACTTAAACGACGGAGCCGTTATAACTGCCGAAGTGGGATCTTTCTGGCCAAATGACTTTGGACTCTACAATATGGCCGGTAATGTGGCCGAATGGGTAAGAGATGCATATCGCCCCATGTCGCATCAGGATGTCTCCGATCTGCAGCCTTTCCGTGGCAACGTCTTTAAGCAACCCCAGGTAGACCCTAACACAGGGGAGCCTGTATTTAACAGAATGGGCCATATCGAAGAGGAAAAGATAGAAAATGTGCAGCGACAGAATTATCAGCGCGCCAACAATATAAACTATAAAGACGGTGATCAGATATCACTGGAAAGCTTTGAAGATGCCGGCGCAAACCAGCAACAAAATCAGCAGGATCAGGAGAGCCTGACCAAACAGATGTACAAACCGACCCGTTCATTGATTTCCGATCAATCCAGGGTATACAAAGGAGGTTCCTGGAATGACCCCCCATATTACCTCAATCCTGCAACAAGGCGTTTTATGAAAGAAACAATGTCTGCCAATTACGTAGGTTTCCGCTGCGCCATGGATCGAGTGGGTAGTTCGCGGGCTAACAACTAAAACATACTGCAATAACTTAAAGCTGTATTGAGAGCATTCCCTTTTAATACAGCTTTTTTTATTTTTACAAAATATAAAATACTTGCTGTAAATGGTTGAGGAAAAAATAGGAAAGATTTACGATCAGTTTCTTGAAATACCTTCTGTAACTATTGACTCCCGCAAAGTTAGAAAGGGAAGTATTTTTTTTGCATTGCGAGGGGAAAGTCTCGATGGAAATCAATTTGCAGAGAAAGCGCTTCAAAATGGAGCCGCCTTAGCCATTGTAGATGATCCAGGGGTGGTGAGAAACGAAAATTATGTTCTTGTTGAGAACACACTGGAGACGCTGCAAAATTTAGCGCGTTACCACAGGAAAAAATTCAACATTCCCTTCCTGGGTATTACCGGATCAAATGGGAAGACTACCACCAAAGAGCTGATATCATTGGTTTTGAGCCAAAAGTACAACGTAATTTCAACCGGCGGAAATTATAATAATCACATTGGAGTTCCCCTTACCCTGCTCCAGGTAGAAGCCGATCATCAGATTGCTGTAATAGAAATGGGAGCCAATCATCCAGGTGAAATCGCCTTGCTAAGCGATATAGCCCTCCCTGATTACGGAATTATTACAAATGTCGGGAAAGCCCATTTGGAAGGGTTTGGTGGCTTTGAGGGAGTTAAGAAGACCAAAAAAGAGCTTTACGATCATATACGTGCTGTCAATGGGAAGATCCTTATCAACAATGAAGATTATGATTTAATGATGATGGGCGCGGATATTAGCCGGATTACCTATGGGTTTGCTACCAATCAGGCGGATGTGATAGCGCATCAGATAGAAACTAATCCTTATTTAGCGTTGGTATGGGAATCAGTAAAAGATGGATCAAAATATTCGCTTGAAACGCGTCTGCTGGGCGAGTACAACTGGAGCAATGTGCTGGCAGCTATAACCGCAGGGGTTTTGTTTGGAGTAAACCCGGATGATATCAATCAGGCTATTGCCTCTTATAAGCCTTCAAATAATCGTTCTCAGTATTTGAAAACAAACAGCAATGAGATTATCCTGGATGCTTATAATGCCAATCCTACCAGCATGGAAAAAGCCGTAGATAATTTTTTGAAACTTAAAAAGCAGAATAAATGTCTTATTCTTGGAGACATGATGGAGTTGGGCGAAGATTCGGCTAAAGAACATAAAACCATTTTAGAAATAATCAGTAAAAATATAGAAAAACTGGATAGCGTTTTTTTGGTAGGGGAGCAGTTTAGTGCCATGAATCCTGTTTATGCTAAGGTTTTTGAAAATACAGATTCGATAAAGAAATATTTAACAGAAAATCCATTAAAAAGAAAAACTATTCTTGTGAAAGGCTCCCGCGGTAATCACCTTGAGACTCTCACCGAATTGTTATAGTATGGAGAAATATAAAGTTATAGGAGTGATGTCGGGAAGTTCCCATGACGGGGTAGACATTGCTTATTGCGAATTCACCCGAAAAAAAGGAAAGTGGACGTATAAAATTCCTTACTCCATATCGCACGATTATTCCACCGAATGGAGAAACAGGTTGTTAAATTTATATGGGGCTTCAGCGCATGAATTCGCTAAAACTGATAATGATTACGGGCTTTTCCTGGGCAAATTATTATCGGTTTTTATCAGGGAAAGCGGTATCAAACCTGATTTCATCGCCTCACACGGCCATACCATCTTTCACAATCCTGAGCATCATTTTTCAACCCAAATCGGGAAGGGATCGGCAATTGCATCCGTTTCAAAACGGCCGGTAATAAATGATTTTCGAAGCGCCGATATGGCCAAAGGAGGACAGGGAGCCCCTCTGGTCCCTCTGGGAGATAAGCTTTTGTTTGGCGAATATGATTTTTGTTTGAACCTTGGAGGAATCGCCAATATCTCTTTCGATGATTACGATGAAAACCGTGTGGCTTTCGATATCGTGCCATGCAATATGGCGCTCAATTACCTGGCTTCTTTGCTGAAAAAGACTTTTGATGATAGCGGAAAGTTGGCGAGAAAGGGAAGAGTTGATATGTCTCTCTTAGAAGAGCTTAACAGCCTTGACTTTTATTGGACAAGTGGAGCTAAAAGCCTTGGAAGAGAATGGTTTGAAAAAAATATCCTCCCTATTCTGGATCGTTCACAATTGCGGGTAGAGGATAAATTGGCGACTTATACCGAACATATAGCTTACCAGGTCGGGAAGGTTGTTTCGCATTATCCCGCTCAGTCTATTCTTGTAACCGGCGGCGGGGCTTACAATACCTACCTCGTGGAGCGCTTGAGTGAGGCCCTGAATCCCGATGTCATACTCCCCGAGCAGAATATCATCGATTTTAAGGAAGCTATTATTTTTGCATTTCTCGGAGTGCTCAGAAAAAGACAGGAGGTGAATATTTTGAAGACCGTCACAGGTGCTTCCGCCGATTCGGTTGCCGGTGCAATTCATCTGCCTTAGATTTATCCTAAAATCCGCAGGTCATGTTTAAAATTGCCACGAATTCACGAATTTAAGACGAATTGTTTTTACCTGAAAAGGTGAAAAAAGCATTCGTTAATTCGTTAATCATTCATGCCTGCCCTTGCCGATCAGGCGGGCATTTGTGGCTAATCTTGCGGATTTTAGGTTTATTAAAAACTTCTTCGAAGGATTTATGGCTTTCAATCTTTTGGTTGTAAATTATTAGGAGTAAATTCGCAAATCACATAGCGTGAGATAAAATAATTACCGGATTTTTAAGTTAATTATCAAAAAGTAAAACATAAAAGGCGTTCACATGATTCAAATGATTTTGCTACAAGCTGCACAAGCAGCAGCCGAAACAGCCTCACAAGCCGGTCAGGCCGGGGCAGAGGAAGAACTGAAACTTTCTGTGTGGGAACTGACTTTAAAAGGCGGGTGGATTATGATTCCTCTGGCGCTGTTGTCAATCATTGCCGTATATATCTTTATTGAAAGATTTTTAATTATTACACGCGCTACTAAAGAGGACAACAATTTCATGAACAATATCCGTGATTTTATTCATGACGGGAAAATTGATTCAGCTATAGCCCTTTGCAAAAGCACCAGGGGGCCTCTTCCGCGAATGATTGAAAAAGGCTTGACAAGGCTTGGAAAACCGCTGAACGATATTAATGCGGCTATTGAAAATGTGGGTAAGCTTGAGGTCTCGCGATTGGAGAAAGGTATTGCCACCCTGGCCACCGTGGCCGGTGCGGCGCCTATGATTGGTTTTCTGGGTACGGTAATAGGAATGGTTAAAGCCTTTTACGATATGTCAATGGCAGGGAATAATGTGGATATCGCCTTGCTGTCAACAGGCATTTACCAGGCGATGATTACAACCATTGCTGGTTTAATTGTCGGTATTATCGGTTATATTCTTCACAACGTGCTTGCAGCGCGTATTGAGAAAGTGGTATTTCTGCTGGAGGCCCGCGCCACGGAGTTTATGGATGTATTACACGAACCTGCCAAATAATTAGTATTATGGCTATCAGGATTAGAAATAAAGTAAAGTCAGAATTTAGTACCGTGTCGATGCCCGACCTGGTTTTTCTGTTGCTGATATTTTTTATGCTTACATCGACGCTGGTTAGCCCCAATGCCATCAAACTGCTGTTGCCACAAAGCGACAGTAAAACTATGGCTAAGCAAACCGTTACGGTTTACATTAATGATAGGTATGATTATTTTATAGGTGAAAATAAAATTGCCCAAAATCAACTGGAGAGTCAATTGACTGATAAGCTTGCTTTACAGGATGAAGGCGTAGTGGTTTTAAGGTCTGATAAATCGGTACCTATTCAATATGTAGTGAATGTTATTGATGCAGTTAATAATGTCAACGATAAAAAGAATACAAAGCATAAGGTTATTCTGGCAACAAAACCAAAAAAATAAAGGCATCCGGTGAAGTTGGATAAAGAAAAAATAGTAGGTATTGCGGGAACCGCTCTGTTTCACGGAATTATTCTGGTTCTGTTTTTCATTCTTTTTTTGAAAACAGAAAAGCCTTTACCTGGAGAAGAGGGGGTATTGGTCAATGTAGGCTATATGGAAGAAGGAACCGGCGACGTACAGCAGGAACAGCCTATGCAGGAAAAACAGCCGACTCCACCCAAAAGACAGCCTCAGGAAACTACCGAGTCACAACCGGAAAAGGAAATCATGACCCAGGAGGCCCAGGAAGCGCCTGCACTCGAGGAGGAAAAAAAGGATAAAAAAGAGGAGAAGAAGCCGGAAGAAGAAAAGAAAGAGCCCGAAAAGGAACTCGAAAAGCCTGAAGAAAAAGTAGAGAAAAAGGTAGAAGACCAACCTGAGCCCGAGAAAGAAGAAAAGCCGGAGGTAAATCCCAAAGCCCTCTATAAAGGAAAATCCGACAAGGAGGAAGGGAAAAACCAGGGAGAAACAGGAGAAGCCGGCGATCAGGGCAGTCCTTTTGGATCGAAAAATACCGATAATCAGGAGGGAAAAGGTGGTTTGGGCAATGGAATCTCCTTCAGCCTTAGCGGACGTAACGCCAAGCACCTCCCTAAGCCTGACTATAGATCAGAGGACCAGGGAAAAGTGGTGGTTACTATCTATGTGGATAAATATGGCAACGTCAAAAGAGCGGAGGCAGGGGCAAAAGGAACCACCGTTACCGATTTACGCTTAAGAAAACTGGCCCAGCAGGCGGCCCTGCGAGCTAAGTTCAGTCAGAACCCGGAAGCCCCCGAAATCCAGAAAGGTACGATTACCTACAACTTCATCCGAATGGAGAATTGATGGGGAATCTACATTAAATCCCGGATAGATTTTCCACTGGAAATGCTACATTAGCCGCATTTTATTGACAGAATAATTTTCAAAAAACAGATTATGATGAAAAACACATTACTTATTATCGCCTCATTGGCTTTCGTCCTGGCCGCAATGCAAAGTTTTGCGCAGGAAAAGGCCATTGATCGGAAAGATATGGATACCACCGTGAAACCGGGAGAAGATTTTTACCGGTATGCCAATGGCGGATGGCTGGAAAATAACCCCATTCCCAAGGAAAAAAGCCGCTACGGAAGCTTCGATCAACTTGCCGATAAAGGGAAAGAACAGGTGAGAGGACTAATCAAAAAAACCGCCGCGAAAGAGCATGAGGATGGAACCGTCGCCCAGCAAATCGGTGACTTTTATGCCAGCGGAATGGACCTAGAGCAGCGTAAGAAAAAGGGAATAGCTCCCATTCAGGAAGATTTGAAAACGATACAGGCTATTTCCTCCAAAAAAGATCTGGTGGATGTAGTCTCGATGATGCATAAGTACAGCATGGGACCATTGTTCCATACCTACGGCAGCGCCGATGCTAAAAATAGTGAAATGGTCGTTACCCACCTGTTTCAGGGTGGTCTGGGCATGCCCAACCGCGATTACTATACAAGCGGGGATGACCGTACCGAGAACATCCGTCAAAAATATGTGGAGCATGTATCTGAAATGTTCCGCCTGGCAGGCAAAGAAGACCGGAAAGCTGAAAGTCTGGCCGGTTTGATTATGACCCTTGAAACCCGCCTGGCCGAAAGTTCTATGACGATGCTCGAGCTGCGAGACCCCCACAAACGCTACAACAAGATGGATTTAGCTGGAATTAAAGAGATAGCGCCCAGCTTCAACTGGACCCGCTATTTCGATAATCTCGGGCTGGGAGATCCCGGCGTCATTATCGTAGGGCAGCCGGAATTCTTTAAGGAGGTTAACGCTATGATGGAAGAAGTTTCACTGAATCAATGGAAAGATTACCTGACGTGGCATTACCTTAACAGTACAGCCAATTACCTTAGCGACAATTTTGTTGAGCAGGATTTTTCTTTCTACGGGAAAGTTCTTTCCGGCAAGGAAGAAAACAAACCCCGCTGGAAGCGCGTGCTCAATACAACCAATGGCGCACTTAGCAAAGCTATTGGTAAACTTTATGTAGAAGAGTACTTCCCTCCGGAAGCTAAAAATCGCATGCTGAACCTGGTTTCCAATTTGAAGAAATCATTGGGCGAGCGCATCAGGGCGCTGGATTGGATGAGCGATTCGACGAAAACCATGGCGATGAAAAAACTCCACACCATGAACGTGAAAATTGGATACCCCAACAAGTGGAGAGACTACAGCGGACTGGAAGTCAAAGACCGCGTTTATGTGAAGAATGTACTGGCGGCCCGCAAGTTCAACAAGGCATATCAGCTTAATAAAATCAACAAGCCGGTGGATGAAGATGAGTGGCACATGCCCCCGCAGATGGTCAATGCATACTACAGCCCCAGTATGAACGAAATCGTATTTCCGGCAGCGATTCTGCAGCCTCCGTTCTTTTACATGGATGCGGATGATGCGGTGAATTACGGCGCTATCGGCGTGGTGATAGGCCATGAGATGACGCACGGTTTCGACGACCAGGGACGCCAATACGACAAGGAAGGCAACCTGGAAGACTGGTGGACGAAAAAGGATGCCGAACGCTTCAACAAAAGATCCCAGGTGCTGGTGGAACAGTTTAACCAGTACACCGTGCTGGATACCATGAAAGCCGACGGCGAACTGACGCTGGGTGAAAACATTGCCGATTTGGGTGGTTTGAACATCGCTTACCAGGCGTTTAAGAAAACCGATCAGGGCAATGGAGATAAAAAGATCAACGGCTTCACACCCGAGCAGCGTTTCTATCTGGCTTTTGCCCACATCTGGGCGCAAAATATTCGCGATGAGGAGATCGTAAAGAGAACCCGCGAGGATGTGCACTCTTTAGGAAGATATCGCGTGATTGGCCCCCTGAGAAACGTGCCCGAATTCCATGCCGCGTTTGATGTGGAAAAGGGACAATACATGTACCTTCCTGAAGAGAAACGCGCTGTAATTTGGTAACTTTGATTAGCCAATAAATTACATAAAAGCTGGTGCCTTATGGTATCGGCTTTTAGTTTGTAGAAAGGGGCCTCAGGGATTTTTAATTTGTGAGAGGACTTTTTTACGAATAAATCTGGCTGCAGGAATTATAAGAGCCTCTGTCACCAAAACTATTTGTATCCTTATTTCATTGGGAATAAGGCGCTTATCAGAATATATACCTGAAATCACTCATCTACTGAAGCGGCTGAGAAAGCTTCTTTACATCCTCAGGCTTGATTTGCTCATCACAGAGAATGATCAGACGTTCGATGACGTTGCGTAATTCGCGAATGTTCCCCGTCCAGGGGAGGTTTTGCAGCTCTTTCATTGCTTCATCGGTAATTTCAGGGGGTTTTTTGGCCATATTCTGACTGAGCTCGCCGATGAAGTGTTCGGTCAGTTCCGGGATGTCGTCCAGCCTTTCCTTAAGGGGTGGGACGCGTATTATGATAACACTAAGACGGTGGTAAAGATCTTCGCGGAAGTTTCCTTTCCGGATTTCATCTTTCAGCGTTTTATTGCTGGCGGCAATAATTCTGACATCCACTTTAATTTCTTTTTCACCCCCGATGCGGGTAATTTTATTTTCTTCCAGGGTTCTTAGCACTTTGGCCTGGGCGGAAAGGCTCATATCGCCTATTTCATCGAGGAAGATTGTTCCACCGTCAGCCTGCTCAAAATCGCCTTTTCTTTGTTTGATAGCTGAAGTAAACGACCCTTTCTCATGACCAAAAAGCTCGCTTTCTATAAGTTCAGATGGAATAGCAGCGCAATTTACTTCGATAAAAGGGGCTTTGGCTCGCGGACTCTTTTCATGTATCTGGCGTGCCACCAGCTCCTTGCCGGTTCCATTTTCTCCTGATATCAGCACCCTGGCATCCGTCGGGGCCACCTTCTCAATCATATCCTTTACTTCCTCCAGTTTGGGTGAGTTCCCTATCATTTGATATTTCTTACTAACCTTCTTTTTGAGAATCTTGGTTTCGTTGATAAGGCTGGACTTATCCATGGCATTTTTTATGGTTACCAAAAGGCGGTTTAAATCCAGGGGTTTTTCCAGGTAATCGAAGGCGCCTTTTTTTATGCTTTCCACCGCTGTTTCAATAGTTCCATGGCCCGAAATCATGATAAAAGGAGCATCTGTTATCGCCAATCCGCTCGCAAGTATCTCCACCCCGTCTTTTTTTGGCATTTTAATATCACACAGAATCACATCATAAGCCGTTTCGCTTATTTTTTCCAGGGCCTGTTCTCCATCTGCGGCTTCTTCCACCTTATATTTTTCATACTCCAGTATTTCCCTCAGGGAATTCCGGATGCTTTTTTCGTCATCGATCACCAATACTTTTGCCATAACATGCTTTAACATTTTAAAACCAGATTTCATTTAATAAATCCCAAAAAAAAGCAATCTCCGAAAACAACACTTGCTTCATAAAAAGAGTACACTTAGAAGAGTCTAATAGGTTAAATCAGACAAATCAGCGTGCTATTTTCATTACAGTTATTTTTTTTATCATTCAAAATTCAAAATTCAAAATTCAAAATTCAAAATTCAAAATTTCGTCTTAACTCCTGTATTTAATCCACTTCCACAATTCTTTATAATCCACTTTTTTGCCGTACATGAGAATTCCCGTACGATAGATTTTTCCTGCCAGCCATGTAGTGGCAATGAATCCCAAAATTAATAATATTACTGACAGAGTCATATCAAAAAAAGGAACACCAAAAGGTACCCGTATCATCATGATGATGGGGGAGGTGAGGGGGATAATCGAGAGCCAAAACGACAGAGGGCCTTCGGGATTCTGAACCACAAATTGTGCAACGATGATCGACAGAATTAACGGAACGGTTATAGGCAGCATAAACTGCTGGGTGTCAGTTTCATTATCTACCGCTGAACCTATTGCCGCAAAAAGTGCGGAGTACATAAGGTAGCCGCCAAGGAAGAAGAATATGAAACTACCAATGATCAGCGGAAAGTTAATGGATTGGATGATATCAAATACTTTGTTGACCTGTGGATCGATTTCAGCTTTGGAAATTTCTTGCTGGATATTATTATTTTCCATGCCCATTTGGCTGGTGATTTCCTGGCTTTGCACAACCATTTCTTGCTGCTGACGAAAATCGAGGGTGTCGGCATACGCTCCGGTAAAAATCATGTAGATACCAAAAGTAAGTACCACCCATAAGAGGATTTGAGTAAGGCCCACCAGCGCAATGCCAATTATTTTACCCATCATAAGCTGAAAAGGACGCACAGAGGAGACAATGACTTCCACGATGCGGCTGGTCTTTTCCTCTATCACTCCACGCATAACCTGCGAGCCAAACATAAAAATAAAGAAGTAGATGACGATAGCTGCAAAATATCCCACGGCAGTGGCTACTTCAGCATAAGATTTTTCCTCCTGGCCACTCTCATTCAGTTTTATGGTATTAAAATCTACTTTTGATTTTATTGAGGCGAGTGTTTCCTGATCGATGCCGCTGGCGCTGAGCTTAAGGCTCTCTAAGCGCTTCTCCATCAAGGATTTTAAGTGATTTTTAACTTCCATAGTAGGCTGTTTGTTCGAATAGAGGGCAGCCGTCTCGGGGAGGGCGACTTTTGTTTCAGGGATATACAAAACCGCATACCAGTCGGAGGAAGGGAGGTTACTTTTTACACTATCGAGGCTTCTATCCAAAAAGGTATAGTCATATGATTCAGAATCCTGAAAAGCAGGCTCATACAACCCGGATTGATCGATAACGGCAATTTTTTTTACGTCACTACTTCCCATCTGGGCAAGATATACGGGAATAATGAATATAGAGGCCAGAAGCAGAGGCCCCAGAATAGTCATAACAACAAAAGATTTTTTCTTGACCCGTGTGAGATATTCACGCTGTATGATAAGTGTTATTTTATTCATAATGATGGCTTTTAATGGTTTTGCTGAACGTTTTTAATAAAGATATCATTCATTGAAGGAATGACTTCATTAAATGAATGAATTTCCCCAATCCTGGAGAGGTTCTTAACCAACTCATTCGGGGAAGCCTTATCCAGGATATGAATTTTGACTTTAACAAAATCCTCACCCTGCTCTTCCTCCACAAGTTTGAAGTTATTGGCAAGGGCGGTATGCAAATGTCCATCAAAATTTTTCAGATGAGCCGTGTAGATATCGGTACTGTGCTCTTTTTTAATCTCTTTCATCGGTCCATCGAGGATCTTTTGCGACTTGTGAATCAAGGCTATATGGCTGCAAAGCTCTTCTACCGAGGCCATGTTATGGGTGGAAAAAATAACCGTTGCTCCCTCCTCGCGAAGCTTGAGGATTTCTTTTTTCAGAAGATTGGCGTTTATGGGGTCAAATCCGCTGAAGGGCTCATCAAAAATCAGCAATTTGGGTTTATGCAGCACCGTGGTGACAAACTGGATTTTTTGCTGCATCCCTTTAGAGAGTTCTTCCACTTTTTTATCCCACCAATCGAGAATGTCAAACTTTTTAAACCAGCTTTTCAGCTGGTCGTAAGCTTCTCTTTTAGGTACATTTTTTAGCTGTGCCAGGTACATGGCCTGCTCACCTACTTTCATTTTACGATAAAGCCCGCGCTCTTCAGGGAGGTACCCGATTTGAGCGATATGTTTTTGCCTGAGCTTTTCCCCATTAAAAAAAACAGAACCCTCGTCAGGGGCTGTAATCTGGTTGATGATGCGAATAAGAGTTGTTTTACCTGCACCATTGGGGCCAAGCAGTCCGAAAATACTTCGCTCGGGAACATTGATACTTACCTCATCGAGTGCTTTGTGATTGATATATGTCTTGCTGACATTTTCTGTTGTTAAGAAATCCATTGTTTTGGGTATTTCAGTTAATAAAAATGGATGCAATAATTAATCGCCGTTAATAAGTGATATCAAGTGCGAGTTTATTACATCCATTTGATATAATTCTCCGAAAATTTTTACAGACTAAGGAAAATGGGACTAATTGCCGAAATATTCCTTCATCCTGTCAAAGAAGCTTTTATCCCTGGCCGTGGGATTGGGTTCAAAGTTTTTTGATTGCTGTAATTTTTCAAGCATCTCTTTTTCTTCATTAGAAAGGGTTTTGGGAGTCCATACATTGACATAGACCAGTAAATCCCCTCTTCCGTAGCCATTCACTTCAGGTAGCCCTTTCCCTTTCAGGCGTAGCACTTTTCCGGGTTGTGTACCTGCCGGAATTTTGATTTTTGCTTTGCTTCCAATGGTTGGCACCTCGGCTGTTGTTCCCATGGCCGCCTCCGGGAAGCTAATGTAAAGGTCATACAGCAGGTTGTTCCCGTCTCTTATCAGCTGCGGGTGGCTATCTTCTTCTATCAATACGATAAGGTCACCGGGAATACCGCCTCTGGCAGCCGCATTTCCTTTGCCGCTTACGGTCAGCTGCATCCCTTCGGCCACACCGGCAGGGATATCGATTTTGAGGACTTCCTCATCCCGTACAATGCCGTTGCCATGACAGACATTACATTTGTTTTGGATGATTTGTCCTTCTCCGCCACAGGTGGGGCAGGTGGAAGTGGTTTGCATCTGTCCCAGGAACGTGTTTGTTACGCGGGTAACCTGCCCCATACCGTTACAGGTGGGACAGGTTGAATAAGAAGAACCGTCCTGGGCTCCAGTGCCGTTGCAGGCTTTGCATTGCACGTACTTATTAACCTTAATTTTTTTCTCCGCGCCATTGGCAATTTCGTCGAGGGTTAGTTTAACTTTTATGCGCAGGTTAGACCCCCGGTTAACTCTTCTGCGCCCCCTTGATTGGGTGCGGCCACCGCCGAAACCACCACCAAAGGCGCTTCCGAAAGCGCCACCGAAGATATCACCAAACTGCTCAAAGATATCGTCCATGCTCATGCCGCCGCCGAAGCCCTGGCCGGCGCCAAAGCCGCCATCTCTCAGGCCATCATGACCAAACTGGTCATAACGTTTGCGTTTATCCTCATTACCCAGCACTTCATAAGCCTCTGCCGCGTCCTTAAACTTTTGCTCGGCGTCTTTATCATCCGGGTTTTTATCAGGGTGATATTTTAAAGCCATCTTGCGATAGGCTTTCTTAATCTCATCCTGACTAGCATCTCTCGAAACACCTAGTATCTCGTAGTAATCTTTTTTTGCCATTGCTCAACTCCGTTTTTTAGTTGCCTACTACCACTTTGGCAAAACGGATTACTTTACCGTTAAGTTTGTATCCCTTCTCAGTGGTATCTATAACTTTTCCTTTCATTTCCTCAGATGGCGCCGGCATTTTTGTGATTGCCTCATGCTCATCGGTATTAAATTCTTTATTATTCGACTCCATCTGTTCGAGTCCCTCCTGCTCCATGACTTTCCAGAACTTATCAGCAATCAGTTCAATACCTTCCTTAAATTTGTCGAGGTCCTGATTTTCTTCAAAGTATTGCTGCGCTCTTTCATAATCATCCATTACAGGCAGAAGTCTGCTGATGATTCGCTCTGCAGCCGTTTTAGTAAGTTCTGTTTTTTCTTTACTGGTGCGTCGCCTGAAATTTTCAAACTCAGCATAGAGCCGCAGAAATTTATCTTTTTGATCATTAAGCTTAACTTCCTGCTCTTCCAGCTTGGCCTCCAGCTCATCAATTTTTTTCTGCTCTTTTGTTTTTTTGGATTTGGATTCTTTCGATTTAGAAGATTTGGAGGATTTCTCTTTGCTTTTACCTTCAGCTTTCTGATGGCTCTCTTTTTTTTGCTCTTCTCCGGATTCAGTGGTTTCTTTTGAATCCCGGTTTTTATCTTTATTCCCTGAAGCATTCTGGGATTTTGCCTCACCGGACTTTCCCTGCTGCTTTTGGTTATCTAAAGTTTTTCCTTCTTCAGATTTATTTGTCATAGCGCTAATATTCCTTTCTTTCAATTAATTTGGGTACTCTTTGCAAACAATTTGCCATAAATTACCTTTCCGACAATTTGTCATATTATAAAACAGCCCCCTGCAATTATATGATCAATTTACCTTCTGAACTTTAACCAGCTGTTATGTTTTTAATGTCTTAATTTTTAAATTGTT
>CAYFQK010000061.1:0-15208 GCA_964345255.1 uncultured Bacteroidales bacterium | reverse complement strand
AAGACTGGCATGGGTTAGTTGGGTATTCTGATGAACTAAAGAATCGCATTTAAAAGTTAGCGTTGTAAAATATTGATTAGTAAGAATATTCATGAGATTAAAAGACATGAGAAACTTGAATAATGAATTATTGAAATTTGGAATTTGAAACTTGTTTGGGGTTTAAATGCTTAAAAATGCAATGCTATGAGTGACAAAACGCGCGCCCTTCTGCTGGTAAATGTCGGAACCCCCGACAAACCAAAAACAGGTTCTGTTCGACGCTACCTGTCGCAGTTTCTCAACGATGCACGTGTGATAGATATTCCCTGGCTGGGACGTACGTTGCTGGTTAATGGTATCATTGTTCCCTTCCGGGCGAAAAAATCCGCACGGCTCTATCAAAAACTGTGGACGGAAGAAGGTTCGCCGCTTCTGATTCATCTGGAAAATCTTGCTGAAAAGCTTCAGGAAAATTCTGGCGATGCTTTCACGGTATTCGGCGCCATGCGTTACGGCAACCCTTCCATGAAGGATGTGCTGAACAAAATCCGCAGGGAGCAGTTTGATGAAATCGTTGTTTTCCCGCTTTATCCGCATTATGCGTCTTCTACTACCGGATCGGTGGTGGAAGAAGTGATGGAACGGGTCGGAAAATGGAATGTGATCCCTGCGGTTCGGATCATTAGTCAGTATTACAGTCATCCTTCTTTTTTATCCGCTTTCGCTGAAAAAATCAAGAGCTACCGCCCTGAAGAATACGATCGCATCCTGTTTTCCTATCACGGCCTGCCGGTTCGCCAGGTGGAAAAAGTTCATCCCTCCATTTCTGAAGCCGAATGTTCATGTGAGATGGCGATGCCCGAGCACGGCACCTTTTGCTACAAAGCCACCTGCTACGAAACCACAAGACTTCTGGTTAAACATCTGGGTTTAGATAATGAGAATGTGCTGACAGCTTTCCAGTCGCGGCTATCCAAAAACTGGCTGAAGCCCTTTACCGATGAAACTATTCAGAATCTGGCCGAACAAGGACACAAAAAGGTGCTGGTGGTCGCCCCCTCCTTTGTTTCCGATTGCCTGGAAACCACCATTGAAATTGGCGATGAATACAAAGAACTCTTCGAGCAAAACGGAGGTGAAAAACTTACGCTTGTTGAGAGCCTGAACAGTGATGATAGGTGGGTGGAGGCGGTAAAGGAAATTGCGAAGGATGAAAGTTGGTGAATTACTTCTTTAGTCAGCTCAAGGCCAGCAGGCTAATGTCTTCACGTTCGGGCAAGCTGCAAGAATTTTTTAGTCAAAACGAAGACGCTTTGATAAACGGGTTTCAGCTTATTTCCCGGTAGCTTGGCGAAGCGTCCTCGCTTCGCCTTTAACGTTCCTAAAGCCTCTGGCTTTTATTATATTTGGTGCTATTTCCCCACAAACTCCTTCACCGCTTCAATGATTTCATCCTGAATTTTTTTTGTCATTTCAGTATGCATCGGGAGCGAGAGCACATGTTTTGAAAGCTCTTCCGTCACCGGCAAATCGCCTTCTTTGTAGCCCAGGTGCTGATAGGCGTTCTGCAGGTGGATGGGCACCGGATAGTAGACGGCCGAGGCAATGCCTTTTTCGTTGAGATGTTCCTTCAGCTTATCACGATCAATATCTTTGGTAACCAGCGTGTACTGGTGATAAACGTGCGTGGAATCATTCCTGACTACCGGAGTTTGCAATTGGGGAATGTCTTTGAAGGCCTGGGTGTAGTAGGCTGCTGCTTTTTGGCGGTTGGCAATGTAAGTATCCAGGTATTTGAGCTTCACATCAAGAATGGCCGCCTGCATGCTGTCGAGCCGCGAGTTAACGCCGATGTCGTCGTGGTAATATCTTCGCTTCATCCCGTGGTTGGCGATGCTTCGGCACTTTTCGGCTAGTTCGTCATTGTTGGTAAAAATGGCGCCCCCATCGCCGAAGGTGCCCAGGTTTTTGGAAGGGAAAAACGACATGGAACCCAACTCCCCTATTGTTCCGGCCTGCTTTTTTGTTCCGTCTTTGAAAGTGTACTCCGCACCTATTGCCTGGCAGGTGTCTTCTATAACGGAGAGGTTATGCTTTTTTGCCAGGGTCATGATGCGGTTCATATCAGCACACTGCCCGAAAAGATGCACCGGGATAATGGCTTTGGTTTTGGAAGTGATATGTCTCTCCACCTCATCTACGCTAAGGGTAAAGGTATCCGGATCGACGTCCACAAAAACCGGTTTCAGTCCCAGCAGGGCAATCACTTCGGCCGTGGCGATAAAGGTGAAAGAGGGGGTAATCACTTCATCACCCGGCTGCAGCCCAAGGGCCATCATCGAAATCTGAAGCGCATCCGTGCCATTGCCGCAGGGGATGACGTGCTTCACGCCGAGGTATTTTTCCACGTTAGCCTGAAATTGTTTGACGGCAGGCCCCTTAATAAAGGTTCCTGTTTCCATCACTTCTTCGATAGCCTTATCGACTTCCGGCTTGATGTTGTGATACTGACCGACCAGGTCAACCATAGGTATTCTGGGCATAGCTGTGTGTTTTTGAAATTTGATTCCCAAAAATAGGAATTATTGGGGAGGAAGGGAAATTTTTGGATATACCCGGTAAAATATGCCATAAAAAATTACAATAAAGTATCAAACATTAAAAGGCCTCTAAATCGATATAATGAAGAAAAACTTATGCACTTAAACACATAAACACTCCACTATAATTCCGTATATTCGTTTTTTATTGACCAACACCGGATAGATGCGACATCTTGCAATTGGCTTAATGCTTCTTTTTACCGGCCTTTGGGCCAGCGCCCGGGAGATGCCCGAGACTTCGCAGGAGGATTTTAAGCTGGGGCTGCCGGAAATTATTGTTGCCGATGTTAAGCAAGAGGTGAAAGTAACGCTTACCGATAAGAATTTATATGGGTACTTCGAAAATCATTCGTTAGAGGTTGAAATCAACGGCAAAACAGATACGCTGCAGTTCAATGACGGTAGTCTGACTTTTGAAATGCAGTTCGACCCGGATGATGTGTATGTGGTTCGCTCGGATTTGTTTTCTTTTTCAGGAAAAGTGGATGCCATTCCACTTTGGATGTCGATACTGCCCCCGCTGATCGCCATTCTTATGGCGCTGGTATTTAGAGAAGTATTTTCGGCGCTTTTTACCGGGCTGCTGGTGGGAACGACTATCATTTACTTCTATGCAGGCAACAACATTCTCATCGCTTTTTTCAAAGGCATTTTTGCCATTTCGGAGGAATACATCATCGAAGCGTTGTTTGATACAGGGCATCTGTCCATCATTGTCTTCTCGATGATGATCGGAGGG
Organism: uncultured Bacteroidales bacterium; assembly: GCA_964345255.1. GTDB lineage: Bacteria > Bacteroidota > Bacteroidia > Bacteroidales > JAIPAH01 > JAIPAH01. The sequence continues at coordinate 11,884 of CAYFQK010000061.1, read as the reverse complement.
ATGGTCAACCTGATCACCCGCAACGGCGGGATGAAAGGAGTGGTGAATCGCTTGTCGAAATATGCCCGGAATTCCCGTTCCGGGCAATTTGTGACGTGGCTTTTGGGAATAGCGATTTTTTTCGATGACTACGCCAACACCCTGGTGGTGGGTAACACCATGCGTCCCGTCACCGACCGGCTAAAGATTTCGCGTCAGAAACTGGCCTACATCGTCGACTCCACGGCAGCTCCAATAGCCGCCATAGCTTTTGTTACGACCTGGATTGGCGCTGAGCTGAGCTACATTCAGGACGGAATCAATACCATAGGCCTCGAGAAAAGTCCTTACACCATTTTTCTGAATTCCTTATCGTACTCATTCTATCCCATCTTTGCGCTGATTTTTATTCTTTTGCTGGTTTGGAAACAGCGCGATTTCGGTCCGATGCACAAAGCCGAATGTCACGCCAGACAGCATGGGGTGGATGTATCCGACGATGCCGATAGTTTTTCCAATAAACTAAATGAACTGGAGGTGCCGGAAAACACCAAAGCCAGGGCATACAATGCCGTTATCCCGGTAGCGATTATTATTTTCGGCACACTGGCCGGATTGCTCTATACTGGGTGGGATGCTGCTGTGTGGGAGCAGGACATTTCTTTTACCAAGAAGCTTTCAGAGACTATCGGTGCAGCAGATTCTTACAAAGCACTTCTGTGGTCTTCGCTTTCAGGGATGATCGTGGCGGTGATACTCACACAAATTCAGCGGCTGCTATCGCTGAAAGATTCGGTCGACAGCCTGATTAACGGTTTCAGAACCATGCTGACGGCCATTATTATCCTGGTTATGGCCTGGTCCATTGCTACCGTGACTCAGCATATGCACACCGCAGATTTTATTTCCCACATACTGATTGAATTCGATATGGCGCCCTTCCTTGTTCCGGCCCTGACCTTCATCATGGCGGCGCTTGTGGCTTTCAGCACGGGGTCGAGCTGGGGAACCATGGCGATTTTGTATCCCCTGATCCTTCCGGCCTCTTGGCTGATAGGAGTTGAAAACGGGCTGGATGTTACGCAAAACTACCAGATTTTCTTCAATGTAGTTTCCACAGTTCTGGCGGGATCAGTGCTGGGGGATCATTGCTCGCCGATTTCGGATACCACCATCCTTAGTTCGCTGGCCAGCTCCTGTAATCACATCGAACACGTGCGGACGCAACTGCCTTATGCTATAGTGGTCGGAGCGGTATCAATCCTTATAGGAACAATTCCGGCAGCCTATGGCATTAGTCCCTGGTTATTATTCCCGGCGGGAATCGTAATTTTATACGGAATTGTGATATTTGCCGGAAAATATACCGGGGATCAACTTCGGAATTAACATCAGCTCATGAGCATCATAGAGGCAATAGTGTTGATTGTTTCGGGCTTTATGGTAGGGTTTATCAATACCCTGGCCGGCGGTGCTACCATCATCTCGCTGGCTGTGCTCATGTTTATGGGATTACCGCTGAATGTGGCCAACGGAACCCACCGGATTGCTGCAGCCCTTCAAACCATGACTTCAGTAACCACTTTCAGATCCAAAAACGTACTCGACTGGCGCAAAGGCTTAATCCTGGGAATTCCGGTAATTGTGGGTTCTGTAATAGGGGCACGCATTGCCATAGAAATTAATGAGGAACTTTTCGAGAAAATCGTGGCAGGTGTCATGATTATGATGCTTTTGTTGATTCTTTACAAACCCAAACGCTGGTTGAAAGGCAAGCAGGAGCTGATTGAGCAACGCTTTTCCTGGAAACAGGTGGTTATCTTTTTTATCATCGGCATTTATGGTGGATTTATTTATGTGGGAATCGGTTACTTTCTACTGGCTGCCATTGTTTTGTCGGCCGGGTATGATGTGGTAAGGGCCAATGCCATCAAGGTGTTGATTGTTTTGATGTATGTGCCTTTCACCATCGGTGTGTTTCTGTGGGGAGACATGATCAACCTGGAATACGGACTGATACTGGCTATTGGACAGGTTGGCGGCGCCTATGTCGGAGCCCGCTCAGCGGTTGCCAACGGAGCGGGATTTGTTAGATGGGTGATGGTGATTTTTATTTTCTTTAGCGTGGCGCATCTGACTAATCTTATTGACGTTGAACAATTGCTGGCAGTGACCAAATAAAAAGGCAACAGGCAAACAGGGCAAAACCCCGCAATGCCTGCTACCCCTTATCCAATAAAGAAATCACTCAAAAGTGCTTTTCTGCTGTATTAACCTAACAGTCCTCCCAGGATGCCTTTTTTCTGTTCGGCTTTGTAACCGGCCTTTTCGAATGCTTTTTTGACATCCTCGGGGTTTATATTTTCCCCTTCAATAGTTACCGGACTATCTTTTGTTTTCAGATCGACATCCCAATTAGTGATGTTGAGTTCTTCCAAATGTGGCTTAACGGTATTTACACATCCATTGCAACTCAGATTGGTCTTGAATTTCAGTTTTGTCATATGTCCTCCTTTTTGTTAATTTGGCAGTTGGCAGTGAGGCAGTTGGCAATTTTACATATCTTGCCAGGCTGCTTTTTGCCCATTACCAACCGGATTTTGTTCTACATTTATTAATTATTTAACTTCATTCTATTCAATCCCAGGCTGTTTGTGACTACGGAAACCGAGCTGAACGCCATAGCGCCTCCGGCAATCATTGGGCTCAGCAGCAATCCGAATGCAGGGTACAGCACTCCTGCGGCGACCGGAATGGCGATGACATTGTAGAAGAACGCCCAGAACAGGTTCTGACGAATCTTCCGGTTAATGGCCCGGGATAAAACGAATGCCTGCTTCAAATGGTCGAGATCGGAATGCATCAGCGTGATATCCGCTGCATCAAGTGCTATATCCGACCCGCTGCCCATGGCGATGCTCATATCGGCCAAAGCCAGCGAAGCGGCGTCATTAACCCCATCGCCGGTCATAGCCACCGTTTTTCCCTGTTGCTGATACTTCTCAACAAATGTTTTCTTGTCTTCCGGCAACAGGGATGCATGGTACTCATCGATTCCGGCTTTTTTTGCCACTTCCTTAGCCGTATTTTCAGCATCCCCGGTCAGCATCACTATTTCTATGTCTTGCTTTTGCAGGGAGCGAACTACCTCTGCGGCATTTTCCTTTATTTTATCTTTCAGGATAAAAACGGCTTTGGCCTCCTTACCGGTGGCAAAGAAGATGGCCGTACCGGTTGTTTTCTCAGCCTTCTCTCTCAAATCATCCTCTATCTTTATCTCGTATTGGTTCATCAACTTATCGTTACCTGCCAGGTAATTGATATGGTTGATGGTTGCAACAATTCCTTTACCGCTGATATTCTGAAAATCTCCTACCTCAAAAGTCTTGCTGCCTTGCTCTTTAAGGTAGCCCGTAATGGCTTTTGCCAGGGGATGTTCGCTTTTTCTCTCCATTCCGAGTAATGCCGGTGAAAGTTCTTTGCGATCATTCTTATCTTTCCAGAAGGCCTCTGTCACCTCCGGTTTTCCATAAGTCAACGTTCCTGTCTTGTCCAGAATCAGGGTGTCTACCTTTTTGGCAATTTCCAGGCTGGTAGCGCCCTTTACCAGGATGCCATGTTCAGCACCCATACCAATGCCGGTCATCAGGGCGGTGGGTGTGGCCAATCCCAAAGCACAGGGGCATGCGATGATAAGCACGCTAATCATGGTAATAAAAGCATGAGAGAACGAAGGTCCTACCCATAACCAGACGCCAAAAGTTACAAGGGCTAGGGCGATAACTACCGGTACAAAGATGGAAGCAATCTTGTCCACCAGCTTCTGAACCGGCGGTTTACTGCCTTGCGCCTGCCTTACCGTATCGATGATTCGCGAAAGGTAGGAACTTTCACCCACGCCGGTGGCCGAAATGGTGATGCTGCCATCCTGATTCATGGTCCCGCCAAAGACCGTATGCCCGGCTTTCTTCTCCACCGGCAGCGATTCACCGGTCATCATAGATTCATCCACGCTTGTACTACCGTCTAAAATCTCCCCATCCACGGGGATTCGCTCACCGGGACGAATTAAAACGTGTTCCTTAGGGTTTACTTGTGAAAGTGGCTTTTCGATAGTTTCGCCATTTTCTACCACCCTGACGCTGTCGGGTTGTAGCTCCATCATTCTACGGATAGCGGAGGATGCATTGCTCTTGGCCCGTTCTTCCAAAAACCGCCCCAGCAGAATAAGCGTGATGATGATTACCGCCGACTCGTAATAGACATCCGCCGGAAGCCCCTGGGATAGCATGTATTGCGGATAAATGGTGTTAAACATACTGAACAGAAAGGCAATCCCTGTTCCCAGGGCCACCAGCGTGTCCATGTTGGAGGTGCTATGCTTCAGTTGCTTCCAGGCATTGACGTAAAACTCGTTTCCCGCATAGCCCACAACGGGAATCGTCAATGCCAGCAATACCCATTCCTGGAAAGGAAGTAAATCTTTCAGAAACATTGAAAGCACAAACACCGGCACAGAAAAGCCGACGGCTATCCAAAGTTTTCGTTTGCGTTTTTGGAAAGCCTGTCGCCCCTGCTCTTCCAAATCTTCATTTTCGTCAATAACCAGCTCGTAACCGATTTGGTCAACGGCTTTAGCCAGCGTTTCTTCAGTTACGGCATCCGTCCCAAACTGCACCCTTACGGATGAATCAGCAAAGTTTACTGCCGCATCATCCACGCCTTCGGTGCTTTTCAGCATGCTTTCCACGCTTGCTGCGCAGGAGGCACAGGTCATTCCTTTTACAGGATATATTTTCGTAGTCATGGTTTGTTCGTTTTTATCCATCATAACATTTGCAAAAATACCATCCCGGAAAGGAGAACGTGTTATATAATTTTGGTAAAGGTTTGCACTCTTATGATTTCGGATTCCGGGTTTCGGATCTCGGATGAATACCCTAATGGTTTTAGGGATATTCAAAAAGATTACGAATTAATCCGCCTGCCCGAATGACAGAATTTTTTCTGTTGGGCGGGAATTTTTAGCGAATGGGTGTGAAACTGAAATTGTCCTACTCTGTTTTCGTCGCTTTTCGGGTTACCGTTGCGCTCTATTATAAATTTGATGAGATATACTTGCAGTATATTTTAAAATGATATACTTTTGTGACAAATCGCTGTTATGAAACTAATATCCTTAAAACTAGATGAGTCAATTTTTGGTGAGACCGAAAAAATCCTGTTAAAATTGAAAAAGCCAAGAAACAGGTATATCAATGAAGCAATCGATTACTACAATAAAATGCAGAAAAGAAAATTATTGGAAAATAAGCTTCAAAAAGAATCCCAATTAGTAAAAGAAGATTCGCTGTCCGTTCTAAAAGATTTTGAAGATATTGACTATGGAGATAAAACAGTTTGATATTTGGATTGCAGATTTAAACCCTCGTCTTGGGACGGAAGCAGGTAAAAGAAGGCCGGTACTTGTCATTCAAACTAACTTGCTTAATAAAGTTTCACATCCTTCGACAATTATAGTTCCAATGACGACCAATGTGCAAGAAGCTTCTGAAATTTTGCGTGTTCATGTCAAAAAAGGAACTACCGGTTTAGATGAAGATTGTGATATTATGATAGATCAGATTCGAGCCATTGATAATAATCGCTTAGTAAAGAAGCTCGGAGGTTTGCCGAATGGGCTTGCCAAAACAGTCAAAGAAAACCTGGCTATAATTATAGACCTTCCATAGATTGAAAAGCACAAGGAACACAGAACAAATGAATCTTTTAAATCTCATCCAGTGACTTACGGGGGTGTTCACCCAGCGATTTGAATTCGGTTGGGCTTAGGCCGGTGATTTGCTTAAACTGTCGGCTTAGGTGTGAGACACTTGAGTACCCAAGGCGGTGTGCAATTTCGGATAGGGTAAGCTCGCCATAGGTCAGGAGCTCTTTTACCTTTTCAATTTTTTGAAGAATAATATATTTTTCAATGGTAATGCTTTCCTTCGAGGAAAATATTTTACTTACCTGGTGGTAATCCTTGTTAAGGTTTTGCTGGATATAGTCTGAAATATTTTCCTGCAGGGCTTCCTCATCTGAATGATGAATCAGATTAATAACCAGGGATTTTATCTGGTTGATGAGTTTGACTTCCTCATCTTCCAGCAACTCAAACCCGGTTTTTTGTAACTCCTTGCTGATGAGGGCCACGTCGACATCCTCATCGTCGGCTAAAAACTTTACTTCGCCGAGTTTTACATCAACTACGTTATACCCCAATTCCAGGAACATGTCTTCCACGGCTTTGATGCATCTGGGGCACACCATATTTTTAATATGCAGGGTTTGTGTTTTCATAGCTAATATAACAGGCCAATTTCGTCCATTGTTTTATCCAAATATAGTAAAACTTCTGACATCATGAAGTTTGTTCGAAACAAAATAAAAAACCATCCCGACAGGGGATGGTTTTTCACATATTATATCATTTTATTTAATCATTCCATTGTGGAATTCTTCCGGGCGTGTAGGGCGCTTTCAAAGTCTCCAGCTTATCTTCCAGTGGGACGATTTCCTGATGATAGAGCCTTTTCAGTTCTTCATGTACCGGAGGAAATTCTTCCTTCAGGATATTGTACAGTTTCTTTTCGGTTTCTGTTATGCCTGCGGTTGAACCCCAATGCACTCTTACCATTGAGCTTAAGCGCTCGTTGAGAGCCACTGGTGCCGGAGGGTTTTCTTCCCGGCTGGCCGGTGGGGTACGTCCTTTGAATTCATAAATCAGATCCGCAAGTTTATTATCGATTCCACGAGCTTCCCTGATAAGTTCAGGAGAAGCATCCGGTGTGCGGTAAATAACTTGTCGCAGATACTGGACACGATCTTTGAGATCGTTAGCCCATTTGTACGATCCACGCACCTGCCGGGCCATTTCCTGCATTTGCTTCTGGTATGCGACCATTTGATCATTGTCTTCTGCAGGAAGGGTAACATTGTTCAGCAGATTGCATTCAAACGATTCAGGACCAGCCAGTTCGTTGATTTCTCCATTCTGATACAGTAAAACTTTAACGCTGTATTTTCCAGGCATAACTGAAATCCCACTGCGTCCATCTTTTAATGGTTTGAATTCATCATTGCTCTCGCTAACAGGGTATACACTTTCATACTTTAAATCCCAGGTAATACGGTGTATTCCTTTTGAAGCCTTTTTCGTTAAGCGGCGTACCCGGTTTCCTTTTGAATCGGAAATCTCAAAGATAAGATGAGGCGTTTTTTCAAACTTTTCCTTTCTGATTCTGTCCTGCGAAGGCATAGGAATCTGCTCCTCAGTTTCGTCGATTTCCTTTTCCTTTTCCTTTCGCTGAGCCTTCAGGGTTTTAGGTGTTTCCTTCAGGTAATAAGTGAAGGTAGCGCCAAACGGTGGATTTTTTGCCAGATAATTCGTTGAGCCCTGCCCGTATTTATTACGTTTTTGAATATACATCAATGCATCTGGTACATTAAAGATGTGCGCATCCTTGTCAAGCGTTTCTTTAGCTATTTCACGAAGCGGGGCATAGTTATCCAGAATATAAAAACCACGTCCGAATGTTGCCAGCGCCAGGTCATCTTCTCCTTTATGGATAGCCATATCGCGCACTGCAATTGTGGGAATACCTGATTTTATCTGAGTCCAGTGTTTTCCACCATTCAAAGTAACATAAACTCCAAATTCAGTTCCGGCAAACAGGATATCCGGATTTTTATGATCTTGTGCAATGGTGTGTACTGTTTCGTCTTCCGGCAAATCACCAGCGATGGATTCCCATGACTCTCCTTTATCTGTGCTTTTCAGCACATAGGGTTTGAAATCATCACGTTTGCGGTTGTCGAAAGTAGCAAAAACCACGTTTTCGTTAAATCTGGAAGCAAAGATGTCGCTAACGTAAGTGTATTTAGGCACACCGGGAAATTCACCTTCTTTTCGCCAGTTTTCGGCGTCTTCGGTTACCTGGATTAACCCATCGTCAGTTCCTACATAAATAAGATTTTCTTTAACAGGACTTTCATCCAAAGAAACGATGGTTCCGTAAAGGGATGTGGAGACGTCTTTAACCACAGCTTCATTGCTCCAGTAACGGCCCATTACTTTCCACCTGTTACGGTCGAGGGAGCGGGTGAGGTCTTTGTCTCCTACTTTTTCCCATGATGCCCCACGGTTATCACTACGGAACAGGTAATTGGCCGCTGCATAGAGTCTCTCATTGTCGTGTGTACTGATAATAAGCGGCGCATTCCAGTTCCATCTGAAAGTTTTTTCGCCTTTATCCGGCTGGGGCTTGATAATTAGGGCCTGTCCGCTTTGTTTATCGTACCTTACACTGTTGCCGTATTGATATTCGGAATATACAATATCCGGGTTTTCAGGGTCAACGGCTTGCCAGAAACCATCGCCACCAAGGGTTACGTTCCATTCGCCTGTTGGAATGCCTCCTCTGTGAAGGGTTTGATTTGGTCCGCCAAAAGAATTGTTATCCTGTGTACCACCGTATATATTGTAAAAAGGCTTGGCGCTATCCACGGTCACCCGGTAGAGTTGGGTTACCGGCAGATTGGAAACATGGTAATAATGGTTTCCTCCGTCGTGGGTTTCATAAACACCCCCATCTCCGCCGATGATAAAATGTTCTGTGTCCTCTGGATTAATCCAAAGCGCATGATCATCAACGTGACGTTTGTTGAGGCTGAGACGTTCCCAGGTTTTTCCACCGTCTTCCGTGTAATGGGTGAGCGTTTCCACCGAATACACCTTATCCACGTCTTTAGGATCACAGAAAATTTCGTTATAATACTGTCCGCTGCTGCTGTGATCGCTCATCCTTTCCCAGCTTTCTCCCCGGTTGGTAGAGCGGTAAAATCCACTTTTGCCTTCGGCAGCTTCCATAATGATATAAAGCACATCCGGATCTACGGGCGAAATATCGATGCCCATACCACCTATATGAACTTTAGGAAGGCCTTTTTCAATCTTTCGCCAGTTTTCACCGGCATCCGTTGATTTGTAGACATGAGATTCCGGCCCGCCGCCAATTTTGGTGTGAACATGTCTGCGGCGTTGTTCGGAAGTAGCATAAAGTACATCAGGATTTCTTGGATCGGCAATGATATTGTTGACTCCGGTATGCTTACTGATTTCCAGAATCTTTTTCCAGTTTTCGCCTCCATCAGTGGATTTGTATAAACCCCGGTCGCCGCCAGGGCCCCATACAGATCCTTCAGCAGCTACATAAACCACATCCGAATCTCTCGGATCAACGAAGATCATACCGATTTGCCGGGATTCTTTCAGGCCCATATTTTTCCAGGACTTCCCTCCGTCCATACTTTTGTAAACACCGTCACCATAGCCGAGGGCGCGCTGGTGATTGTTTTCACCCGTTCCGGCCCAAATCACGTTATGATTGTTGGGGTCCATTTCCAGGCAGCCAATGGAATACGACCCGTAGCTTTCAAAAACCGGTTCGAACGTCGTTCCGGCATTGGTTGTTTTCCAGATATTTCCTGAAGCCACAGCAACAAAATACTCGCTGTGGTCTTTGGGATTTACGGCAAAATCCGCTATCCGTCCTGAAGCGTAAGCCGGACCGATTGAACGGAATTTCAATCCGCTGATCTGTGATGATTTCAAAGTATCCAATGGATCATCACTCTTTTTTTTCTCAGCCTGAGCCTGCGGAATATTAACCAGCATGGCCAAAGACAGAATCAGAAACATTGTAAGTTTTCTCATAGGTATATTTTTCGTTTGGTTTTAATAAAAAGTCCTTAAAAATATGAAGAATTCACCGGAATCGGATAAGTGGTTTTACTGATATTGATTCAATCCAATCCAAACTACAAAGAATTGTTGTTGAAATTCAGGGATAAAATTATTGAAGGAATTGAAGATGAGGAATATAAAGGACGGTAACTTTATTAAAATTTTTGTTATTGCGGGTTAAGGGGGGAGAATCTTTTAATGTTTTAGAATGATTCCTGCCGGTAATTACCAAACATAGAAACTGAAAACCTCTAACCTGCCCTGGTTTGCTCCCTTCCCTCCAAATGTTTACCTTGCGTCGAAATTCAGTGAGCTATGGAATGGTATATGATCGCCGCGGTGGTCGGCGTTGGGATACTGGTTGGGTTTATTAATACGCTGGCCGGCAGTGGTTCGGTCATCAGTCTGCCTTTATTGATTTTCCTGGGGTTACCCGCGAATGTGGCCAATGGGACCAATCGCGTTGCTTTGATTATGCAAAATATTGTTGGAGTCAGTTCCTTTTATCGCAAAGGGAAGCTGGATACCGGCCACGGGTGGATTCCTTCCATTGCGGCGGTAGTTGGTGCGCTGTTAGGCGCAAACATTGCCGCCGATTTAAATGAGCAGGTAATGGAAAAAGCCATTGGGGTATTGATGGTCATCATGTTTTTTGTTATTCTCTACAAACCTAATCGCTGGATTACGGAAAAAAGTGAATTGAAACCCCAGAAAGTATGGGTGCAAATGGTAGTGTTTTTTCTCATAGGCATTTACGGGGGGTTTGTTCAGGCCGGTGTTGGGATTTTTCTGCTTGCCGCCCTTGTTTTGAATGCAGGGTACGACCTTGTAAGAGCGAATGCCCTGAAACTCCTTATCGTGTTGATATATACCCCCTTTGCATTAGTAATTTTTATTATAAATGACCAGGTTTGGTGGATTTATGGTTTAATACTTGGTGTAGGGACCATGATTGGTTCGTTTCTGGCTACCAAATTTGCCCTGCACTGGGGACCGAAATACATCCGCTACATCCTGCTTTTTATGATTGTGGTTTCGGCGTTGAAGTTGTTTGGGGCGTTTGAGTGGATAGGTTTGTAGGGTAGTATGTTTTTTTCATTTCATTCATCCGCACCATCCTCCATTTCATCTTTTTTTTGTTTAATAAAAACCTCGGTAAGGTCCACTTTCAAGTCGCCTTCGAAAATATGGACGGGAATTTTATCGTTGCCGGCAAAAATGCCCTGAAATTGATATTTTCCGTTATCGTCCAGAACAAAGACATTGACATTTTCGTCGTTCGGGTTTACAATCCAGTACTCTTTCACCCCATGATGTTGATAAAGCTCAAACTTTTCTTTTACGTCACGCTGAACCTGGTCGGGGGAAACAATTTCGACAATAAAATCCGGTGCCCCGAGGCAGCCTTTATCATCCAACTTTGATAAATCGCAGACCACATAAATATCCGGCTGGACGACCGTATAAATCTCCTTCTCATCTGCGCTCTGCGGGTCTTTAGGGAAACGGACGTCGGAGGGGGCACTGAAACCTTTGCATTGTTTTTTAACAAGATAGTTCCCTAATATTCGTGTCAATTGGAATGAAATCTCCTGATGCTTTCGTGATGGCGAAGGCGTCATCAGTTTGATAAAACCGTTAATCAACTCCCGGCGTTTGTCATCCATCCATTGTAGGTAATCGGCATAGGTGTATCGTTTGTTGATATCTAATTCCAAAGACTTCATAATCCTGTGTTTTTAACAAAGATACATGTAAAAAGATTGACATGCAATACATAGGTGCAAGCTAAGTTGTTTCAATTAGCCATTTCCTGGCGGGGATGACTCGTATGTCTCCTTGAATTCGTGTAAATTATTCATCGTAATGCATAAATTTACACATTTTTGTGCAGTATAAGTAACAAAATGCACAAAAGGTAAGAATTGGTCTAAAAAAGCCCATTCACTTCTAAATCCCCTAACCTGGACAGGCCAGAAAAAACAAAAATCAAATTCACCCCGTTAAATAATGATAAAAAGTTAATTTTTATCATTCTAACTTTATTGGATTTAACGGGGTAAAAAAAACAAATAAATCTCAAATTTTAATGACCAAAAATACAAATAGTCAAAATAG
>CAYFQK010000060.1:0-15238 GCA_964345255.1 uncultured Bacteroidales bacterium | reverse complement strand
AACTAAGCCTGAAAGGCTTAGAGAGCAAAGCCCGGGGCAACGTCCCGGGTTAAAAGTTTTGGTCGTTCCCTTGCGGGGATATAAGTAGTGAATAACAACCAGTTATGGATAGCAAAGGCTGGCTTTTAAACATCACATCAATGTTTGCAAAATGTAAGTTTTTCCAAAAAATCTGAGCCCATTTTTATTCTTTTTCGTGTTTTCCATTTGAAAACAAAATGTATGCATTCATTAAAAAATGATTAGCCCTGTTTACTAAAATACATTATTATGAAAAAGAGTAGTTATTCCAAAGTTTTGATATTAGTCATTCTGGGGTTATTTGTATCCGGGTATACACACAGCCAAAACCAGCCCATCATCGTCAACACCCAGGTTATTCCACCATACTCGCCGTATTTTTCTGACTACATCGGTCAAAGTGGGGATTTCAACACCCAGTACAGCGATTTGATACTCATTACTGTTCAAAACACTGACTTTAGCAACAGCTACCAGATAAAACTCAACACCCGTATTTCAAATAATGACAATATCAGCATCATTCAAAACCCGTCTTATACACCCTCCCGGCCAATCAGCCTTACTCCCGGTGAAACGCGGGTTATCAATCTTTCACAACTATCTGCTTACAACTCAAATATCAATTCAAATCATTTTTCTTTCAATGGAATTACCTACAATCAATTGAGCCAGACCGGGGTTTTGCCCGAAGGCATGTACCAGGTATGTATGCAGGCGCTCGACTACAATACGTCGCAACCCCTTTCGGCCAATCCGCCTTCAGGTTGCAGCTCCAGTTTCATGGTGGTTCACCTCGATCCTCCCATGATCACTTACCCGATGGATGAAATGGAACTTACGGTTGCTGATCCGCAGAATATTCAGTTTAGCTGGACCCCACCACCAGGTGGCAGCGGCACGTTTGATTATACCTTCCGCATGATTGAGATGGATAACTACAACAATGCTCCGGAATACATCATGGACAATACGAATTACTCATTTTACAGGGAAGAAAACATCACTACTCCTACCCTTCTTTACGACATGACCAAACCGGCGCTTGACGCCGGGAAAACATATGCAGTCAGGGTAACAGCAAGCGATCCGCAAAACCAGGTGCAGATAAAAAATAACGGGCACAGCGAAGTGGTTACTTTTATGGTAAAAGACCAAACCGGTGAAGACGACGGTGGAGATGATGACCAACAGGAGATGGCTTGCGGTGGAAGTTGCAATTACGACCTCTCTTCAGCCAGCCAAAGTCCGGTGACTACCCTGGCAAATGGGGATACCATAAAAGCCGGATACTACGAAGTGGTCATTACCAATGCACAGTGGAGCGGGAATGTGCTGACGGGTAAAGGCAAAATTCTGCCCACCTCATTTCTTCCTGTACCGCTATCGGCTTCTTTAATGGATGTACAGGTCAACGAAAATCACCGGATGATCGCCGGGAAAGTAACGGCTGAAGCCAGAGATTCCAACTTTCTTACCTCCGACATGCTATCCGGCGTGGGAAACCAGATTTCATTTCCCGGCGTCAGTTCCGGCGATATGTACCATCATTTGAACAATCCGGGTTACTACATTTCAAACCTCCAGAATAATATGGAAGTGGCCCTGCCGGTAGGACTGGAAGCGCCAAATGCACCCTACCGTGTTGCTTTGGTCGGTTTTAACCTGGGCGCTTCTCAGGCCAGTTTTAATGCCGCCCTGATGGTAAAAGCTCCACAGCAGCAAAACAAATACCTGGCTTTTGGAGCAAAAAATATTTGCGTCAATCCCTCCGGTATTGCACTCAGTGATTCGGCACAGCTTGAGCTGCTCGATGATATCAACGTAAAGTTCTCAGACGATGTGAAGCTAAACCTTTCAAAATACCAGGATCCTTCAGGTACTTATGCGGTAATGGACTGTGATGGCTTCAGCCACATTTCTCTTGACGGGCAATTTAGGTTTTCACCAAAAGTGATTCGGTACGAAAATGCAGACGGCACCCCTAATGAAACCGACACTGTAAGAGTGGATTTCACAACAAGCGTCACCGATTGGTCCGACTGGCTGGTGACCCTTGACATGGCCGGAAACAACGACCAAAAGTATCAGCTCCCCAAGATGGAAGACTATAGCTTCAACATCACCCAGGCCGTATTCGATCACTCGGATACGGAGAATGATCCCTCTATTATTTTCCCGGATTCTTATTCTTCTTACGACAAAAATGCAACCTGGCAGGGATTGTTTATCAAAGAATTTGACATGATGATGCCACGCTTTATCGAAAAAAGCAATGGAGATAGGGTGCAAGTCACTGCTTCCAACGTTCTTGTAGACAATCACGGGGTATCGGGCTTCATCGAAGCCTTTAATCCATTAAACAAAAATGAAGGGCAATTAGGCGATTGGGCTTTTTCAGTAGATTATTTCGCCATTGAACTTGCTGCCGGTCACCTGGATAGCACTGCCATGAAAGGAGAAATGATAATGCCCGTTTCAGATTCCTCTTTCCGTTATAGCAGTGAAATGAGCTACATCAACGAATCGCTGGATTACAACTTTTTCCTCGAATCCACAGGAAAAGTCAATATCCCGATGTGGTATGCGCAAATGGATTTGTATGAGTCCTCCTCTCTGGATGTGGATGTTGCCAATAACGATGTAACCATTGAAGCTTCACTAAATGGTAAACTAAATTTCGACGAAGAAATCGGGGATATTGATAAAGTAAACATCAAAGGGCTGGAGTTTGAGCAACTGGTTGTTCGCAACAAACCTGATTACTTGCGACTTGATGGAGCGTTTGGACTGAGCAGCTCCGAATCGTCATCCCTGCTCGGCTTTGGAGCGAACCTGCAAGGGGGTAATGACGGCGGCACTGGCCCTGGTAGTTTCAGCATGTCGCTTGATGAGATCAGCACCAATGAAATGGCCCTGACCATTGATATGGGCTTAAACTTCACCGGTGACGGCGACCAAAACTCCCTGTCGGGTAATACCAGCCTGGTCATCAGTTCGGAGTTTGACGTAATGAATGCCGAGTGGAAGAATGCCGATGTATACATCAGTGAAGTGGCCCTTGATGCTTCGCTTGGGATAGCAGACATTGATGGGACCATCAGCTTTTTCAAAAACAATCCGACATACGGTAAAGGCTTTCAGGGAGAGCTTTCGGCGAAAATACTTCAATCATTTAACGTTACTTCCAATTCAATCTTTGGAGCGGTGGATGATTACCGCTACTGGTATGTAGATGGCACAATAAGCTGGATGCCCGGTGGTATTGGCTGGGCAGGCATAGGAGTATACGGATTCGGCGGGGGCGTATTTTACAACATGGAACGCATTACCATGCAATCCCCGCAGGAAGTCAATAATGAGCAGGACGGAGTGCAGTTTCCTTATCAGCCCAAAGAGGGGGCACGCGGTCTTAAAGCCACTTCTATCGTCGGGTTGCAGGGCGAGTCCTCCACCTGGAATTCCGATGCCACCATTGAAGTAGTGTGGCTTACTAACGGGGGGCTGTCACAACTCTCATTGTATGGCGATTCTTATTTTGTTCAGGCTATCAATGACAGGGCTCAAAAAGCAAAATTCAAAGGGTCGGCTGATATCACATACGACTTCCGGCAAAGCGTGCTGTCAGGTTTCATTTCAACAGATATAAATGTTCCTGCCGAAAATCCTGTAATTACCGGAAACGGAACTACCGCTTTTCACTTTGGACCCAATTATTGGTATATCAAAGCTGGAGAACCTGATGACCGCATAACTCTCAATGTAGAAATAGACGAATACACCTTTGCAAACGGCACTTACTACATGGTAGGGTCGAATATCCCCGGGATGCCTCCGGTTCCTTCTAATATACGCCAATATCTGGATTACGATCAGATCCCCACCCGTCCCGACGAAGGGGCTATCGCCAATGGTGCCGGATTCGCCCATGGGCTGGCTATGGACTTTAACCTGGAAAATTACGACGCAACAATTTGCTGGATTGACGCCAGGCTGCAAGCCGGGTACGATATTTCTGTGATGGACTGGTCGGCGGATGGCGTAACCTGTAACGGAAGAAGTGATTTTGGTTTTAATAAATGGTATGCTAAAGGGCAAGTGTACTTTCTGGCGCAAGCCAGATTTTATGGCTCCCACCATGACGATGATGGAGCCTATTTCCGCTGTGCCCTGGGAGCAATCGCTGAGGGAGGAATCCCAAACCCATCCGGGGTAAAGGGAAAAATTAAAGCGACTTTCAGCGTGGGGCCCGTAACCTGGGAACCCGAAAAATCATTCTATATCGGCGAGATTTGTACGATGGAAGTCCTGGATGATACGGAGCCCGACATTGAAAACCCATATGAAGATGTGGAATTTATTGCCCTCCTGAAGCCTGCCAATGGTGACCAAAGCGTTTCACCGCTTTTCACACCTGAAGTGGAATTCAACTACCCGGTGGACGATCCGCAAACATATACTTTCACTGATGGTATGGGAGGCATGGCCTCGGCAACGTATCGAATCGATTACGACTTTTTCATCAGGGAAAACAACTCAACAGCGCAAGTTGACCTCGAAACCGCTTTATCAGATGATAACAAAACGCTAAACGTTACACTTAACGAGACCATGCAGCCTGAAACAGAGTATGTGGTTGTGGTTGAAACAGAATTAAAGCAAAAGCAGGGAAATTCATGGGTGACCGTTTTAGATAATGCCAGCAACCCTATCCGTGAAACGAAAAGTCATGTGTTTACTACCAGTGAAAAGAAAAAGCTGGCTGACAGCGATATTGACCAAACCATTCCGGTTAAACGGCAGCGCTATTTCAAACAAAACGATTACCCACAGGGCAAAATCAGCTTTACCAACAACCTGAGCAATTTCTTTGAACAATACGAGGATAAGAACATCCAGGTCAAGTTCATTTCGCATGATCAGACGGACAGCCATGTGGTTGATGCATCGGTAAGCAATTTTGAAGTAACATTCCCCCTGCCCAACCTGCAAAATGAAACCATCTACAATTTGAAACTATTGGCTGTGAGTCCTCCAGAGGATGATAGTGGTGATGGGAATTATGCCGGTGGCAGCTGGAATAGCGGGGGAAGCGGTTTTGGCGGAGGAAATAACACAGGCTGGAATTTTGGAGGCGGTAACAACTTCAGCGGAGGTGGCAACTTCGGCGGAGGCGGTTTTAATTCCGGTGGAAATAATTATGGAGATTTTGAAATCGACCCGACGGTATTTGCTGATGTTATATACGATTACTGGTTCAGAACAAGCATGTTTAATACTCTGAACGAAAAGCTGGAGAGCCTGAACACCCTTTTCGTCGATGAAGAGACGGAACCTGTTCTGGACTATAACAGCGTTAAACTGAATCTGAAAATTCAGGGACCAGAACGGTTTGAAGGATACTATGACAACAAAAACCATGAGCTGGAATTTTCGGATATCAATTTCAAGCTGGAGCATAACGAGGGAATCGCTGAAAACTTTCTTCCTGACTGGTATCTAAGTAGCGTTTCATATCCGGTTAACAGTTCGCAGTCGTGGAATACCAAAGCCAAGAACCAGGTATTGATACAGGAATCTCCGTATTCCGTATTCGGCCAGGAACCCTATTTCATGAGCGGCTATTACAGCAATTATTTGACGCCGACCTATTTTGACGGGCCACTCTCTGAAAACAACATTCTTTACGGGTGGGAGCCCGACTATTCAGGAGGGGGTAGTTCAGGACAAGGTGGTTTTGGTGGCGGAAGTGGTAATAATTTCGGCGGCGGATTCAATCTCGGCGGACTGAATAACTTCAACTACGGAGGAATCAATTTTGGCAATGTCTCTGATGAGCCGCTAACAACGGTGATGAAAGTAGAAGTAACCCTTGACAAGGAGGTGTTTATGGAATTCAAGAACCATATGGAATCAGCGGTGGAAGTAGCAAAAATGTTTGAAGGAGGCGATCCGGATGACTATGAAAGTGCCGGGCATGTTCCGATGCCGCAAGGCGCCTATAAATTCCGGATCCGAATGAATAATGATTATTCATTAAGTAAGACAATCTATTTCAACTATTAAATCGAAAACAATGAAAAGAAGTTTATTCATAGCAGGCTTTTTATTTATACTAATGACCGCTTTTGGTCAAAACCAGGGGAACCTTGAGATTTATCAAAAAGTCAACAAAGACGAAATAAGGCTGAAGTTTGTCCCTCAATCCCCGGCAGATTGGTATGAAGGAACACAAAATGGTTATGTGATAGAGCGAAGGGTCAAAGACAGCGGTGAGGATTTTGAACTACTAACACCCGAACCGTTGCTTCCTGCCACCGAGGAGGAGATGCAGCAATTGGCGCAGGACGATCCCCCCGTGAGAGGGATGATTCGGCAGTTGTACGGATTAGGAACCCCCATGCCCGGTGAAAGCACCTTCCCGGCAATGGAAGAGCAGCGCCGGCAGCTTACAGGAAGAGCCTTTCTTTACTTTTACCTCTCCTGCCTTAGCCAGGGAGCCAGTCAGGCTTCCGGAATGGAGTTTTCTGATAGTGAGATTAAGCCATACACCGATTACGAATACCGGGTATCGATAAGCGGAAGTGATGATATTTCAGGGACCATCACTGTCAGCTCTTCGCAAAATACGATATACGACCTTCCTACGCTTTTCACCGAAGGTCTGGATAAACTGGTAAAGATTAGGTGGAACCACACTGCTCACAAGAAAAAGTTTGTCGCATATCGTGTAGAAAAATCAACCGATAAGGAAAACTGGTCTTACCTCGGAAATGAGCCGATCATTTACAATGAAAATATGCAGGAGGCCGGAAATGAAATCAAGCGGGGGTTCATTTATGAATCCGATTCCATTGCCGAGAATTACAAACCGTATTATTACAAGCTTAAGGCCATCGACTTTTTTGGAGAAAGGCATAAATCAACTGAAGTGAATAGCGTTGAGGGAAGAGATATGACCCCTCCTGCCGCGGCCTCATCAGTAAATGCCGAATATAAACCTGGAAATATTGTTGAAATTACATGGGAGTATCCCTCTTTATCAGATGACAGCGATTTTGCAGGGTTTCACATCGGAACTTCCGAAAACCCGAATGGTCCTTTCACGAAAGTTAATGAGAAACTTCTGCCAAAAGGAGCGAACATGTTTTTGCACAAGAACCCGGTAAAAAACGGAAGAAATTACTATATCGTCACTGCCCTCGATACGGTTGGCAACTTCAAAAACTCCCTCCCCGTTTATGTCCCCATTCCAGACACGACTCCTCCGTCTGTGCCGGCGGGCTTAACAGGAAAAGCGGATACTGCCGGTGTGGTAACTCTCAGCTGGAATATGGGTAGCGAACAAGACCTGAGGGGCTACCGGGTATATAAAGCAAACCAGCCTAATCATGAATTCGTACAGATTACAAAAGCCCCCCTTCAGGATACGGTTTTTACAGACACGCTTGCACTAAAAACCTTATCAAAAAAAATCTACTATAAGATTACGGCTTTAGACAGAGTGTTTAATCATTCGGATTTTTCAAATCCCATTGAAGTCAAACGTCCGGATGTCATGCCACCGATAAGCCCTCAAATAAAAAATATCACGGTATCCAACGATCAAATCCACATTAAATGGACGGCAAGCTCGAGCAAAGACGCTGAAAAGAACATTCTCCTCACAGAAAATGAAGAAGGGCAATGGCAGCGGCATGCGGAACTCAAAACGAATAATGCTCACTATTCAATGCCTTTTCCGGAGGGAAGAAATGCAATAAAGCTGGCCATGATTGCCACGGATAACAACGGACTGATATCAGATACCTCTGAAACCCGAATAGCCCAGAGGATCAGGTTTTATAAGGTTTCCCCTGTAGAGGAACTAAATGCCACTATTATTGAAAACAAAACACAGGTAAGTCTTACATGGAATTATAGTAACGAAAAAGAAAACGTGTTCTTTATTATTTACAAGGGAAAAGCAGATGAGGGATTAAAAATGTTCGAGACTTCTGGCGGGGATAGCCCTTCCTTCACCGATGAATGGGTTCAGAAAGGGAATGAATACCATTACGCCATAAAGGTAAAGCGTAAAGACGGAAAAACCAGCAGGTTAAGCAAAAGCGTTTCAATAAAAATTTCAGAGAATGAATAAAATGAAATACTTCTGCATCCTGATTTTTGTTTTTGCTCTTAATACCACAGGGGTTGGTCAAAACCTTGAAAACATCGGTGAGGAGAAAGCTGTAGATTTAAGTGGCTCAATAACAATTGGCGCCGGGTTCTACGACACCAACCTGGGTTACAACCGTCAAGACCCTTTTGCTTATCGCATTAGCGGCAATCCTGTTTTGTCGCTGTATGGTGTCAGAATACCATTTCGGTTTACCTATGCCAATCAGCAGTTTAATTCCAGCCATCCATTTCAGAACTACGGTATCAGTCCCAGCTATAAATGGATTAAGCTGCACATGGGCTACAGCAGCATGTCGTTTTCGCCTTACACCCTCAACCAGCATACTTTTCTGGGAGCAGGGGTGGAATTAACACCGGGCAATTTCAGGTTTGGGTTTATGTATGGGCAGCTGCAAAACAAAATCAAAACCGGCGCTTTCCAGAACCTTGAATCGCCCTCTTTCCAGCGCAACGCATATGGCTTCAAGATAGGCTATGGAACAGCTTCGAACTATGTTGATCTTATATTTTTTAAGGCTAAAGATGATACCACTTCCGTAAGCCAAAACAAACAAATACAACTACTACCTAAAGAAAATCTGGTAGTCGGTATTCAGTCGCGGCAAAAAATCACAAAATGGTTTACCTGGGAAATCGATGTAAGCTCCAGTGCTTTTACGCGCAGTATGTTTAGCCAGGCCTTAGGCACAAATGACCTCCCAATACCTGATGGTTTAAACAACCTATACCAACCCCGGCTCTCGAGTCGTATGAATTATGCGGGGCATACTTCGGCTAACTTCAATTTTGGGAAATTCAGAATAAAAGGAAAATACCGCCGCATCGACCCCGAGTACCGCTCGCTGGGAACCTATTTTCTTAATAATGATTTGGAGCAATACACCATCAATCCCGCCTTGAACCTTATGAATGGCCGGTTAAATATCAGCGGTTCATATGGGATACAGCAGGATAATATTCGCGACCATAAAGCCTATACAACCCAAAGGCAGATCGGCTCTGTTAACATGAACCTAAATACCAAAGGGGCATTCGGAATAAATGCCCAATACAGTAATTATACGATTGATCAGCAGCAAGCGCTTTTGCAACTGAATGATACCACTAAAATTGCCAGAGTCAGCAGCAATTATTCTATCGCCCCGCGGTTGCTTTACCGAAAAGGCCAGACCACGCATCAGGTAACGATGTTTCTTAGCGGACAGATATTAAATGATGCGAACCAATTTACCAGCGATTTCACTGAAACGCAGAGCTACAACGGAAATATCTCTTACAATTATCGCTCGCAAAAGACAACTATCAACTACAACGCAGGAATTAATTCGGTTTTACTTCAGACTTTCTCGGGGGATATTTTCAGATACGGATTAACAGGTGGAATTGGCAAATCTTTCCTTCAAAACAATCTTGTTGCAAAACTACGGGGTGTTTACAACAGGCAGCAATTTGAAGGGGAAGATGCGGGCTATGTCCTTACAGGGGCTTTATCTGTAAATTATAAATTACATCAAAATCATCGCCTTTCGGCGAATATAAGACTGACTAAAAATGAAACACAAAACCAGTCTTTCTCAGAGAATATTGCAGGCCTGGAGTATGTTTTCAGGTTTTAAAGTGGATATTTTAAATTATATGTTATATATTAGATGACGATATATATAAAAAGAATCAAACACAAAAATTATTAACTATTATGAAAAAACCAATACTTTTAATTCTGATGCTCGTGGTTGCCTCAATGGGTATTAAAGCACAAGGGGAATCAATTACAAAAACAAGAACTGATGGAAGCCTTCTACAGGCAGGTATTTCTTTCGGATACCTGGGTTACGGATACGTAGGAAACCGCACGGGCTTTTCAGTTCCGATCACTGCGGCCTATGAAAAGTATTTTGAAGAACACATCAGCGGCGGCGGATTTCTTGGTTATGCAAGCTATGGCTATGAAGGTTACAGCGATTACAAGTATCGATGGACTTTCCTGAATTTTGGAGCGCGGGCTTCATACCACTATATCCACTTTCTCAACGATGCGCTGGAGATGGATATAGATGAAGAAAAATATGACTTTTATATCAGCCTCATGCTTATATTCGAAAGTCGTTCATTTACTTCAACAGATGATTATTACGATGACTTTTATGACAATGAGCTTGCAATAAACCTCGGACCAGTAGCAGGTTTCCGTTATCATTTGAATGATAGTTTCTCCCTTTATTTTGAAGGCGGGCGTGGCACATTCGGATATGGAACCTTCGGTGTGACTGCATATTTTTAATTGCAGAATATAGCCTCAAATTGTTATTAACCAGGGAATTATGAAACATCAGCAAATGCCGGATTGCTTTTGGCCAGCTTAAGAGCTTTTCAAAATAATAGCTCTGCTTTGGCAGGAGTTTTTCCAAAGTGTTTAACCCCTGCTAAAAAGCATCAAGGGATTGCTTGGACTTTGTTGATGCGATAAACAGACAGGCTATGTATTGATTTTGTAAAAGCAAAACGCCAGTTGCTTTGGTTAAATATTATAAATGAACATCCCTTGTTTAGCCATTGCACTGGCTTTTTTGATTCTGTTTTTTCAGCTTAACTCTTTCTGATTCATTCCCTCACCCACGTAAATTTCTCCACAAAGTCGTTATCTTCCAACAGCCAGTGCTTCAGGTTATCAGAAAAAACCATGGTATCCTTTTTTTCAAGGAGTCCCGCTTTCTTTTGCTGCTGCAAATCAACGGCCTCTGCCTCTTTTTTGGTGAACACGATAATCACCTCATCACTCCACACCGAGCCTTCAATTCTTTTGATAGCTACATTCCCGGTAAAATCTCCCTTTTCATCATAAAAAGCAATGCCTTTGTCGCCAATCATAAACAACCCGTCATCAGTTACATCCATAGCCTGTAGTTTGCCGATGCCTGCTTTCTTCACATCAATTTCATCCAGCTCTTTCCATGTTGAGAGGTCATAGAGGTATAAACCGCGCTTGCCGCTGAAAAGTACACTATTATCCATCAAAACATAGCCGGCATCATTACGCATAAGATACTGTTTGATTTTGTCCGTAGCACCCATAACCTGCCCCGATTGGGTATCCACGCCAAAAAAGATATGTTTATTCAGCCCTTTCTGTCTTTTCATGATAACCTGTCCGCCGGCAAGCTCTACCGGATGGGAACCTTTATCCAGCTCCTTGCTGCTCCACATTTTTTCTCCTGTTTTGATATTGTAGGCATGCAGTTTCACGTTGCGAGAACCAGCACTGGCGGGATATACGCGGCGCCCCATTTTGGATGTTGCTGTATAAACTACCTCCTCCCCTATTGCCGAAGGCATCACCATAGATGTTTTACTCTTTTGGCCATCATCACTACCAAAAAGTGAAGAAACCGTATTGTTAGCTTTCACTACCTTTTCATCAATAGACAACACCAGGCGCTCCTCATTTTTTATATCAAAAATTTCAAGACCATAATAATCCAGGATTAGGCGGTCGCCAAGGATGTGGGTCCTGTTTTCCACATAATTATTCAAATGCTCAATGCGGTATTTCTCCTCACCGGTTTCGGTGTCCAGAAAAATTACGTAGTTATCGCTTTTAGCAAAATAGGAAGGATTAAAATTAACCAGCGCCACCAGGTTTTCATCAGGCATCATATGATGTTCTGCTATATTCACATCATAATCATCATATTTCCAGCGTTGCTCACCGGTTCTTATATCAATACAGTGATGCACATCTCCGGCTTTCAGCAAAAAGCTGCCTGTTCCTTCAAGCGGAGTAATAAATGCGCCGGCATTATCGCTGCCGTGGGCGCCTTTAAAATAATCCATATCCACAGAATAATAAACGCCTGAGGCGCTCATTCCTGAGGTGGGCACCGCATTGCTTACGGCGCTGCTGACCGCTATTGAAGCCAGCACGGAGGTTACCTGCTTATCCGATCCGGGTGTAAAGCGGTACTCGGTGGAGCTCCAGAGTTGTTCTCCTGTTTTCGTGTCGAAAGCGGTGAGGCGGTTTTCATCCAGGGTCCAGTCGAGAAAGACCACGGTATTTTGCTTCTCGAAAGCAAAAAAGCCACTGGATTCTTTCAGCGCTTCTCCGTCTATCAGGGCACCACCCGCACCCTGGCCAAGCAAAGCAGAGGCAATCCCTACCGAGCCCGACTTTTTCATGTGATCGCCGGAAGCGAGCTCGCTGCCATCGGTGCCGGAAATCAGGCTGTACCAGTCGGGGGTATTAATCACCAAATAATCTCCTGTGCGACTGAGGTAATACTCTGCCTCATCTCCTTCGATCATGCTCAGCAAAGAGCGATTTACCTTTTTCTCATAAACTTTATCAAATCCTTGTCCGGATGTAGCGGTGACACTTATAAAAAATATAAGTAAAATGGATATACGTCTCATAATAATTCTTCTTTAATTAAACTTTTTTGGATAATACGTGGTTTAAAACTTATCAGCATGTAAAATACGGACATCTTATGCTATTTTCTTTAAACACCTGTTTTGTGCCACCCCGTCTGCAGTCACTTATATACAGTGCTGCATGGCTGAAATCAGAAAAGCCATTCGGGAATACCTTTCTCCCCGTATTTGGCCATCCGTTTATCGCATTTAGAATAACAGAAGCAAAATCAAACCCCGTTGCGCTGCTCATCCCGGAAGAAAAACTTACGGTGCCCCGTGATTTCCATTCAGGCAACAGTACCTGTTTTATCATCCTGCTGCCTTATCATTGTCAGCGTCTGTTAAAGACTAATAAGCCTGCAATGAGGGGCATCACCACCTTTCCTCCGGGCACTCCTAAACCGGTAATAGCTACGGCAGTGATGGAAATGGTAGCCGGGTATTTACTGCCCTCCTTTCAGCAACTGGAAACAAGAACAATAGAAGAGGCACTTACGCTGATTGAAAATAATCACGGAAAAATCAGCGTTGAGGTTATTGCGCACCGGCTTCATCGTTCTGAGAGGCAACTCCGCCGCCAGTTCAATCACTTAACGGGTTATTCTCCAAAAATCATCCTGAGGCTTCAGCAGTTAAAAGCAACCTGGCTGCTGATAAGCCGGGGAATGCCGGCGGAACGGGCCCTTTTCAGCCAAGGGTATTACGATTTCTCCCATTTCACCAAAAACACCGAGGCGCTGATGCACCGGAAACCGGCTGCAATAATTGCCGACAAGGCTTACTTACAGGCTATCCAAGCCCTTCAGCGCGCTTAAATCAATCGCATATTAATATCTACTGACTACTTTCTCATAGAAGTACTTATGCTTAGGCAGCCTGCTTTCCAGAGCATCCATACCACGGAGATATGCTTCATTGATGCTTGGTCTATCTATATTCAGCTTTTTAGCAATCATGCTGTGAAAAGCCATGCTGAACGCCATGCGCCAGTGATTATCTCCATATAACTTTTTATAGATGATTTTACTGCGCTCAGCCAGTTTCAGGCTTCTATGCAGGTTCCCCTTATGCAGATGGAGCTCTGCGAGGGTAATAAAATACTCTGCTTTCCGGCGGTGCACTTTGTCATAGCCAGCTTCAAGAATTGGCCCTGCCTGCTTCAGGATGGCAGCAGCTTCTTCTATACGGCCGGCATCGATATATGCCTGCCCTAATAGCCGCATGGTAACGGCCACCGTGGTATTATTATCACCATAAGTCTCCCGTTCATAAGCATATACCTCCCCGAGAATAGTAGCAGCATTATCTGTTTGCCCTTTTTCCATCAGGGCTGTGGCAAGGTTATACTTTGTTATATTTATAGAGTAACGCGCATCGGGATGGTGCCGGCGCTTTATCTCCAGTGCTTTTTTATAAAGCGTTATCGCTTCATCAACCAACCCACTGCCAAAATAAGCCAACCCTAATGTGTTATAGCGCCTTGCGGTTTGGATGTGATTTTCTCCAAAAAATTGCTTAGCCATATTTAGGGCCTGCTCGCCATAATAGAGCGTGGAATCCACATCCCCGGTCTCGCTGTAGAGGTTCGAAAGGGATGCATAAGAATTAATCAGTTTTCCGGAGCTGTCGCCATATATCTGCTTTGTCAACCTGATGCTTTTCATAAAATAATTTATGGAGGTTTCATAATGATTCAGTTTCAAATACAAATTCGCCAGCTTATTGATATCATTAACCACATACCCATTTCGTTCACCCAAATACTTTATGTGCATCTGCAATGATTCCTGCAGCATCCCCATGGCCTTGTCATAATGTCCCTGACGCATATAAATCTCACCTAACATCGACATAGTGCCGGCTCTGGTAATGGCAGCCTCTCTCCCCTCCTGCTGTTCAAGCCTTTTAAGCGACTGGCTGTAAAATCTTAGCGCCGAATCATATTTGTTCTGCACAGCATAAATCCTTCCCAGGATTTCCAAATCATATGACAAACGGTTATTAGTGACCGACGGGTCCATTGAATCGATAACTATAGCCTTCTTAATGTAATACAACGAGCTGTCAACATAAGACCCCTCACCGATATATGTCTTTGCCAGGTTATAGTAAACACGGGCTTTCTGCTGCTTATCATCATCGGGAACATCCTCCAGGAGAAGCTTTGCCTTATGTAATGCCGAGAAGCTTTCTTTGTGGTGTGCCCTGGAATTAAAAATATCTGCCAACACAAGGTACACTTCCGCTTTTGTCTTTGGCTGGCCGGTAAAATACTTCTCTAACTGCGCATAAGCCATAAATGCCATACTATCCAGCACTTTTGCTGAGTAATTATTCTCCATATACGGATCAGTCTGATAAATCAGATTCTTCAGATAGTTCACCGTAGCCTCTGAGCGTGCAGCAGCCTTTTCAGCTTTCAATGCATTGGCCTCGGCAATATTACGCTGATTTTTTAATGACTGCGTATGATAGAATGTGAACACACTTGTCAAAACAATAAAAACCAATACTGCCCGTGAAAATAGCGGATTTCTTTTTGTGAATTTCTTAATCAGATATGGAATGGAGTTTGAATGTATATGAACCGGACGGTTGGCTAAATAATCTTCCAAATCATTCTGCA
>CAYFQK010000059.1:0-15406 GCA_964345255.1 uncultured Bacteroidales bacterium | reverse complement strand
TGTTTTTCAATGAACGTTTTCGCTAAAAGCGGGTGCAAATATAGAAGTTAAAATTAGAAATACAATGACTTTTTAAAATTCTATTTGCATTGAAATAAACATTATTTGAAAGGGACTGAATATCAATATTTAAAAATGCCTTTTTCTGTTTTTATAGTCAGTTGTTTGGCCGGTGCGGCGTGGCAATGACCTATTACTTTTGCCTCGACACCGAATTCACTGGATATGTCGATTAATTTTCCAGCGATATCCTCAGAACAATAAATTTCCATTCGGTGCCCCATATTAAAGACTTTATACATTTCTTTCCATGAGGTTCCTGATTCTCTCTGAAGAGTTTCGAAGAGGAGTGGGGTTTTGAATAGGTTATCCTTTATAATATGCAAATCGCCTGTAAAATTCAATATTTTGGTTTGAGCTCCCCCGCTATTGTGGATTATACCATGAATCTGATATGAGAATTGATCAAGTATTTTTTTCATCACGGGGGCATAGGTTCGGGTAGGCGAGAGCAAGAGTTTCCCAAAATCTATACCTTCAATGCCTGTGGCTTGTGTAAGCTTTTTTGAGCCTGAAAACACAAGTTCATGGGGTAACTGCGGGTCGAAAGTTTCAGGATATTTTTCTGCGATGTCCTTATCAAAAAGGTCGTGCCGCGCCGATGTCAGGCCATTACTCCCTATCCCTCCGTTGTATGCATGCTCATAATTTGCTTTTCCAAAGGAGGATAACCCTACGATGACATCTCCATCAGAGATTTTATTGTTTGGGATAATATCATTCCTGCGGGCCCGGGCCATCACTGTAGAATCAACAATTATAGTACGAACTAAATCTCCAACATCCGCAGTTTCGCCACCAGTAGAGTGAATCTGTATTCCATGATCTCTTAAAAGTTGCAAAAACTCTTCGGTGCCTGAAATGAGGGCTTCGATGACTTCTCCGGGGATTTTATTTTTGTTTCTTCCTATTGTGCTTGAAATCAAAATATTATCAGTTATCCCAACACAAAGTAAATCATCGATATTCATCACGAGAGCGTCCTGCGCTATGCCTTTCCAAACAGATAAGTCTCCTGTTTCTTTCCAGTATGCATAAGCCAGTGATGTTTTGGTGCCTGCTCCGTCGGCATGCATGACATTGCAATACTCAGTGTCTCCACCCAGGATATCGGGTAGTACCTTGCAGAAAGCATTCGGAAAAATTCCTTTGTCCAGGTTTTTTATGGCCTTGTGGACCTCTTCTTTTGAAGAAGAAACACCTCTCGCATTGTATTTATCTTTATTGGTCATTTTTATCCTTTTTTTTAAAAATGATCCGGAAGTTTTCCTCATCCAGGCGATAGTTTCCGAACTTATTAAGTACCTCGGGTCCCATTTGTATATCCCCTTCAAAATATTTGGATACCGTAGCTTTTATATTCGTCACTTTTCCTGAACCAATGCGAAGTTCATCAATATTGAATTGCGTCATATTTCTGATGGTTCCCTGCCTGAGATACTTCTGAGCACTCTCAGGAAAATCATCTTTTGTTATAATGCCTCTTTCCAGAAGGTCAAATACAAAATCTCTGGAAGTATACAATTCACCATATTCTTTTGAGTAGGCCACATTAAATGTATATCCGTTGATGATAACCGGCACAAGGATTTCATTTCCCTTTCCCAACACATAGTTGACCTGGTCAGACCCCGGGTCTTCAATGACACTGATATCCTTCTTATTTTTCTCTTCTTTATATGATTTTTTTGGTTTAAAGTCTTTCCGAATGATTGAAAAATCAGTCCGCCTATTGAGTTGATGCGCAAACTCCTTTTGTTTTTTTGTTGGTAATGAATCTATGAAATCTTCTGTGAGCTTAGCGCCCTTTTTAAAGGTGATCTCATTTTTCGAAATACTATCCCTGAGTGTGCGTGGTTGTTTTTCGCCATATCCTTTAGGGACTAGCCTATCGGGATCGATTCCCCTTTTAATCAGGTAATCGACGACAGACTCAGCCCTTTTTTGTGAGAGGATGTCGTTGTATTCTTCTGAAGCTCTCGAGTCAGTGTGAGCCCCCAGTTCTATCACAAGATTTTTGTTTTTATCCAATCGTTCGATAAGTCCCTGGAGAGAATCCTGATATTGCGGTTTGAGTTCCCATTTCCCCAAATCATAAAGGATATCGGGCAGCAAAATAGGTTTATCAGGTATACGCTGCATGGAATAATCCCTCTTAAGGTCAGTATTCTCAGTGAGCCCAGTTAGATCCAAGGTATCCAAAAGATTGAAATAATTGTCTTTAGAGATTTGCAGCGTATAAATTTTTCCTTTATCCAATTGGCTTGGACTAAATCTGAAAAATCCTTTTGGGTCAGTAACTGCGCGCTGTTCGTTTTTCTTATTCAGTTCATCAAGTATTACTTCCGCCTCTTTAACAGGCTGCAAACTTTGCTGGTCTTTGACATTTCCGCTAAAAGTGATTTCTACAGGCGGATTGATAAAATAAAACACATCATCTCCTCCCCGGCTGCCACGACGGTTTGAACTTAGATACCCTTCATCGCGGTCTTTTTGCATGGTAATACCGAAATCATCGGCAATGCTATTAACAGGATATTTCATGTTAATGGGTTCCTGCCACCTGCCGTTTCTTTTAACCGATTTAAAAATATCAAGACCTCCCATTCCTATATGGCCTGTCGAGGAAAAATAAAGTGTGGAGTCGTTACGTAGAAAAGGAAATAGTTCATTTCCTGCCGTATTAACTGAATCCCCCAGATTTACCGGTCGTCCGAATTCACCGCTGGCTCCTTCGCGCCTGGCCATCCACAAATCTTTCTTCCCTTTCCCTCCTGGAAAATCAGCTGCAAAAATTATAAGAGATTCTTCATCGTTCACGGTAGGATGGCCCACAATGTCTGAGGAATCGTTACCCAGGTTCAGTGATTGAGGCTTCCCCCAATTCATCCCTGCTCGGTTGGCAACGAAGATATCACACCCTGCTTTCTTATCTTCCCGCTTCATACAGCGGGTGAAATAGAGTTTAGTAAAATCAGCGTTTAATTCAGGCGCCCCTTCGTTTACCTCGGTATTCACATTTTTTTTCTTATCAATCAGCGAGGGGTCATCCCATCTTTCGCGCCGGTCTTTTTTGGCATAAAACAAATCGCTGAATGGCTCACCTGTCCATGGATCAATGTCTTCGCCCGTTGTACCTTCGCGATTGGAGGTAAATATGATGGAGCGGTAATACTCATCAGCATAGGCAGGGGCAAAATCATTCTCTCCCGAGTTAATACGATAAGGGTTATCAATGGTAAAACCCGTCGGGTTCTCCTTCCATTTGCGAGTAAGCTGGCAGGATTTGATTCCTTTCTTTGCTATTTCTGAATCAGGCTTATATTCAAGGTAATTGTTGTAGGCTTCTATTGCGTCTTCATAATCCTCATTCATTTGAAGCATTTGCCCGTAATACAGGTACACTTCAGGATTTTTGGTGGCATAATCAAAGCGTATAGCCCGGTAATAATAAATTCTGGCTCTTCTGAACTTTCCGTTCTTGCGATAGCTTTCTCCAAGGCGAAAGGATATTGTTCCTTTCAAATCGTATTTTCTTCCATCAATCTTGGAGTATCCTTTTTTGTACTTTTCGATGGCAACAGAATATTGCTGGTGTTGGTAGGCCTGGTTGGCAGCTACGATATGACGATTCAGGTTCTCCTTCTCCTTTTCGCCTTCGTCTGCGTCTTGCTGTGCTACAAGATTTACAGAGGCAGCACTGAAAAATAAGGAAAGCAAAAATGCACTAATCAGGGTTTTATTCATTCTGCAAAGAATTCTCGTTTTTGTTATCTCCTTCACTTTGGGGCTTTTCTCTTTTAGCATGTGTTCTCTCGGCATGCGATGTTCTTTTGTGTGCTCCTCGCTTATTGATGTCTGTCTTAATACTTAACTCATTTTCAAATTTTTTATTTTCCTCGTCAAATTGTTTTTTCGTTTTGTAAACTTCTTTGCGTATGTCCTGAGCCTCCTTATCCAGTGTTTTTGTTACATCATTAGCCCCCTCATTGAATTCTTTAGTTAAATCACTTGTAGCCCGTTTTAGATGGTTAATAGTTCTACCTATTTTCCGGGCTATTTCAGGCATTCTTTGCGGCCCGAATATCAGGAAAAGTACCAGGAGAATGATGAAAATCTCTCCTGTGCTAATATCAAAAAACAATAAGATCTGCGTTAACATTTTACCTCCATCTGTCAAACTTCCCACAAAAATAATAAAGAAAATGTCTTTAAGATTATAGCTTATGCATAAAAACAAGAAAACCATCTTACCCGGTTAAAGCTGAGGAAATTTCATTAATCAGCATCGCCCGGGAAAGATGGTTCTTAGTGTCTGCTATGCAGAAATTTTATTTTGCCGCGGCCTTACTTCCTTTTTGCTTTTTTTTACTTACCACTTTTTTAGCTTCTTTTTGAGAGAGCTCATAAGCCACCGGAGTGGAAATGAATATGGAGGAATAAGTACCCACGATAACTCCTACGATCAATGCAAAGGTGAATCCTCTGATTATTTCTCCGCCAAAGAAGAATATTGAAAGAAGTACCAACAACGTTGTTCCTGATGTCATAAATGTACGCCCAAGTGTATTGTTGATGGCTGTGTTCATATTATCTTTCAAATGGCGCTTAGGATATAGCGTATTATATTCCCTGATACGGTCAAAAATAATCACAGAGTCATTAATCGAGTAACCGATAATCGTTAGTATCGCCGCAATTGTCGACTGATCGATTTCAAGGCTGAATGGCAACACCCCATAGAATATTGAATACATCGACAATGCAATTATGGAGTCGTGTGCCAAGGTGGTAATACCACCCAAACCATACTGCCACTTCTTAAATCGTGAAGCTATGTAGATAAAGATGATTATCAGTGCAATTCCAAGGGCTAGATATGCTCTGTTAAGTAAGTCATCAGCAATGGAAGGGCCTACTTTGGTTGAGCTTAACTTACCGATTACTTTTTCTTCATCAGTGTGGAACTCAGCGTATGATATATCATCTTTGAAAGCACTCTTTAATCCTTGATAAAGTTTTGCCTCTACAATAGAATCAGCGTTGCGCTCATCACTGTCAATAAGATATTTTGTTGTAATCTTGACCTGGCGTTCAGGACCAAAAGTTTTTACTTCAGGGGCCTGACCATACGCAGCTTCCAGGTTATCACGGATTTGTTCAGGATTTACTTCCTGATCGAATCGAACGACGTATGTTCTACCGCCTGAGAAATCAACGCCCTGGTTAAGTCCTTTAGTGAAAAGAGAAGCCAGACCGATAAGTACCACAATTCCCGAAATAACATAGAACATCTTTCGTTTTCCGATGAAATCAATGTTAATTTTGGTAAAGGCATGCAAGGTCAGTTTGTTGCCAAATGCAACGTTGAAATTCTTGTCAAGGGCCCATATAAAGACCACTCTTGAAATCAGGATAGCTGTAAACAAGGACGAAAGGATACCTATGATTAAGGTTGTAGCAAAACCCTGCACCGGTCCTGAACCGAATATGTAGAGAACAACACCGGTTAAAAGTGTGGTGATGTTACCGTCAATAATTGCGGAGTAGGCATTCTTGTAACCATCGTTAATGGCAAGGCGAACGCCTTTACCGGCACGGATTTCTTCTTTTATTCTTTCATATATAATCACGTTGGCGTCCACGGCCATACCGATAGTAAGGACAATACCTGCTATCCCCGGGAGGGTTAGTACAGCACTTAAGGAGGCCAGCACACCCATGATGAAGAA
This sequence comes from uncultured Bacteroidales bacterium, assembly GCA_964345255.1. Taxonomy (GTDB): domain Bacteria; phylum Bacteroidota; class Bacteroidia; order Bacteroidales; family JAIPAH01; genus JAIPAH01. Next base: position 9,614 of record CAYFQK010000059.1, on the reverse strand, counting down.
AATATTAGTCACCAGTGCAAGGTTGGAGACCCAACCGGCACGGTTATAATAAAATACCATGAAAATCAGCACTAAAACAAATGCGATAATGAAAGAGTTAAGGCCTGAGGTGACGGCTTCCTGACCCAGTGAAGGACCAACTACTTCTTCCTGAACAATGTCTACAGGAGCCGGAAGCTTACCAGCTTCCAGAATATTGGCAAGGTCTTTTGCTTTTTTGACTGTGAAATTTCCTGAAATGGTTGAACGACCATTTGGAATTTCGTCGTTAACGTTTGGTGCCGAATAAACATAGTTGTCAAGAACAATAGCTACCTGACGCCCGATATTATTCCCTGTTAAACGCTTCCAGATGCGGGTTCCTTCAGAGTCCATTGACATGGCAATCTGAACCTGACCGGTATTGCTGTAATCCTGACGCGCATCCGTGATTACCTCGCCGGTAAGCGGAGCACTGCCATCGCGGGTCGTAACTTTCAGAGCCATGAGCTCCAATATATTGGAATTGTCTTCACGTGGCTTTACTCTCCAGGCAAGCTTGAGGTTTCGCGGGAAAACACTGCTTACTTTGTCGAGCATATTGTTTACACGCGCCGTGTCCTGAATTTTTGCATATCCTACCGTTGATCTTCTGGCGGGATAATACTGCCCATCCTCTGACTGGAAGAAGGCCGGCTGAAGATATGCATAGAGTGGATTATCTTTAGCATATTGTTCAAAGTTTTCCTGCTGTGGTGAAGCTGCTGTGTCTTCCCCTTCTTCCAGCTCTTTAAGTAATTCATCCTCAGATTTTGCGGTGTCTGATTCTGCTGACTGCTCTTCATCCTGTGGCGCTACCTCTTCTTCTTGCGTCTGCCCCTGGTTGTTTTGAGCATCAGTGGCTTTGTCAGCCAGCTGGTCAATTTGAGATTCGGGTAGTTTTTTAGACAGCTCTTCGTTGGCTTCCTGGAAGAATTGGTGTATTTCACTGAATTTGTAAGTCTCCCAGAATTCGAGTTTTGCCGTATTTTGTAATAATTCTCTAACTCTGTCGGGCTCTTTTACTCCAGGCAATTCAACCATGATTCGACCTGAAGCCGGTATGGGTTGAATATTGGGTTGGGAAACTCCATAGCGGTTAATACGCGTGCGGATAATCCTTACTGCACGGTCAAAAGCGCCATTGACTTCATCACGGATCACTTGTATAACTTCCTCGTTGGTGGAATTATAGGTAACCCGATCTTTTAGCTCTACCGTGCTGAATATCGCAGCGAGTTTTGCATTGGGAGCGATTTGTTCAAAAGACTGCCGGAATAGGGATACAAAATCCTCCTGACTGTTTTTTTGTTTTTGCTCGGCCATCTGTATCGCCCTTCGGAAGGTGGTATCCTGGCTGTCGTTGGCTAGTGCAGTTATAATTTCTTCAACCGATACTTCAAGCATCACGTTCATTCCCCCCTTCAGATCAAGACCGAGATTCAATTCCCGCTCTTTACATTCCTGGTAAGTATATTCACGGATGAGAATATCATATACCGGTTCTTTCTTCATTGAATCCAGATAGAAGCGCTTTCTGGCTTTTACGATCGAATCGTAATAATAACTTTCCTGTAACGGATTCCCTTTTGCATATTGTTCTGCTAATTGCTGTGATTTCTGGCTTCGGGCGTATTCTTCGGCATTGTTTTCTACATTTTTGGCAAAGAATGTAAACGAAAGCTGAAATAAACTCACAATGGCAAAAGCAATAGCAAAAAATTTAATAGCTCCTTTATTCTGCATGTGTTCGCTGAGTTTTAATAGTTAATTCTTCTTTACGAGCGTGCAAATATAGAACATCGAATACAATTTAACAATGAAATCTTTTAAAGTTTTGACAAAGGGTATGTTGTAAAATGAGTCTTTCGATTCCCAGCGGGCATAAGTATACTATTGCCGCCAAAGATATAAAACAGCATCAGTCATAATCAAAACTGCTGCCACCCAAAAATTCCCGGATGATGCTCGTAGGTGGAATTTCTTCATCACTGACTGAGAGAAAATAGCTAAAGAATTTTAACAAGCGCTGGGCCGCATTGTATTCTTCCTGGTTTGGCTGTACTTCACGTAAAATGGGTTCAACGTGTTTTTTAAGTATTGAAAGTTCGTAGAGCATAGCCGAGTTAAACATGATGTTGGCCTCCTCCTGAAAAGGGAAGATATTTTTTTCTTCTCCGCGGCGTACGCTGGGCCAGCGGCCTATGGTTTCAGCGGAGGTGTAGCCGCGATATTTGTAATCCCGTATCATCCGGCGAATAAGCCGGTTGTCGGATGTTTTAATCAGGTTGTGCCCGTCGATAGAAATGGAAGTGAGGGCTGAAACATAAATCTTATATTTGTTTTCCTCCGGGATTTTTTCAGAGAGTTGCGGGTTCAAGCCATGAATCCCTTCTACGATAATCAGATCTTTTTTCTTGACGGATAGCTTTTCGCCGTCGTAATAGCGCTTACCTTCTTCAAACGAAAATTTCGGGATATCCACTTCTTTTCCCTCCATCAAATCGAGGATGGTGCGATTGAAAAGTTCAGTATCGATAGCCTCCAGGGCTTCAAAATCATAATTACCGTTTTCATCCACCGGATTATCTTCACGGTTCACAAAAAAGTTATCCAAGGAAAGCTTCACCGGGTTCAAGCCATTTACTTTAAGCTGAATGGCCAGCCGCTTAGAAAAGGTTGTTTTCCCCGACGAAGAAGGTCCGGCTATGAGAATGAGTTTTATTTTCTTTCGCTTTTTACGGATTTTATCGGCAATCTGACCCACTTTCTTTTCATGCAAAGCCTCCGAAATTTTGATTAATTCATCAATCTGGCCGACTTTAACCATACGGTTCAGATCCCCGATATTTTTGACGTTCAGGATTTTTCCCCAGCGTTTGAATTCGCTGAAGCTCTTCAACAGCTTTTTTTGCTGGACGTATGGTTTGAGCTGTGCGGGATTTTCCTGGTCGGGGAGCCTCAATAGCATGCCATTGTAAAACGGCTGGAGATCAAAAACCTTCAAAAACCCGGTGGAAGGTACCAGGTGTCCGTAATAGTAATCAACCCTCCCGTCAAGGTAGTAAACGGATGTAAAGACATTTCCGCGGGTTTTTAACAGCGCGGTTTTAGCCTGAAGGTTGTTTTTTTCGAATATTTCTATTGCTTCCTCGGTAAGCATTTCTTTCCGTTCGAATGGCAGGTCTGCTGCAATAATGGTTTGCATCCGGTTTTTGATCTTTTCCACGTCCATCTCAGTGAGAAAGATATTGTCTTTCTCCAGTGTGCAATATAATCCATTGGAGATTGGGTGACGAACGCTCAATTCGCTTTTGGGGTATAATTCGCAAACGGCTCTAAAAAGAACAAAAATAAGTGAGCGGGTGTACATCCGCATGCCGTCATCATGCGTAGCATCGATAAAGCGTACTTTTTTGGGTTTGTATACCTGGTAAGTCAGTTCTTTGAGTTTGTTGTTGACTAAGGCTCCAACAACGGGGTGCTTTAAATGGATATTTACGTCATCGGCAACCTCGGTAAGGGTCGTGCCGATAGGGTAACTGTTTCGGCACCCTGTGTTTTCACAGATAATTTCTATATTATTGTGATGATTTACATCTCCTCTTGTATTATGAAATTGTGACGATCCTTTCTCCGTATTTTTTTGCATATCACCTCTCTAATCGTATTTTTACAGGGCTTTCCAAAAATAAATCATCTATAGGATTGTTGAAAATCCGCTGTAGATTTTAATGGATGGCCCCGGATAAAGACATCAAAGGTAAAATTTTTCGGCTTTCCGCAGATAATAAATGGGCAGCGTTAAGAAAAATGTAATTTTGTATAGTTTGTGTTTAAGGGATAAATATCATAGTAATGAGCTATAAGCCTGAAGTTTATTTTCATGTGGGGTTGGGTAAAACCGGAACCACCTATCTCCAGTACAATTTTTTCCCAAAAATGAGAGATATCTGCTACATTCAGCGCACCCGCTATACCAAAAGCCATAAGATAATTAACCGGCGGAAGTGTGATAAATATTTGGTTTCCAGAGAATTTGACCGGCAATTTGACCGGGAGGTTAAAAAGTTTGCTGAGAAGTTTCCCGGTGCCAAACCCATCATTGTTCTTCGCCGGCAGGATTCATGGATCGCCTCCCAATATCGAAGGTTTATTAAAAATGGACGCCAATATTCGTTTACGGAATTTATAGATGTGGAAAATAATAATGGCGTGTGGGACCGGGATGAACTCCTTTTCCATTGCAGGATTAAGTTTCTTGAAGAGCAGTTTAAAACCATACCCCTTGTGCTGCTGCATGATGACTTAAAAAAGGATCCGTGGCGATTTTTTGACAGCATTTGTGAGTATACCGGAGGCCGCTACGAAAGAAAACATATTTCACTGAATCCTTCACATAAGTCGTATTCGCTAAAGCAGTTAAAATATCTAAAACGTTTGAGCCCATATCTTGTCAGGAGCCAGCCAAAGCCTGCGAGCAACAAGGTGTGGCATTGGCTCAGATACCGCAGCAGGTGGTTGTTACTTCACCTGGTTTTGTATATTTCAGCCCTTCTCCCTGAAAAGGCGGTAGAAAATGATGTTTTGATAGCGCCTGAAGAATTGGAGAAGGTTAGAAAAGCTTATGAGAAAGATTGGTCAAAATGCGTTGAGTATGCGGAGATGCAAAAGAAAAAAGACAGAAGTGTTTTAAAACATACATTGGCAGATGAATATTGAATAACCTTCATTCGAGAGGGTCTCCCTGCCTTTGTTATTACATTTTTACCAGATAGGAATCAAATTTCGTGTTTCAGGAATTGGCCGGTATAGTTGTTTTCCATGGATGTAACCTGTTCCGGTGTTCCTTCGGCGATGATTTTTCCACCACGCTCGCCTCCTTCCGGGCCAATGTCAATGATGTGATCAGCTACCTTGATTACCTCCATGTTGTGCTCGATGATAAGTACTGTGTTTCCTCTGCCGACGAGTTTTTGAAGGACCTCCATAAGGACTTTAACATCTTCGAAGTGCAGGCCCGTTGTCGGTTCGTCCAGAATGTAAAGGGTTTTCCCTGTTTCTCTCTTGGATAGCTCCGTTGAGAGTTTTACACGCTGGGCTTCGCCGCCGGAGAGGTTCGTTGACTGCTGCCCCAGGGTTATGTAACCCAGTCCGACCTCCTGGATGGTCTTCAGCCTTTGCTGTATAGAAGGAATGTTTTCAAAAAATTCCACCGCCTGGTTCATGGTCATATTGAGCACATCATTGATAGACTTGCCTTTGTAGCGAACCTCCAGGGTTTCCCGGTTGTAACGTTTGCCCTGGCATTCTTCACATTCTACATGCACATCCGGGAGGAAGTTCATTTCGATGACTTTCACACCTGCCCCTTTGCAGGTCTCACAGCGGCCTCCCTTCACGTTAAACGAAAAACGTCCGGGTTTGTAACCGCGTATTTTTGCTTCCGGTAATGAGGCAAAAAGCTTGCGAATATCGTCGAATACGCCGGTGTAGGTGGCCGGGTTAGACCTTGGGGTGCGACCGATAGGGGTTTGGTCAATATCTATCACCTTATCCAGGTTATTTAAACCTTTGATTTTTTCGTAGGGCAGTGGCTTTTTTTCAGAACGGTGGAAATACTGACTTAGAAGAGGGTACAATGTTTCATTGATAAGTGTGGATTTTCCACTCCCCGATACGCCTGTAACGCACACCAGTTGCCCTAAAGGCAGTTGAAGGTTCACTTTTTTCAAATTATGGCCTGTGGCTCCCATAAGTTCAATGGCCTTCCCATTTGGCTTACGCCGGGCACGGGGCACCTCAATCTCTTTTTTGCCGCTGAGATATTTGCAAGTCAGTGTATCGCAGGTATGCATGTGAGAAGGATTACCCTGGGCAACAACTTCCCCGCCATGTCTCCCTGCTCCCGGGCCAATGTCTACTACATGGTCAGCCGACAGAATCATATCTTTGTCATGCTCTACCACGATGACGGAATTGCCCAAATCACGCAGTTTTTTCAAGGAATCGATCAGCCGGTGGTTGTCCCGTTGGTGCAATCCGATACTGGGTTCGTCAAGGATGTAAAGCACACCTACCAGCTGCGAACCTATTTGCGTGGCAAGCCGGATTCGCTGTGATTCTCCGCCGGATAAGCTTTTAGCCGGACGGTTCAGCGTGAGGTATTCCAACCCCACTTCCAGAAGGAAAGAGAGTCTTGTACGGATTTCTCTTAATATCTCGGAGGCCACTTTCTTTTTTCTTTCGTCGATACGGTCTTCTACTTCTTCGGTCCATTGGCTCAGATGAACCAGGTCCATACGGGCCAAATCGGCAATATTGTAATCGTCGATAAAAAACTGGAGGGATTCTTTTTTCAGGCGGCCTCCATTGCATTGAGGACATGTTGCACGGTTCATGAAACTGGAAGCCCATTTTTTGATGTTCCGGGAATGGGTGGCTTCTTTCTGGTTCATGATAAAATTGACGATGCCCTCAAAATTCAACGTATAGGAAGAGGTGACCCCGGCAAATTCACTTTTTACTTCAAAAACTTCGTCCGAGCCGTAAAGGATGGTGTTCATGGCTTCATCGGATATTTTCCCTACCGGGGTATCCAGCGTGAAACCGTAGCGTTTCCCGATGGCTTCCATCTGCCGGAATATCCAGTTAGCTTTGTATTTTCCTACTGGAGCAATACCTCCTTGTTTAATGCTTACCGTTTTATCGGGAAGAATTTTATCCAGATCAATTTCCGAAATCGTCCCCAGGCCATTACATTTTTGGCAGGCGCCGTAGGGAGAATTAAACGAAAAACTGTTGGGCTCGGGTTCTTCGTATGAAATTCCGGTTACCGGACACATTAAAGCTTTGCTGAAATGGTGGGTTTGGTCTCCGTCATGATCATTGACCATCATTGAACCCTTGCCATATTTCATAGCCGTTTTGACAGCCTCTGAAATCCGGTTTTTCTTTTCCGAATCAACCTTGATTTTATCGATAACGATCTCGATATCATGAACTTTATATCGATCCAGCTTCATTCCGAATTCGATATCACGCATCTCACCGTCAACGCGGACTTTTAAAAAGCCCTGTTTTCGAATTTGCTCAAAGAGTTCGCGGTAATGGCCTTTTCGTCCTTTTACCAGCGGGGCCAGCACCAGGATTTTTCTTTGGTCGAAGCGTTGGATGATAAGATCAATAATCTGGTCTTCGGTGTATTTCACCATTTTTTCACCCGAAACATGCGAATAAGCATCACTGGCCCTGGCATAAAGCAGGCGCAGAAAATCGTATATTTCAGTTATGGTCCCTACAGTTGACCGCGGATTCTTGTTCGTAGTTTTTTGCTCGATGGAAATGACCGGACTCAGCCCGGTGATTTTATCCACATCCGGCCGCTCGAGGTGACCGATAAATTGACGGGCATAAGGGGAAAAGGTCTCCATGTAGCGGCGCTGTCCCTCAGCATATATCGTATCGAAAGCCAGCGATGACTTTCCGCTGCCACTTAGCCCGGTAATAACCACTAACTCATTTCGGGGAATAGATACATCTATATTACGAAGGTTATGAACACGTGCTCCCAGCACCTGCAGTTCCTGCTCTCCTACCAAATCAATAACACTTCCCTTTAGAGGTTCTTCCTTCATTCAAACTCCTTTCAAAAACAGTCTGCAAAATTAATCATAATCTATGAAATAAAGTTTGAAGTGCATGGTGTTAATTTTAGGTTAAGGGAAAGGCTATTGAGAATATAATTAAGCTCAGGTGGTTTGGATGCCCGCCAACTCTGGAAAACACTTGTTCCTCGTCTGTTTTACACGTAACCAGCTAAAAACTTATAGCATGTATCCTGTTAGCTTGGCCTTATTTAATGACTAGCTCAATTTTCCGGCAACTTGAGTTTATAGGTTTTTTGTGTGCTGTTTCGCAGCTTATTGTTCACCAGCCATGGATTCAGCGTTTTAAGCATTTTATAGGTAGTCTCTTGATCACGGGCAAACGCAACCAAATCCTTAATGGCCGTATCAAAACTAACTTCGCGATAGGGGATGGGCTGGTAAAGATCGTTTTGATTAAGAGTGAACCCGTATTTTCCTGGATTTTCATAAATGCTTTTAATGGCAAGAATGCGATAAATGTACCGCGTACTCTCCTCATTCAGATAAAGGTCGTAAAAATTGTCAACCTGCTGATCTTCGATAGCATCTGAGATTCGGCGTTTACCGGCATTGTATGAGACCGCTGCCAGTGTCCAGCTTCCGTATTTCTCGTAGGCATCCTGCAGGTATTCGCAGGCTACTTTTGTGGCTTTTTCCACATGATAACGTTCATCTACATCCTTATTCACCTCCAAACCATAATCTTCGGCAGTGCCTTCCAGGATCTGCCAGAATCCTGAGGCTCCCGCAGGTGAATCTACGTTTTCGAGTCCACTCTCAATCAGGGCCACATACTTGAAGTCGGAGGGAATATCGTTTTCCTGCAATATAGAATCGATAACAGGAAACCAGCGGTTGGCTCTTTTTAGCTGGAGAAGGGTAGAGGAGTGCCAGTAAGTGTTTACCTGCAGTTCCTTGTCAAGCCCTTCAGCCACGTAAAATTCGGCCAGCGGAGCTTTTTCTCCGGCAAAATCGATGCTCTCAGGTAAGCTGGCCCCGTGAATCTGGTAAAAATTGTAATGCTCTTTCTTCTGCTTTTGCCTGGGGTCCTCCTCGGGTTTGTGGCCTACTAATATTCCGGTTAAAATTACTGCGGCCAAAACGATCAAAACAACTGCGACTCTCTTCATCCTCTGTTCTCCTTTTATTGGGACAAAAGTAACTAAAAACAAATTTCGAAAGGATTGTCGAATGACGATTTAACAAGTTTTTTTCATATACTGAAAGCTTTCCTGATTCATTAAAAATCATTATCTTTATAACAGTTACACTAAAACTCAAGATTATGCAGACCTACATTTTATTAACCAAGCTTTCTCCGGAACTTTTACAACAAATGAAAAATCGCGAACAAATTGGCCGCGAATGGCTGGATAAGGTCAAAGAAAAGTGTCCGGATGTAAAATTTAAGGAACACTATGCTTTATTGGGGGATTATGATTTCATGGATATTTATGAAGCCAAAGGTGAAGAATCGGCCGCCAAGGTTTCCATGATAAGTCAGCAGCACGGCGCGTTGCATGCTACCAGTATGGCGGCTATCCCTTACAAGCGGTTTCTTGAATTGGCAGAAGAAATCTAAGAGATTTGATTAGATGTGCTATTTTACAGCAATTATTCTAACTAAAGCAACATGGAATAGTTGCTGTTTTTTTATTTCTTCTTTAAACCTGGATAGCATGTGTGGTTTTGTCCCGTAATTCAATATTGTATAAATAAAAAAGTAGTGCTTTAAAAGTTATATGTCCTTAGGCTTTAGATATCTCCAAATGTTCTTTGTTTAAATCATATTCCAATCAGCATATAGAAAAATCTAATGATTACTATTAACTAATGTAGATCGATTTTATTGTTCAACTGTTATTAATATTTATAAGAGAATATAATTATAATATTTGTCAATTTTATAATTATATTATATATTAAAATTTTATATGAAATTTATTA
>CAYFQK010000058.1:0-15504 GCA_964345255.1 uncultured Bacteroidales bacterium | reverse complement strand
GATATCCTCCTCGCAGCCCGGAAAAGAAGCGCAAATCTATGATTTGCAAACAGCCGCTAATACCAATGTACTGGCCAGTCTCAACCCGGAAGATATCGAATCGGTGGAGATATTGAAGGATGCGGCCGCAGCAGCAATCTATGGCTCACGAGGAGCTAACGGGGTGGTTTTAATCACCACGAAAAGCGGGAAAGCAGGCAAGACGCAAATAAATGCATCCGCCTCCTATGGTATTTCGGATGTCACCCACCGCATGGAGCTTTTAAATTCCGAACAGTACATCAAACTGGCAAAGGAGGCTTGGTATAATTCCGGACACACCATGGAAAATTTCTGGGATGATAGCGGGATATTAACCGAAGGGCTGACCAAAGAGCAGGCACTCAACACCAATACCGACTGGATTGATGAGATGCTGCAAATCGGGCAACGCCAGGAGTATAACATTTCCGCGAGAGGAGGAGATGAAAAAACCCAGTTTTACCTGAGCGCCAATATGAAAGATGAGTCCACCATTTTGAAAGGAAACAAATATCAGCGATTGGGAACTCGCCTGAATATTGAGCATCAACTCAGCAATCGTTTTCGAATAGGCACCAAGATGATGCTGAGTCATGTGAACGATCAACAGGTTCCCACCAGTTGGGCCGGAGGTATAGGCAACGTCACCGACATGTTGCCGATATGGCCTGTGCGTGCTGACGACGGTTCGTATTTCAGGGCTATCAATAACCCGGTAGCCCAGACAAATTTGCGGGATATTCAGCTGAAAAGTAATCAGCTGCTCGGTAATTGGTATCTGAAAGCTAATATTATGGAAGGATTGACCTTCCGCAGTGAATTTGGAGCAAACTTGCTATATAACGATGATTTCCATTACAGGGCGGCTGAAATAACGTATCAAAACCGTGCCGTTTCCTCTACGGTTATAGGTAACCAGCGCTCCTGGAACTGGAAGAATATTCTGAACTATGTCAAGGATATTAATCATCATCATTTCGATATCCTAATGGCTACGGAGGCGCAAAATTATGTACGTAAAGTAAATACCATGATTGGGGAGGGTTTTTTTAATACCATTCAAACCCGTCCGCAGGATGCATCTGTCAAGCATTCCGTTTACAATGAAAACGAGTATTCCTTTATGTCTTACATCGGGCGCCTAAACTACGATTACAAAGGTCGCTACCTTTTGTCGATGAGTCTGCGCGCCGACGGCTCTTCACGGTTTGGAAAAGGAAACCGCTGGGGGTATTTCCCGGCAGGTTCAATAGGGTATATTCTCAGCGAGGAGGACTACTTTGAGGGATTATCTGATGTGTTTAATTTCCTGAAGGTGAAAGCAAGCTACGGTATCGTTGGTAATGCCGAAATCGGAGACTATGCCTACTATTCATCCTTTGCTAACCAAACCTATAACGGCAACGCTGGTATTATTCTGAATAACCTGGGGGATGAGGACCTGGGTTGGGAAAGTACCCGCCAGATGAATATAGGAATTACCCTGGAAGCCCTGCAAGGCAATATCAGGGCTGAATTTGATTACTATAATAAACAAACCAGCGATTTGTTATTACCTTATCCCGTTTCACAAATGACAGGTGTGTCAGTTATTACACGTAACGTGGGAGAACTTTCGAATGAAGGCTTTGATATAATGCTGGGAACCACTAATGTGCAAAATGATAATTTTTCATGGGAAACCGATTTTACGTTTAACTACAACGTCAATAAGGTGGAAAAACTTACCGATGAACTTGGCGAAGGTTTACAAACTTCTCAGGGACTGGCTTCTGTTGAGTTGTATGAAGGCTACCCCGTTGGTGCCCAAGCTATGGTAGAATGGGGTGGTGTGGATGCAGCGACCGGCGAGGATATTTACGTTGATACGGATGGCAATCAGCTTTTGTACAGCGAGGTGCTGGAGCAATACAGCAGCTTTCAGAGTTTCTTCGAAGAGCATAAGCAGCCTATGGGGAACCCTTGGCCGGAATATACCGGTGGAATTAACAATCGGCTGAACTACAAGGATTGGTATATGAACTTCCAATTCACCTATGCTACCGGAATGGATATGATTCTCGGCGAACATAAACGAACGGTAACCGCTTTTGGGGATGTAAAAGTAAATCCCTCAACCGATGTTTTAGACCGTTGGCGCAACCCCGGCGATGAAGCTACTGTTTCGGAGCTGACCGACCAGAATACCCTGTGGACACCTACTTCGGAGCACCTTGAGAGTATTGACTATTTGCGATTGCGAAATCTTACCCTGGGATACCGCTTTGATATGAAGGATAATGCTTTGTTTAATAGTATCAACTGCTATGTAAAGGCCATAAATTTTTTGACCTTTACCAACGCCCCGGATTACTTATGGGACCCCGAATACCGGGGAGTTGTACAATCGCGTACCGCGGGAAATCTGGGTACACTCGAGCATTATAAGACAACACCGCAGGCAAAGATGTTTATAATTGGCCTGAAAGCTGCTTTATAAGGGAATGTAAAACTGAAAAAGAAAAGAGATATGAAAAAGATAATATTTAGCATACTATTCGTATTTACACTGTTTTCCTGTAGCGAAGATTTTCTGGAAAATCCGCCCGCTACGGGTCTATCGGAAGACAAGTTAAAGGACCTGCCGTCGATGGAAGCGCTGATTTATGGCGCATACCACCAGGCAAGGGATTTTGCCTTTCAATCTTCACTTTATGGGACCGGGATGGTTCGCGATGTGGGCATACGAAACAGGTCGGAATATACCCAGTTTTTCGATCATCAGCTCACCACTAACATGACCTCCTGGATGTATTCCCAGGGATATAGGGTAGCGGCGCTACTCAACAGGATAGCTGTAAGTGATATTGCGAATATGGACGGAAGTCAGGCCAGAAAGAATGCTATCCTTGGCGATATGCATTTTCTGCGTGCCATAATCTATTTTGATTTAAATAAATTTTGGACGTTGCCCTCCACCGGATATAGCGTCCCGCTGGTAAAAAAACCTATCGGTCCGGATGATCGCGTTTCGTGTGCTCATACCGATGATATCGCGGAAGCCGTGGAGGAGGACATTGAACAGGCCCGTGAGCTTCTGAAAGACAATTCCGGGCTGGTGGCTGATTACTACGCAGCTACAGCGATGGCTGCACGGATTTACTTCTACCATGAAAAGTATGATTTAGCCTATCAACGGGCCAATGAAGTTATTGCAAATGGAGGCTTTGCCTTGGAGGAAAATGTCAGTGCACCATTCACTCCGGGAGGTACTTCGGATGAGAATATCTTCAAATTCCAGTATAACTCCGAAGATGGCAGCGGTATGTCGCCTGTAAAGGAATTGAACGAGGCCTACCGGCCCAATGAAGCCGAAGGATTTTATCATTTGAATCTTAATGGAGAGCTGGCAGAATTGATGCTCGAGGATACCACTGATAACCGGTATTCGGCGTTTTTCACCGAAGGAGCTTCCTATACCTACATTGACGGGAAATATTCCACCGATCAGATGGATTATGTGTACATCCGCTTGGCTGAGATGTACCTGACACGGGCCGAAGCCAACATCATGCGCAACAATAGTGTGAGCCAGCAGGATGTTGATGATATCAATGCTATTCGGGAACGGGCCAACCCGTCAACTACGCTGAACTCCATGCCCTCCAAAGAGGAGGCCCTGGAGATACTTTATGAAGAACGTACGAAAGAACTGGCTGTCGAGCAGGCAGACCACTTCCTGAATGTTAGGCGACTGGAGAAAGGGATAGTGCAAACCGAACAAGAAGGCGGTGGCATGATACCCTATAGCCAGTACAAAAACCTGCTGGTGTTTCCGCTACCCGAGAACGAGGTGGCCATTCACGGACTATCACGCCAGCCATAAATAAATAGTAAGGTATAAGATGAATAAAATGAATATGATGATGAGAAAAATAGTAGCAATTGCATTTTTATTTGCTTTGGTTATGAGTGCCTGCGATGAGGATACCACACCGGAGGATGCGCTGAAGGATTACCCGGTGGATATCCAGGGCACCTGGACACTCGATAAAGTGTTCCGCAACGGCGTGGAAATCACCAACAAAATCAGTTTTAGTGATTTTGAAATGACCCTCAATTATGAGGGCGAACAACCCTCCACTTTTACGCTATCTGGCGGGAAGACCCCTTTCGCCTGCGTGAATCCTCCTGAAATCTTCTTCACCGAAGGTAGTTGGACATTTGATAACCCGACCTATCCCTCGGAAGTACATTTCACGAAGGATGCGACAACAGTGGAAGTATCACTCGATCAACCCTTGTACAATGAGGGAAATCAAACCTTACTGTTGAAAATCGACATTGGCTGCGAAGAGAATGAATACATTTATCAATTTGCTAAAACTCAATAAGTATGAATAAAAGGATGAACAAATATAGATTTGTATGGATTGGCGGAGTATTCGTTATGTTTTTCCTGACGGTGATGTGTATGGAAATCATCCAGGTAAACCAGCCCTCCGAAGCCACCATTGAAGAACAAATAGACATATCGGTTAATGTGGATATAGCTCCCGAGGAAGATGCGTCTCATAAGCTCATATTTGGAGTTTTGGCTCCTGAAGCCTGGAATGTTTCCGAAAACGCAACCGCTTCATTTACATCAACAGTTGCCGACGGAAATATGCGCTTGGCCACAGCCGATGATATAGCTACCGACACGACCGCCACCTGGTCCGAAACCATGCATGCAAAAGTGGGTATCGGTGAAAACTACGGCCAGGTTGAATGGGTGGTCTTTATATCTGAAAACCCGGTGGAAGTGACCAATGAAGAAGATTTTTCGGGTACTATCAACCTGAGCCTGCAAGTGGGCGATCAGAATATGATTGCTCAAATGGGATATGTGGTGGCCAACACCGGTTATGGCCTCAACAATGAGGATGATGACTATGATACGCATTTTACCGAGTGCATGGAAGTGAGCGGTGGAGACAACCCTGTCATCAACCTATGCGGTCCGGCGCCAAGTAATGCCGTATCTTACACTCCGGAAGCCTTTGCCTGGAATGACATCACGACGATTCATTTTGACGCTGCTGCCGGTGCTGGCTCAGAGCCTACTGCCCTGGAAGGTGCCGGCGAGGTATACATTTGTGCTACGGCTGACTACACCGGTGGAACAGCGGAAGTGTGTGAAACGAATGAAACGACAGCAATGACCACTGAAGGAGAAAACATGTGGGAAATAACCATTTGGCCCCGGCGCTTCTTAGATATCCCACCTGAGGCCGAAATTAACGGAATTTCTTTTTACTTTCAGAATCAGGATGGAAGTATTGTGGTAAAAAATCCTTCAAGTGGAGATGATTTCCAGATGATCCCTACTTGTACAAACGAATAATAGTTGTTTTTACATAGATTGGGTTTAGTGTTTTAGTTAAACTTCAAAGAGGTGTTGGGCGGTTACCGCCCAATACTTCGGTTTATTTCTTTTTGATTGAGATTGCTGATTTTTTGACCAGGCTAAATATTTCGGTGTGGTAACAATAAAATACTTAAAATTATGAAAATAAGAAAGTTAATATTTCTGTTGGCGCTTCTTCCGGTTTTTGTATTCGCCCAGGAAGATGCATTTATCAATCCCGTAATTCCGGGGGCTCATCCCGATCCCTCCATTTGCAGGGCAGGCGATGATTATTACATCGTGAATTCTTCGTTTGAGTACTTTCCCGGCTTGCCAGTTCATCACAGCAAAGATTTGGTTAACTGGGAATTGATTGGCTACGGCCTACACCGCAAAGCGCAGGCTTTGGGAGCGGTGAACCTGGTAGATGTACAGCAGGACGGAGGCATCCATGCGCCAACGATTCGATATCACGACGGGACTTTTTATATTATTACAACGAACGTCTATAGTCCCGTTGAAAAGGATAAGCCCACCGATATGGTTAATTTTATAATCACGGCTGACGATCCGGAAGGGCCGTGGTCTGAACCTCATGTAATTGAAGGAGCACCCGGTATTGACCCCGATTTATTTTTTGATGATAATGGGAAAGTCTACTTCGTGGGAACACATGATGTAGGTAATCCCAACAAGGACGGTATCGGCGAGATTTGGGTGCAGGAGCTGGACCTGGAAAACTGGAAGCTCACCGGTGAACGGCACTCGGTCTGGCGGGGAGCCTGTGGAGGTTGTTGTGTCGAAGGCCCTCACATGTACAAAGAAAACGACACCTACTATCTTTTAATAGCCGAGGGCGGCACGAGTTTTAATCATGCCGTAATGATTGCAGCCAGCGACAGTGTTTTCGGTCCATTCGATTCCAATCCCCGGAATCCAATTCTCACTTCCCGGCACCTGACGAAAGATTACTGGGTAAACAGTACCGGCCATGCCGATTTGGTGGAACTTCCCGATGGTAGGTGGTACATGGTGGCCCTGGGGATTAGAAATGAAATCGACAGAGCCTCCAACATGGGTAGAGAAACGCACCTGATGCCCGTGACCTGGGAGCCGGCCACTGTCGGCTGGGAAGAAGTCAGCGAAGGAAACTGGCAGCCAGTAAAATACCAGTTCCCTGTTGCCGCGCCTCATACCGGAAGGGTGGAGCGCTACACTCCACTGCCCTTCGAGGATAAACCCCAGCGCTACAATGATGCGTTTGTGGATAATTTTGACGGGCACACGTTGAACCTGGAATGGAATTTCCGCCGCGTGCCTCAAGCCGAAACGTATTCGCTTACCACCCGCGAGGGATTTCTGAGGCTTTATGCAAAGCCGGAGCGTTTTGAAATGCGGGAACGGTATAGCCTGATGGGTATCCGCCAAAAGGAAAGCGATTTTGAATATTCGGCCCGTATGGAATTCAGTCCCGAAAAGAACAATACAGAAGCCGGAATTAGTCTTTTCCAGAAGGATGACAACTATATGAATTTTATCGTCGTAAGAAAGAATGGGAACCCCACTCTTCGGCTGAATATTTCCGAAAAGGACAAAGAAGCTACGGTAAAAAAGGAAAATATGCTATCAAATTACAACGATGAGATTATCCTTAAAGTAGTTTCTAAGAATGACAAGTATCATTTTACGTATTCACTGAATGGAGGGAACTCATTTAAATCCTTTATCACTACAGGGGCGGATTATATTCTCAGCGACGGATATACAGGAGCATTTATGGGAATTTATGCCACTGGCAATGGCCGATCAACGAAAGCATATGCTGACTTCGATTGGGTAAGCTATAAGGGGCATCCAAGGTATTAACGAATAAAAAAGTGAACCATGTATAAGGTTAAGATTCTTTTGGCATTAGCAGTTTTGGTTTCCGGTTTAGGGTTTTCACAGGAATATCATGTGGCTAAAACTGGTGATGATGACAATCCGGGTTCTAGGGCAGAACCGTTTAAAACCATATCAAAAGCCGCTGAAATTGCAATGCCGGGCGATGTGATTACCGTCCATGAGGGCGTTTACAGGGAAAGAATCAATCCACCCCGCGGTGGCACTTCTGATGATAAGCGTATAGTATATCAGGCTGCTGAAGGGGAGGAGGTAATCATTAAAGGTTCGGAAGTGATCGACAACTGGAAGCATTTTAAGGGAAATGTTTGGAAAGCGGTGATTCCAAATTCATTTTTAGGATCGTATAATCCTTACAAAGAACAGATTAGAGGCGACTGGTTTAGAGATTACGGCAGGGTGCATCATACCGGAGAAGTCTATCTAAATGGGATGTCGCTTTTTGAAGTTCCATGGCTCGAGCAGGTACTAAATCCTAAGCCAATGGAGAAAACACAACTTAAGAAGCAATCAACCTATACGTGGTATTGTGAAACTGATGAAAACCACACTTATCTCTACGCCAATTTTCATCAGAAAAATCCCAATAAAGAACGGGTAGAGATCAATGTGCGCAAAGCATGTTTTTATCCCGAAAAAACGGACATTAACTATATTACGGTTCGCGGGTTTAAAATGAGCCAGGCTGCAACACAATGGGCTCCACCGACGGCTGAGCAGGTGGGGCTTGTGGGAACGAACTGGAGTAAGGGTTGGATTATTGAGGACAATGTCGTCAGTGATTCCAAATGCGCAGGCATCACCCTTGGAAAAGACAGAGCCAGTGGGAATAACCTGGCTACAAAAGACCCTTCAGTTGACGGAGCAACCCATTACAACCGCCTGATAACTAAAGTGCTGCAAGAGCCTTACAAATGGTCGAAAGAAAACATTGGGTCACATGTCGTTAGAAACAATACCATTTATAACTGCGAACAGGCGGGGATTTGCGGTAGTATGGGCTGCGCTTTTAGTACGGTAGCCAATAACCATATTTATGATATTTGGACGAAGCGACAATTCGGAGGTGCTGAAATTTCGGGCATTAAGTTTCACGGGCCTGTTGATGCAGTCATTAAAAACAACCGGATTCATAATGCAAAAAAAGGAATTTGGTTGGATTGGATGACCCAAGGAACCCGCGTGAGTGGAAATCTGCTTTATGATAACTATACGGAAGATATTTTTGTGGAAGTGAATCACGGTCCGTTTGTTATTGATAACAATCTACTCCTCTCAAACAGTGTAGCTATTCTGGATGGCTCCTCAGGTGGGGCTTATATTAACAACCTCATTAAAGGTAAAATTATCATCGTGCAACAAAACCGTTCCACGCCATGGCTGAAACCCCATTCCACCAAGGTTTACGGCCGAACCGTTACCGACAACGCCGATAACAGATTCTACAACAACATCTTTACGAAAGTGGAAGAAAAGGTTAATGACACGATGCCTAATAATTGGTGGAAGAACCGGGGAACTTACGGTTTAGGAGTTTATGATGGATATTGTCCGATGTATATCAATGGCAATGTCTATTTTAAAGGCGCGCAAAATTATCCGGGGGAAAAGCATGCAAGTTATAAACCGGATCATGACCCTCAGATTAAGCTGGAAGAGCGCGGAGATAAAGTTTTTTTGCACTTGCGGCTGCCTCAATCGTTAAAAGATATTCAAAACGAGATCATCAAAACCGGAATGTTGGGTAAAGTGAATACCTCGGATATGCGCTTTGAATCACCCGATGGAACCCCATTAAAGGTTGATACAGATTATTTAGGGGAATCAAGGAGTCAAGTAAATACATGGCCCGGTCCCTTCGAGAATCCCGGTGTTGGAAAGGTTGTGATTAGAGTTTGGTAGAGGAATTTTTCAAAAAAATGATTGAGAGACAGAAAGGAAAGCTGTAATGCGAAAGACGTATAATTATTTTTTTAATGGATAAGATTTACAAATAAATATTAATCAAGGAATTAATACCAGTAAACAATCATACTATGAAAAGAAATTATTTCATTATCGCCATTTTATTAGGTGTAATAGGTTCAACTTTAATATCCTGTGCTACAGAAGCTCAGAAAACACCACTCATACCCAAAAAGGACACTCTGGACGCCATTTTAGATAATGGGGTTGAGAAAGAATATTATCCATTCTTGTACGCCCGGTTTGAGAATAAAAACGGGGAGGTTCTTTATGAACACAGTGCAGTGAATGACCGTCTTATCAAAGAGCCGGATATAAATGGACAGACCTGGATACGCATCTGGTCTATGAGCAAACTGGTGACAATTTCAGTTGTACTGGATCTTATGGAAGAGGGGATATTAAGCCTTGATGATCCCGTGGTGAAGTATATCCCTGAATTTAAAGATATGAAGGTAACTGTTGCCCAGGATGGGACGCCCCTGCACCAAGTCAACACAGATAGCACTGGAACGGTATGTCCTTTTCGGGAGGTACCAACGGATAGTGTGATGACGCTACGGCATTTGATTAATCATAAGGCGGGATTTTATTATTCCACGACCAATATTCATTGTCTGGATTCTATGATTGCCTCGAAAAATCTTGCCGCAGCAAAAAATACAAAGGAGTTTATCGATCGCCTGGCTGATTTACCGCTGATACAGCATCCGGGGACCGAACATTATTACGGGTTGAATACCACAGTGCTGGGCTTCGTAGCAGAAAGGGCAACCCAAAAAAGTCTGAACCTTTTGGTTAAGGATCGACTCACGGAGCCATGCGGCATTGAAGGGCTTCAGTATGATTTACCAGCCGGAGCAGAGTTGCCGCCCCGCATATCGGGAAAAGATTCGGTGTTACGGAAAGCACATTCCGGAGAACTGGATATTTTCGGCCAGGATGTGCCTGATTATAAACCGGAACACAAATTGTACCTGGGAGGCGAAGGGATGATAGCAACCGCAGACGGTTACGCCGACTTTTTGAGGATGCTGCTGAACGGTGGCAAGCTAAATGGCTATTGCTTTTTGGATAAATCAACTGTCAAAGAAATACATGCTCCGCATACCCAGGTGGATAGTCCTTATGGATACAATGGTTATAACCTCTGGGTTAGTAATGATTCGATGCGGGTCTCCCAAAAAGGAGATGCCGGTTTGTGGATTGGCGGAGGATATGAAGGAACGCATTTTTGGGTCGATCCGAAAAGGGACTTTGTGGGAGTTGTCATGACCCAAATGTTTTGGATTCCGGAAGGAGGATACGGGTTAATTGATAATTTCCGGGGTGAGCTTTATCAGCATTTTTTTGATAAAAAGAAAGCCAATAAAACTTCAAATTCATCTCAGTCTTATGATACAATCTCAAAAGAAGAGCTGAAGAGCAAGATAACCGGCTATTGGCACGGCCAGTTGGTAGGTAATTACATGGGCTTTCCTTTTGAGTTCAAGTATTTTGATAAGTCTATTCCGAAAATTATCGATCGCTACTATAATGCCTCTGATTCCACTGATCTGAAAATGAACATGGATAGAAGAGCTTACGTCCATGTTTTAGGCAGGGCCTTAGGGGGAGCCTGGGGTGACGACGATACGGATATTGAGTTTGTTACACTTCATGCCGTCGAAAAATACGGACTCGACATCACCTATCCCGAAATAGTAGAAGCATGGAAGAAGCATATCAACCGGTTTGTTTGGGGAAGCAACCGGCAGGCCCGCCGGAATATGGAGAAGGGATTAATTCCACCGGCAACCGGAGATAAAAAAAATAATCCGTATTGGTATCATATCGACCCCCAGTTGGTAAATGAAATTTGGAGCGTCTTTTATCCCGGAATGGTGGACAAAGCTGTGAAACGTGCCCGTTGGGGAGCCCGAATCACCAATGCCGATTGGGGTACGCATCCCACCATGTTTTACGCCGCGCTTTACAGTGCCGCATTTACAGAGACGGATATTCCAAAAATGTACGACTGGGCCATGTCGTATATCCCTGATTCCAGTCCATTTAAAATGGGGTTAAAAGATGTTAAAAAATGGTATAGACAAAAAAAGAACTGGAGAGAGACGCGGGCACTGATCAAAGAGAACTATTACAATCACCCGGATATTACGGAGCCTCACCATGCGGTTTCTGCAATGGTTAACGGACTATTCGGAGCAATGGCTATCCTATATGGAAACGGCGATTTTATGAAAACTACCGGAATTGCCATTAGTGCAGGCCTCGACTGTGATAATCAGGGGGCCACCTGTGCCGGGTTTGTAGGTGTGCTAAATGGTGGCGATGCAATACCGCGCCACTTGACGACTAATCTGGGCGACGGAAAAATATTTGAAAAACCATTTAATAATTCGTATATCAATTATTCTCGTGATAAGCTTCCGAATCATACCCTCATAACTAATCTGGTTGAGAGGATTGCCGCAATCGCTGAGGATGCCATTCTACAAAATGGTGGAATAAAATTCATCAGGAATCAAAAAACATATTATAAGATTCCTGAACAGTTAAATACCCAGTAGTTTGATGAAACGATACATATTTCATACTGATTATGTACAATTATTAGGAGGGATGCAAAAGCACAGGAAATAAAACAGCAAAGCATGATTACACTTGGATATGACATAGGAAGCTCATTTATAAAAGCATCCGTACTGGATACGGCCACAGGAAAAATAATGGCGACAGCGGTGAGCCCGGACAATGAGTTGGAAATTAAAAGCCCCAGGCCGGGGTGGGCAGAGCAACACCCTGATGTGTGGTGGCAGCATTTCAAAAAAGTGACCCAGGCACTGTTGAGCTTCCCGGATGTGGAGAATAGCGCTATTAAAGCCATAGGTATCTCTTATCAGATGCATGGGCTGGTGACGGTGGGTGAGAACATGGAACCACTCAGGCCTTCCATTATTTGGTGCGATAGCCGCGCCGGTGCTTTTGGAGAGAAAGCGTTGCAGGACCTTGGCCAACAGAAAACAATGAATTTGCTATTGAACTCGCCGGGAAATTTTACGGCTTCCAAGCTTAGATGGGTAAAAGAGAATGAACCTGACACATTCAGAAAAATCAGGAAGTTCATGCTTCCCGGCGACTACATTGCCCTCAAACTAACTGGCCATGCTACTACCACACCCTCGGGTTTGTCGGAGGGAATCCTATGGGATTACGAAAAGGAGCGTACGGCAGATTTTCTACTCGATTACTTTGATTTGGATTCGTCGATGATTCCTGAAATAGTTCCGAATTTTAGCCGGGAATTGAAAATATCAGCAAAAGCTGCAGCTAAGCTTGGTCTCCCGCAGGATGTGGTCATTTCATATCGCGCAGGGGATCAGCCTAACAATGCGTTTTCGCTGGATGTGCTTCACCCCGGTGAAGTTGCTGCCACAGCAGGAACTTCAGGAGTTGTTTATGGTGTTAGTGAAAAGAAAATGACTGACGACCAATCCAGAATTAACACTTTTCTGCATGTAAATCATACTTCTCAAAAGCCTAGATATGGTGTGCTGATGTGTCTCAACGGGACGGGCATTCTCTATTCCTGGCTAAAGCACCAGCTGACCTCGGGAGTAAGCTACGAACAGCTAAACGAGCAGGCAGGAAAAGTGCCTCCAGGCGCTGAAGGGGTAATGGTCTTCCCTTTTGGTAATGGGGCTGAGCGGATTCTCAATAACCGGAACCCCGGAGCAAGCTTTCATAATCTGGAGTTTAATCGACACTCCCTGGAGCATTTAGTCAGGGCAGCACAGGAAGGGATTGCTTTTTCTTTTCAGTATGGAATGGAGATTATGGAGGCTGGCGGTACACACATGAATACTATTCGGGTAGGTAAGGGAAATATGTTTCTGAGTCCGGTTTTTCGGCAATCTCTCGCTACCCTGACGGGAGCATCCATAGAGATGTACGATACCGACGGAGCTACAGGAGCTGCTCGTGGTGCTGCACTGGGGGCAAATATTTATCACTCATTTGAAGAGGCATTTGAACAATTGGAAAAACTGGAAACCATTTTTCCTTGTGAAAAGACTCAACCAATTATAAAAGAAGCATATAGAAAATGGAAACAAGTACTGAATAAATATATCAATCAATAACAAAAGGAATGGAGAACTTTGAAAATAGGACTAATATGGATGTATTAACAGGAGAGAGAGAATATTTTAAAGGTATAGAAAAAATAAAGTATGAAGGCCCCGAAAGCGATAACCCACTGGCTTTCAAATACTACAATCCGGAAAAGATAGTAGGGGATAAAACCATGCAAGAGCACTTGCCTTTTGCGGTAGCCTACTGGCATTCGTTTTCCAGCGGGTTGGCTGATCCTTTTGGCGCCGGAACACGAAAGCTTCCCTGGCTTCAAAGTAACGACCCTGTGCAAAGAGCAAAAGATAAAATGGATGCGGCTTTTGAGTTTATAACGAAAATGGGACTTCAGTATTTTTGCTTCCACGACGTCGACCTCATAGACGAAGCTGAAACTATAGCTGAATCAGAGCGCAGACTGCAAACCATAGTCGATTACGCCAAAGAGAAAAAGAAAGCATCAGGAATAGAATTGCTCTGGGGCACGGCTAACCTATTCAGCCACCCGCGTTATATGAACGGAGCGGGTACTAATCCTGATTTTGACGTTGTTGCTCACGCTGGTGCTCAACTGAAGCGGGCTATCGACGCTACGATTGAATTAGGTGGCCATAATTACACTTTTTGGGGCGGTCGTGAAGGCTACATGACGTTGCTGAACACCCATATGAAAAAGGAAAAAGAACATTATGCGCGATTGCTTACTATGGCTCGCGATTATGCCCGAAAGAACGGTTTCAAGGGAAATTTCTTTGTAGAGCCCAAACCCATGGAACCCATGAAGCAGCTTTACGATACAGACGCAGCTACGGTATTGCAGTATTTGAGGGAATATGACCTGATGGATGATTTCAAACTCAATATTGAAGCCAATCATGCTACCTTGGCACTGCATTCGTTTGAGCATGAATTGCAGGTGGCTGCCGATGCCGGAATGTTGGGAAGTATCGATGCCAATCGTGGCGACGAGCAGAACGGATGGGATACCGATCAATTCCCGACGAAACTGAATGATGTGACAAGGGCCATGCTTGTCATTCTTGAAGCCGGAGGCCTGCAGGGCGGCGGAATTAACTTTGATGCAAAACTCACCAGAAATTCCACCGACCCGGAGGACCTTTTTAATGCCCATATAGGAGCGATGGATACGTTTGCCCGGGGATTGATGGCAGCAAATGATATCCTCCGAAATTCGTCTTATCAAAAGCTCAGAAATGAAAGATATGCTACTTTTGAAAGCGGAGAGGGAAAAAGATTCGAAAATGGGAATATGGATTTGGAGGAGCTTCGGGAAACTGCCGTTAAAACCGGCGAGCCACAGCAAATAAGCGGAAAACAGGAGTTTTTTGAGAGTCTTTTGAATCAACATATTCGTTAATTGTTGATGCGCATGAAGAAATCTGTGAGCCAAAGTCCGTCAAAGGGATATATATTTTTACTGACCCTTGTCGCCACGCTGGGAGGGTTGTTGTTCGGTTATGATACGGCAGTAATTAATGGAGCCGTCGGTGCTATCGAAAGCAACTTCATTGACCCTCTACCAAAAAATCCAGAGCTGGCATCAAAAATTATTGCCGAATATAAAATCCTGGCATCGTCTTGTTTCCTGATTATCGGCGTATTGATTACCTCTTTCCTTGTGAAGCTTTTCGGTAAGCGGAAAGGCAGTGCTTACAGCCTGATTTTTTGGATTCTGCTTTTGGCGACGAGCTATCAGCGATTTTTTACCCTTGGGGATGATATTACCCATAACATTGCCAACTCAATAAATGGCTTTGCCGTCTCAAGTGCACTGATAGGTTGTATTATCGGGGCATCGGTAGCAGGCTATATTAGTCAGAATATTGGTCGTAAATACGGTCTCATGCTTGCGGCCGGCTTGTTTATCCTATCCGCCCTGGGATCGGCTCTACCGGATACCTTAAATTTCACCACAATGGAGGTGTTGTCTTCGTTTATCTTGTACCGGGTTATTGGAGGCGTTGGTGTGGGCCTGGCTTCTATGACCGCGCCGATGTACATTGCTGAGATTTCACCGGCTGAGAGAAGGGGAAACCTGGTATCATGGTATCAGTTTGCGGTTATTTTTGGCATGCTGGTGGTTTACTTTGTAAACT
>CAYFQK010000057.1:0-15643 GCA_964345255.1 uncultured Bacteroidales bacterium | reverse complement strand
GAATTATTACTATCTGCAACAGCGTCTTAGATTCACTCTTAAATCCGCAATTTTAGTTAGCACTGCACGAATGATTAGCGAATAAACGAGTGCTTTTTTATCGTTTTGGGGAAAAAATCGCTTTGAATTATTGAATTCGTATCGATTATAAAATGATTCACGGAGCTGAGGTAAACAAAGAAAAACCGCACTGCCTCAGGAGGCAGCACGGTCCAAATCAAATAATAAACCAAAGATTCTTATACGACTCCCTGTTCCATCATTGCATTGGCTACTTTAAGGAATCCGGCAATATTTGCCCCTTTAACATAATTAATATGTCCGTCTTCCTCAGTGCCATGTTTTTGACACTGCGCATGAATATCGCGCATAATCTGATGCAGTCGCTCGTCGACTTCCTCGCGCGTCCAGTTCAGTTTCATGGAGTTCTGTGTCATTTCAAGTCCTGATGTAGCTACACCACCAGCATTAACTGCCTTACCGGGCCCGAAAAGCACTTTATTTTCGCTGAAAACCTCGATAGCTTCCGGTGTGGAAGGCATGTTCGCTCCTTCAGCCACACACATACACTCATTCTTAACCAGCATTTCAGCATCTTCTTCATTTAATTCATTTTGTGTTGCACAAGGAATAGCCACATCGACTTTTACCTCCCACGGATGCTTATCCTCGTGGAACTGAGCTTCGGGGAATTCGTAGGAGAAAGGTTTGACGATGTCCTGGTTGGAAGCTCTCAGCTCAAGCATGTATTCAATCATTTCATTGGTGATCCCATCCGGGATATGCACATACCCATCCGGTCCGGAAAGCGTTACTACTTTACCACCCAGCTCGTTTATCTTTTGGGCGGCACCCCAAGCCACATTACCAAAACCCGATAATGCCACTACTTTTCCATCAAAGCTCTCGCCCTTAGTGCGGAGCATCTCTTCGGCGAAATATACCGCTCCAAATCCCGTTGCCTCAGGACGAATCAGGGAACCACCCCAGCTGAGGCCTTTTCCTGTTAGAACACCGGTGTTTTCACGGGCCAGTTTCTTATACATGCCATAAAGGAATCCGATTTCACGACCGCCAACACCGATATCTCCTGCCGGAACGTCGGTCTCAGGACCGATAAGTTTCCAGAGTTCCAGCATGAATGACTGGCAGAAACGCATGATTTCATCGTCTGATTTCCCTTTAGGATTAAAGTCGGAACCTCCTTTGCCACCGCCCATTGGCAGTGTTGTAAGCGCATTTTTGAAAATTTGTTCGAAACCGAGGAATTTAAGAATACTCAGGTTTACACTCGGGTGGAATCTTAAGCCTCCTTTGTAAGGGCCAATAGCGTTATTGAATTGCACCCGGTAGCCGATGTTTACTTCTACTTTGCCGTTATCCGTAACCCACGGAACTTTGAAAGTTAGTACGCGGTCAGGCTCGATTAGTCGTTCTACGATGCCTTTGCTTTCAAATTGAGGATTTTCATTCAGAACCTCTTCGAGAGATTCCAACACTTCGTGCACGGCCTGCAGATATTCACCCTCTCCGGGATGCTTCTGCTCCAGGTTACTTATTACTTTTTCAAGGTCCATTGCGTAAACTTTTTTTTATGTTTTAAATAATGGTTAATACTACGTTAAACAACTAACATTGTTATTAAATTCACAAAGCAAAGGTATAAACTAAATTTTGAATCCACCAAAGATTTGTTAAAGATGTTTTCGATTGAATATCAATCGATTCGTAAATCGAAAACGATTGCGTAACAATCTAAAAATTAAATGCTTAGAAAAGCATTATGTCAAAGAACCGCCACAAAAATCGTAAAAATTATTTGTAGACTGATTATAAATTATTTCGGCTTGTTGCTGTTTGTTCTTTCACCAACTTACCGCTGTCATATTTGAGGATTTTGACCACTTCTCCCTCTGGATTGTAATGGATGGCCTGGCCGTGTTTCAGGTTGTTTTTGTAGGGGACTTTCCGTTGCTTTTTACCATTGGTATGCCACGATATTTGCGTGCCGTCACCATTGCGGAAGGTAGCTTCCCCTGTTTTTGTCCCATAACCACTCCACCATACCCATTTTCCTTGATAAAGACCTTTTTGGTATGCACCCGATATTTTCATCTGCCCGTCCCTGTACCACAACCGATATTTTCCGTCCAGGGTATCGTTGGTGTAAGTTTTCAAACTCTTTTTATTGCCATTGGTATAATAGGTGATCGATTGCCCGCTGCGTTTCCCATCATCATACTCATCATACGACTCCCTGTCGCCGTTATAATAGTACCTGATAACCTCTCCATGTAGCTTACCCTCGTCATAATGAGCTACCATTTTCAGGTTTTCATTCTGATAATACCATTTACAGGCCCCATGGTATTGATCCCCTTTAAAGCTCAGTGCTTTTTTAAGGTTCCCATTAGGATATTTCTCAACTTCTGTGTGTTTCTGCTGACAGGAAGACAGCATGAGCATCGTGAAAAAAACCAACCAAATACTTACGTTCTTCATATTCTTCATTCGTATTCTAACGGTAACATCGCAATTATTCGTATGCAGCGATAGACATCTTATCTACAAGAAAGGTTTCATTTCCGCGGTTCCAAATATAAACTTTTATTGTGTGCTGCTTGTCAGCCAATTTTTCCATATCCGGGGTGAAAATAAGCTTCTGCCATTTGCCGGGGTTTTTGGTAAAATATGCCAGTGGGATTCCTTTCCATAACACCTGGTCCCCTTCCTTGTTAAAAACCGCTGCTACCCACATAGCCTCCTCCAACGGTTTGTTTGCAAATACTTCCGCTTCAATTTGCAGCTCTTTAAAAGCTTTACTACCAAAGGGGTATGTTCCTGTATACTCCAAATCAAATTTTCTCCCTGATTTCACCCTGTAGCATCGCCAGCCCGCGGTGTCGATAATATGGTCTTGTTTGAACTTCAGGCTGGTTCCATTCGCATTAAAATCAGTAACAGTCAAGACCAGTTTATGCTTGTTATTCCTGAAAAGGGAATCATAGGGCTTCCCTTCTTTTTTGGCAAATAGGGAGATTCGTGACAAATCCCGGTAGGATCTGTCGGCTTTTACCAATGGATAATAACCCCTGATAACATCGTAAACCTGATGGTTAATTGGCTTTGTCCATGCAAAACAAGTCATCGGCTTACCTGACTTTGCCATGAATTCTGCCAATTCATCGCGATCACCTTCATCCCCATAGAGTATTTTATCAAGCCTGACCGAGTCTTCCTGAAAATAGTACCTGATATAGTAGGGGTCATTCGCTATGAGGATATTTGAGATAGATGAAGGGCCATATTTTTTATTCCATTCCACATACTTTTTGGCAACCTCCTTAAACTCTCCAAAATGTTGTTTATTGTAAAATCCTGACAAACCGTTCGGTGAAATAACCATAAAAAGGGCGAAAAGGTACACAAGGTATTTTGATACCTGGTTCCACCCGAGCCAGGAAAAAATGAGAAAAAGAAAAAACGGAAATACAAAAATCATGGTGGAATGCTGCAAAACGGCATTTACCAGTTGTGAATAAGCAAACCCTACCAGGAACACGCCAAAAAAAAGAACAAAGGAGATGGTGTGATATCTGTTCCAGCGTCTTATGCTGTTATCATACAAAAGCGCAGCTATGACAACCGAAACCGAGGCAAACAACAAAAATCCAGATTGATTAAAGATATATACCATATGGTAAAGTATCCATCCAGGGGATGGCTTTGCCAACCACTCTCCCACCCCGCCATAAGAAAGGTGCTGCAAGGTGATAGGGACATGCGGCAAAAAAAGAAGGACCGCAATACCCCCTGAGGCAATATAAGGCCACCGGCTCTCTTTTTTAAGATAAAACAAACCGGTAATGCCCAGGATTAACACGGTGAGAAAACTGAAATAATGGGTGTACATAGCCAGGGCATAGCTCACTCCCAGCAAAGAAGCCATGCGCCACTTTTTACGAGTTCTGAACAGGAGGCTATCCCAGCAATACACAGCTATTAAAACAAAGAGCAACCCTGTGATATAAGGCCTTGCCAATTGGCTGTAGAGCACAGGAAATTGCAGCAGCGCCATAGCAACTCCGGAAAAAATAGCCGGTGTCTCTCCGAACCACCTGCGGGCTATCAAATAACCCATTAATACGGATAAAATCCCGGAAACAATAAATGGCAGGCGAATGGCAGCTGCTGAAATACCAAAAAGCTTGCTCCAGTAGTAAAGCATCACCTGAACAGCAGCGGGATGTCCATCCACTTCCACCCCACCCTTTATCAACTCGCTGAATGAATCAAACCTCAGGCGGGAAATGGCGCTTAGCTCGTCGTTACTTAGCGACCATGCGTCATACTGGTAAAAACGCGCTACGGAAGCCAATAAAAGAATAACAGCCAGAGGCAGGTATTTTTTGAGGGTGTCAACCATCTTTGCTTTATTTCATGCGTTGTCTGACTACTTCGTATAAAATAATTCCGTTGCTAACCGCCACATTAAGGGATTTTATCGCCCCAAGTACTGGGATTTTGGCTAACGCATCCGATTTTTTAAGCAAAGCATCCTCAATTCCTTTTTCCTCCGATCCGAGGATGATTGCCGTGGGGCCTGAATAGTCATTAGCAGTGTATAGCGTTTCGGTTTTTTCGGTGCATGAAATGACTTTCAGGCCATACGACTTCAGCAAATCCACCGTCTTTTCAAGGCTAAAAGAGCGATTTACCGGAATTTTCGCCAGCGCCCCGGCAGATGTTTTCATGGCGTCGGCATTTATCATGGCGCCCCCCCTGGCCGGAGTGACAATCGCATCAACCGCCGCACATTCTGCGGTTCGGGCAATGGACCCAAAATTCCGCACATCGGTAATATGGTCAAGTACCATCACTAACGGAGTACGTCCTTCCTCAAAAACTCTCAGCACTACTTCTTCCAAATCCTCATAGTTTATGGCAGATATATAAGCAATCACACCCTGGTGATTCTTGCGCGTCACTTTGTTAAGGGCTTCCAGGGGTACTTGCTGAACGGGGACAAAGTGCTTACGGGCCACAGCTTTCAACTCTGAAGCAAGTTCTCCTTTCACTCCTTTCTGCATCATTATCTTTTCCAAATCCCGTCCGCTTTCTATCGCTTCTATGATCGGGCGCATTCCGTATAAAAGTTCTGTCTTTTCTTTAACCATATTCTTATCACTTTTTCCAGTTCTCAACTGCTTTATACCAGGGCAGGCGATATTTCTCCTTCCGCTCCAGCACAAAGTTTTCATATTTAAAAGGCTTCGGCTTCCTGACAAAGCGAAACCTCATTGATTCGATATTCGACGGATTCCCATATATCCACTCTTCGCTCTCTTCAAAAAAATGCACCCGGTCGGGTGGGCCCATCACTATATAAATCATACCCCGGTCGGTTTTCCAGCCTGCCTTGTAAGAGGTGAACAGCTTATTTGCCATTTCGACCCGTTCGTTGTACATTTCTTTTTTGTTTAGAGCCTGTTCAATATCACCGGCAGCATTGTACCAAAAGTTTTCCATAGCCAGCTCACGGTTTGAAGCATTTTTGATGTTCACAAACTCTTTATTGGTGGTGATGTATCTTAGCGGGGGTATTTGCGCATCGATGGTTCTTACCTTCGGAAAATCCTCATCCGCCGCATAAAATAAAAAGGATTGGGGCTTGCGGTCCAAAGTGTTGATATGATAAATGCGGGGCTCTTTTCGAACTCTTACTTTGTTATCGGGCAGGTATACTGTTTTGACCTTTTTAATCTGTACAGGTTCCTGTAAGTTTGGAACAAAAGGAGGATCGGCTAAAGCAAAACGTTTTTCTTTATAGATATCGGCATTAATGGGCGTGTTTTTGTTGCCAAAGAGCACTTGATATTCATTGTAATATTTGCTGAAGTCAAAAAAATGCACCTGATCGTTCCCTTTTTTTACCAGAAAATATTGTTGCCCGGGTTCAGTGGATTTATCTACCCGGTAGTAGCGGTTTAAAGATTTTTCAGCATTTTTATCACTGAACTTAATGGCCATATGTCCGGTGGTTCCTGCTTTTATGGGGATGGACACCTGGTGTGTGAGATATTTATCTTTGTTAAAATGTAAAGAATCCTCATAATTTATCGTGGCACTGTCTACCAATACATTTTTTTCAAATGAGGAATAAACTTCGTAGAAAAAGCTGTAGCGGGCTGTATTTTTATTATCCTTTTCCCTTGTTTCGTACTTTAGTCCCGGTAAATAGATTCTGTAAATAAACAGAGAAGAGCTGTCGGATTGATGAAAAACCCTGCCGGTGAACTTAACGGGTTCTACACTGCGATTGTAAAGGTAGCTGTAGTTCCTTGTTGTTAACTTATTCGTGGAAATACAACCACTCATCAGTCCTGCCATCAAAACAAAAGAAAGTATTACGCGAATCCGTTTTCTTTTTCTGTCATTTTTCATTCTTCCTCCTCTGGTTGATTTTGAAAATGGCCCGGGAGATCTTTGTTTGCCTTTGCTCCCAGTTCTTTGAGACGATGAGCTGTTTGCGACAAACTCTGCTGACTTCCGGAAAGCTTATTCTTCAATTCATAGTAGGTCTTTTCGGTATTCTTAATCGGTCGCTCCATTTTCTCAAATTCGGTCAGAAAAGCGGCTATCCGATCGTATAGCTTCCCTCCTTCGCGGGCGATTTTAAGTGCATTGTTGGTTTGCTTTTTTTGTTTCCAAAGTGAAGCAATCGTTTTGAGTGTTGCCAGAAGTGTTGTGGGACTTACTATCACAATTTTCCTGTCCCAGGCATAACCGAATAACTCCTGGTCATTCTGCAGCGCCACGCTAAAAGCTGATTCCACCGGCATAAAGAGAAGCACAAAATCCGGAGTATCCAGCTGCCCGGACAAGTGGTATTCTTTTTCTCCCAGACTTTTTATATGGTTTCTTATAGAAAGCGTATGCCGGTCGAGATGATGCTTTCTTTCCTCATCAGTGGCGGCTTCCACCATGTTGTTGTAAGCCGTCAGCGAAACCTTCGCATCTATAATAATATGCTTCTCATCAGGGAGATACACCACCACATCAGGCCGGTAATTATTCCCCTCACTGTCAGTTAGTGACACCTCCCTTTTATATTCCGAATCTTTAGTGAGTCCGCTACGCTCCAGCACTTTTTCGAGAAGCAATTCCCCCCAGTTTCCCTGCTTTTTAACATCGCCTTTCAGCGCCCGGGTGAGGTTATTAGCCTCCCGGGCCATCCGCTGGTTAAGCTCGTGAAGATTCTTCAGCTCAGTGCGCAGGCTGGATTGCTCCTTTACATTATACTGATGGGTATCGTGAACGGTCTTCTCAAATTTTTCAATACGCTCTTTAAGTGGCGAGAGGATTTCGTCTATTTTTTGCTGATTTGCTTCGGCAAAATCCTTTGAATTATTCTTGAGAAGCCGGGAAGCGATATTTTCGAATTCGGTTGTGAACTTTTTCCTAATGTCGTCGTACTCCCTGTTTTTTTCTTCCAGCCTTTTATCCAACGCCCGCAGCTCACTGCTTTTCTCCGATAACTTTTGCCCCAGCTCAAAACTGCGCTCCTGTTCTTTTTTTAATTCCTGCTTTTTCTCCGCAAGCTCCTGTTTTACATACTGATGCTGATTTTTACTCACCTCCAGGCTGGAGCTCAAAGCCCTGACTTGTTCCCTCAGTTCTTCTCTCTCTACTGCACGGCCAGGGCCTGCTTTGAACAGCAATGTAAAAACCAGCCAGCTGACACTTGCGGTGGCTACTACCGTTATAATAATTAGGGCAACTGAGGACATACTCTTCTATAATTTGAGATAAAGGTATAAAAAGCTAAGCGTTTTACGAATGCCTCCATGAACCTTCAGCAGTTTAAAAGCTTTTATTTTATTCAGATTCAGGATAGAGCAGATATTTTTTCCGCAGCTTTCTGAACTCTTCCAAATCATCTTCCCATAGCTCCCTGATTTGCTTTTCCGTCAGTCCGGCCTGTATCTGTTCCCTAAGCCTGGAAGAACCGGCAAGTTTATCAAAATAATCATTAAAAAACTTTCCTTCATCTTTCAGCGAATGATAGGCCTTTATAAGCCACTCAAGATTAATTTGATGGGGCTTTGACTGGAAACTCTGTCCATAACCGGACAGATTCTCTCCGTAGCAGCGTTGCCCCTGAAGCTTAGGGTTTTGACTTCCCTCGCCCGGTTGAGGAATAAAAGAATATTCCCCGTAATCCAAATCGGGGTGACCGTATATTGAAAAAGGATTTGGGGTTCCTCTCCCCACGCTTACAGTTGTTCCCTCAAACAGGCAAAGCGAGGGATAGAGGTACACAGAAGCCATATCAGGTAGATTTGGTGAGGGTTTTACAGGCAGCTTGTAGTATTTGTCATGCGTATAATTTTCTGCCAGCATCCAGATCAAATCACATTTTTCACTAATCCACCCTTCGCTGTTAACCATATTCGCATACTCCACTGCGGTCATTCCATGCACGACAGGGATAGGGTGCATACCCACAAACGATTCATATCCAGGTTCAAGCATCGGCCCATCAACATAGAAACCGTTCGGATTCGGACGGTCTAAAACGAGTAAAGGAACATCATTCTCAGCACATGCTTCCATCACCAGAGTTAATGTAGACAAGTAAGTATAAAACCGCGCTCCCACATCCTGGATATCGAAAAGCACAATTTCCACATCTTCCAGCTGACGTGGTTTTGGTTTTTTGTTATCCCCATAAAGCGAAATGACCGGCAACCCGGTAACTGTATCGGTGGAATTATAGAGGTAAGCTCCTGCATCGGCTTTTCCGCGAAAGCCATGTTCGGGACTGAATATCTTTTTCAGGTTATAATTCATATTCACAAGAGTATCCACCAGATGAGTGTCGCCCATCATGGAAGTATGATTGGCTACCACCGCAAAAGGTTTATCGCCTATAAAAGGCAACCACACCCATATATCCTCCACAGCGGGTTCTATATCACCGGCATACCGGTTTTGCCCCTGCGTGGGAGCAAACTTCATCAGAAGAATCAATGACAATATCGAAACAAAATGGTATTTTCGCATGACAAATTTTTGGTGCAATAATAAAGAATTATACGTTGAATACGGAATTATTTATATCACGGAAAACACTTTCCAAAGATAGTTTTAACTACTCCAGACCCATTATACGCATAGCTATCCTTAGCATTGTTCTGGGCATCAGCGTTATGATTCTATCGGTAGCCATCGTTACGGGATTCCAGCAGGAGATTCGCGATAAAGTGGTAGGGTTCGGGTCGCATCTGCGCATCACGAAATTTGACTCCAATAAATCGTATGAACGGGAACCTGTTTCCACGGATCAGGATTTTTACCCTTCTGTAGATTTAAAGAATGTCCGCCATATCCAGGTTTTCGCCATGAAGGCGGGTATTGTTAAGACCAGAGATCAAATTCAGGGTGTAGCGCTAAAAGGGGCCGGAAAGGATTTTAACTGGAAGTTTTTCAGAGATAAAATCATAAAGGGACAAGTCCCGGACTATTCGAAAAATAAAACATCCGATGAAATTCTGGTTTCAAAAGCGCTTAGCAAGCTTTTAAAGCTTAAGGTCGGCGACGATTTACGAATGTATTTTATTATCGGGAACCATCAAAGAGGCAGGAAATTTAACATCTCGGGAATCTATGAGACCGGACTCGCTGATTTTGATAAGAAGTTTATCATCGGTGATATTCGCCATATCCAAAAACTTAATGGCTGGGATGACGATCAGGTGGGTGGCTTTGAAGTACTTGTCTATGACTTTGATAAGCTCGTAGAAACAGGCCAGGCGCTGTATGATGAAATTCCTTACAACCTGAACATACAGTCGATAGAAAACCTGCATCCCGAAATATTCGACTGGCTGGAACTGCAGGATATGAACGTAATCATAATCCTTGTCATCATGGTGGTGGTAGCCTCCATAACCATGATTAGCACGCTACTTATTCTCATCCTGGAGCGCACCAACATGATAGGTATTCTTAAATCGCTGGGCATGAAAAACAGAAGCATCCGGAAAGTCTTTCTTTACAATGCTTCGTTTATCGTCCTGCGCGGTCTGCTCATTGGCAACGTATTGGCATTGGGCCTGGCTTTCATCCAGGAATATTTCGGTGTCATCACCCTGTCGCAGGAATCCTATTTTGTTAGTGTAGTCCCTGTAAATCTGCAGGTTTTGGACCTCGTGTGGATCAATGCAGGTACGCTTATAGTAAGCTATCTTATGATGATCATCCCCTCAATGGTCATAAGCCGAATCTCCCCGGTTAAAGCCATCCGGTTTGAATAGCTACTTTTTATGCAGTCCGCATTCCTTGGTTTCGGGAGTTTCCCACCACCAACGTCCGGCACGCACATCCTCTCCAGGCATAATGGCCCTTGTGCATGGCTGACAGCCTATGCTGGGGAACCCTTTGTCGTGTAGCTTGTTGTATGGAACACGGTAGGTTTTAATGTAATCCCAGATTTCATCGTGTGTCCAGTCGATAAGGGGATTCACTTTAATGAGCTCATTTTTATCGTCCCATTCTACTTTATGAAAATTATTTCTTGTTACCGCCTGCTCGCGGCGCAAACCGGTAATCCAGGCCTCTTTATCACTAAGGGCCCGCTGAAGTGGTTCGGTTTTCCTGATATGGCAGCAGAGCTTACGGTTTTCAATACTCTTGTAGAAGAGATTGATGCCTTTTTCATTCACCATATCTTCCACTCTTTTAGAATCGGGAAAATACACCTGGATATTGATATTATATCGTTTGTTGGTTTTCGCCAGAACCTCATAGGTTTCCGGGAACATGCGTCCGGTATCCAGCATAAAAATATTGGCTGTTTTATCTATTCCCGCAATCATATGGGTCATCACCTGGTCTTCAGCCCCCAGGCTGGAGGCGAATGTTATTTTATCCCCGTATTCTTTAAGAAAATATTCTAATAACTCCCCGGCTGATGCATCAGTGAACTGAGCATTCAGTTTATTTATCGTCTCTTTATCCATGTTAATCAATTTCCTCTAACAAATGCAAAAATAATCTTTACCGCTTAATTACAAAATCTTCTTTTTGTTTTAACTAATTATTATGTTTTTGTGGATGGATGAAACCGATTGTAGAAGTAAATAAGCCCCAACACAAACAAAGAGGCAGCTATGCCAATGGCTACATTAACATAAGGAGGTGCGGTTAATGCCAGCCTTATGAGAACTGTGGCTAATGCGAATGCTGAATTCCTGAATACTACAAAGTAATCGGTAACGTAGCGTAAAGCGACCAGCATCACTAGTATATCGCTAAAAATTAAGACCGTGTAAAATGTTTCAAAGAAATCGGTCCCTGGTTCCGTAATATAATACAGCCCCATGTGATCAACACCGAAAACAATGAAAGCCAGTGTTAAAACCAGGGCGATACTTTTTTTGATCCTGACAAACCGCTCCTGGTCATCCATGGAAGAAGTTATCTGCGGGTGTTTAACCATGCGTGAAACCAAAACGATGATTAAAAAAATGACCAGCGCTCCAAAAGAATCGGTAATCATATAAAGTACCGGGTCCAGATCCTGCGACCAGTCCAGCGGCTGGTGGAAGCTACCAAACGCTTTAAAAGCATCACGAAGCAAAATCAGGGATAATAATTCAAACTGTTTAAGCAGTGATGTCGTTACCGAACGAGCTATGGCGTGAATGAGTGATATAACCTCGACAATCAGAAGCGCGGTAAAAGCAAAGCTTATAGCATCAAAATAATTGGTGGAAATTCTTTGAGCCAGCCACTCAGGTAAAAGATTCCAGATGTTCAGTTGTATTACTATTAAAGCTCCCACAAAAAGAGTAACCAGGACGGTTCCCACAACCCTTGCGGTGATGGCACTTTGCCAGGCATCAACCATCCTGTCGAAAATATGCCCCATCCATTTGAGAAAATATTGCATGATGGTAAAATTTTGAGCTTAAATCAAAGGTAAAGAATTTGGTAATTCGAATAGCATTTCTGTGAGGAAAAACAGCAATCAAGCATGCCGGTATATGATTTTTTTGTAGATTGACCTCCAAAACGAAGACCATGCAACGTTTTCATTTTATAGCTATTGGCGGAAGCGCCATGCATAACCTGGCCATTGCCCTGAAGAAAAAAGGCAACGTTATCACCGGGTCGGATGACGAAATATTTGAGCCTTCGCGAAGCCGGCTGATAAAATATGACCTGCTGCCCGGTAAAGAAGGCTGGGATGCCTCGCGCATCCACCAAAACCTCGATGCTGTGATTCTTGGTATGCATGCCAAAAAGAACAATCCCGAGCTGCTGGCAGCCAAAAAACAAAACATACCCATATTTTCTTTCCCGGAATACCTTTATGAGCACGCGAAAAATAAAAAACGCATTGTTATCGGCGGTAGTCACGGTAAAACAACCACAACGGCAATGGTTCTTCATGTTTTACATGAATCGGGACAAGCGATCGATTACATGGTTGGGGCACAGCTCGATGGGTTTGAAACGATGGTTTCATTATCATCTATAGCAAAAACCATGATTCTCGAGGGAGATGAATACCTCACCTCTGCGCTTGATCCCCGTCCGAAATTTCATGTGTATCGCCCTCATACCGCCGTGATAACGGGCATAGCCTGGGACCATATGAACGTTTTCCCCACTTTCAACAATTACCTTGAGCAGTTCAGAATTTTTATCAGAAAAGTCCAATCCGGAGGACATATCTACTACAATCGCGAGGATAACTACCTGAGAGATATGATGATCAATGCCTCCGATGACATTGATACCTATAGCTATACACTGCCTGAATATTCCACCAGAAACGGGATGACCTATGTCCATCATGGAATTACCCTGTATCCGTTACAGATTTTTGGAAAGCACAATTTATTAAATATGGAGGCTGCCAGGTTAATTTGCAAGGAGCTGGGAATAAATTCAGATGATTTTTACACGGCTATGGAATCCTTTAAGGGAGCCTCTAAAAGAATGGAAAAAATTAAAGAATCAAAAAAATTGGTCTTCTTTAAGGACTTCGCCCACGCCCCATCAAAAGTAACGGCAACGTTAAATGCCATTCGCGAACAGTATCCCGATCGCAGGCTTATTGCTCTTTTTGAGCTACATACCTATAGTTCACTGAATAAAGAATTTCTTCCCAACTACCGCGGTACGCTGGATGCTGCGGACGAGGCAATGGTGTTCTACAGTCCGCATGCTATCAAGCTAAAGCAGCTCCCTCATCTTAATGAGGATGAAGTGTATAAAGCGTTCGATAAAGAAAACCTGCAAGTCTTCACTGATGTCGAAGTATTAAAACAAACCTTAAATCATCTTGAACAAAAAAATACGGCTGTTTTAGCTATGTCTTCCGGGAATTTCGGTGGAATTAACTGGGAGGAGCTTTTCCGGGAGAAGTAAAAAAAACCACCCCATTTGAGGTGGCTTAAATTATTACTGCCAGGCTAAAACACACGAGGAGTTATTAGCCATTCATGGATGCCAGGAATTCAGCGTTATCCTGTGTCATCACCATTCTATCTTTCAGGAATTCCATAACTTCCAGAGCCGTCATGTCGGCCAGGTGGTTACGAAGTATCCACACGCGCTGCAGAAATTCTTTGCTAAGCAGTAGCTCTTCGCGGCGTGTACCTGAAGATACTACATCCACAGCAGGCCAGATTCGCTTGTTGGCCAAACGGCGGTCGAGCTGAAGCTCCATGTTTCCTGTACCTTTAAATTCTTCGAAAATGACTTCATCCATCTTCGAGCCTGTATCGATAAGAGCGGTGGATATAATAGTCAGCGAGCCACCGTCTTCTATCTGGCGTGCGGCGCCGAAGAAACGCTTAGGTTTCTGCAGGGCATTCGCTTCCACACCACCCGACAATACTTTT
Source organism: uncultured Bacteroidales bacterium (assembly GCA_964345255.1). Classification (GTDB taxonomy): domain Bacteria; phylum Bacteroidota; class Bacteroidia; order Bacteroidales; family JAIPAH01; genus JAIPAH01. The sequence continues at coordinate 1,724 of CAYFQK010000057.1, read as the reverse complement.
CCTGATGAGGGCGAAACGGTGTTATGGGCGCGGGCCAGTCTTGTGATGGAATCCAGCAGGATGACCACATCGTGTCCGCTTTCAACCATACGCTTTGATTTTTCCAGTACGATGTTAGATATACGCACATGGCGCTCCGCGGGTTCATCAAATGTTGAGGAAATGACTTCGGCATTTACGTTGCGGGCCATATCCGTCACCTCTTCCGGTCGCTCGTCGATGAGCAGTACGATAAGGTAAGCTTCCGGATGATTGGCGGCTATAGCGTTGGCCATCTCTTTTAGCAACACGGTTTTTCCGGTCTTCGGCTGGGCGACAATCAATCCACGCTGGCCTTTTCCGATAGGTGCAAACAGGTCGATAATGCGTACCGACAGGTTGTCTTTATCTTTATGACCTGTAATGTTGAATTTTGTGTCAGGGAATAACGGAGTAAGATAATCGAAAGGAATGCGGTCACGAATGGTTTCAGGGTCCTTACCGTTAATCTTTTCAACTTTGATTAATGGGAAAAACTTTTCACCATCTTTTGGCGGACGTATACTTCCTTTTACGGTATCACCGGTTTTAAGACCAAAAAGTTTGATTTGTGACTGAGACACATAAATATCATCCGGTGAATTCATGTAGTTGTAATCACTAGAGCGCAGGAAGCCATACCCATCGGGCATAATTTCCAGTACACCTTCGCTTGTAACAATACCTTCCGATTCAAACGGGAAATATTCCTCTTCTCTTTTGTTATGAGAATACCGCTCGCGAGGTGGCTCTTTATGGGTTTTATCCTGTCTCTTATCAATATCATCTTTCATATCCTCCGGGGCTTTATCAGCGCTGCTGGAGGCAGGTGTTTTATCACGGCCGGTGTTGGCAGGAGGTGCCTTTTTAACGGTGACCTCTTCAGTGGATTCCTGCGATGAGTCCTCTGAGCTTGAATCGGAAGAACCAGTGATTTTTGTCACTCGCCGGCGGCGACGAGTCTTTTTGTCTTTATCTTTTGATTCCTTTGATTCGTTATCCGTTTTTTCCGTGCTTTCAGCCGTGTCGGCTTCTTCGGTCTTTTGCTTTTTCGGACGACCGGGCTTTTTCTTGGGTTCTTTGCTGCCCTTGTCATCAGCGGGATTTAATGCCTGGCAGTCCAGAATCTTGTAGATGAGATCCTGTTTTTTTAAGCCCTCTATCTTGTCAATGTTCAGCTCCTTGGCTATCTCTTTGAGCTCTGAAACCAGCTTGTTGTTTAATTCTATGATATCGTACATAAATTGTGTGTTATGAATTATGAAACTTGAGGTAAGTTATTTCCAAACTATCTCTAATAAATCATTTTTGAAAACTTTTCTACTCCTTAAAATCCTCTACCCCTTTTTTAGTTATCTGATTTTAATTTTAAACCGCCAACCAAGTAGAAAAACAGGGATTTGGTTACGTTGCAAATATAAAAATTATTTATTTCAGCAATGCAAATATACAAAATATCTTTAAAGTATTTCACTACATTCCAATCATTTATCTAAACCGGTTAATGTATTTACATAAACACCTGATAAATAATTCTTTATGTTTTTTAACAATTTTGTTAACAGGGTCGTTACTATCTATTTAGCCATGATTTATTCCCACCGGCAAAGCAGCAAAAAGCCAATATCCGTTAAAGAATCAAACAACTTTACAATAGACCTAAAATTAATTGATGAAAAACAAAGAAAATTCGTCGCTTTCGGAGG
>CAYFQK010000056.1:0-15694 GCA_964345255.1 uncultured Bacteroidales bacterium | reverse complement strand
AGGGATATTCTTTAGTAGTTTGTTAAATCTATTACTATCAATCCGCTCGCTTAAAGCCAAAATCTGAACGCGGTAGCTCAGCCTCCTTTGAGATGGCTGCGGCTTATCTTTTGCGGGTTCTTCAGCTCTCACCTCTATTTGCGGTGTTTTGGAACTTTTTGCTTCCATCACTGCCAGCACCTTAAAGCTGGTACGCCGGTTCAGCTGGTGTTCCGCCTCGCCGGTGGCCTCTTCAATCAAGGGTCGGCTTTCGCCGAAACCTTTGGCAAACAGGCGTTCCGCATCGATTCCCTGTGCAGTAAGGTAGTCCACTACACTTTGTGCTCGCTTCTGCGAAAGCTTGCGGTTGTATTGTCGGCTTCCTCTTTTATCGGTATGCGCATTAATCTGGATGATGACGTTTGGTGTTTCCCGCAGCATGGAAGCCAGCCGGTCGATCTCCTGCTTCGATTCCGGACGCAGACTCGCCTTGTTGAAATCATAGAAAATATTGTTGATGACCACCTCCTTCTTCTTCTGAATCTGCGTTAGCTGGAAATCCATATCATATCCATGCTTCGACGAAAAAGTTGCAGATTCCTCAAGGTCGGGAACATGACATCGGCGCGACTCGGAGAAATAACCCTCTTTACTGATTTTTACTTCGTAAGTAGCTGCCGCCTCCAAGCCGGAGAAGGCATAATCACCCCTGCCACCTGTCCTGGTCTTGTCAAGCAATTCACTATTGCGATAAAGCCGGACCACTTCGCCGGTCATGGGTTTCTCATCTGCTCTCTTAATCACTTTCCCCATTATCCGGGCGGTGGCTTCAGCCTTTCCGAGGTAATGGACATGGGTAACCACCGTATCTTTTTCAACCAAATCCCCATTCTCCCATCTCAGTTTAGCTTCTATCGGAGCAAAACCTTCTGCCGATAACATAAGCTGATAGTTTTTACGCAGGGGCACCGAATAGTGATAAAAGCCCGCGCTGTCGACGGAAGGCGAAATGTTTCCGGAGGCACTGGAAATTTCAGCGGATGCATGTCTTACAGGTTGTTTTGATTTATCGGATAACACGCGCCCCCTAACCTCCACCAATAAAGGCAAACCCTCGAAAGCAAATAAATCATCGCTGCTTTTTTCGTTGTTTCTGTTAGAAGAAAACAATCCTTTTTCTCCATCAACAATCAGTGCAAAATCATCCCGCAAGGAGTTAAACGGATAGGAAAGTCGCCGGGGTTTTTCAAACGAATCTCCATTTCTTTGGGATACAAAAATATCCAGTCCCCCGGTAGATTTCGGGCGGTCGGAAGCAAAGAACAACAGGGAGTCGAAGGCCAGATGCGGAAATAATTCATCATAGGATGAATTCACTTCGGGTCCTACATTGACAGGCACACTCCACTCTTCCTCCCCCAGCTTCCTTATTTTCCAGATATCCTTTTGCCCGTAACCTCCTTCGCGGTCGGAAACGAAGTAAAGCGTCCTGCCATCATCGGACAATGCCGGATGTCCGGTGGAAAACCTGCCACCAAATTCAAGAGCTTCAGGAGAAGTCCACGCTCCGTCTCTTTCCAAACGCGTCTTCATCAGGCGGCAAGGCTTTTTGTTTTCATAGCAGCGTGTAAAATAGGCGGTGCGGCTGTTTAAATCATAAACAAAACTTCCCTCTGCTCCCTTGCCGTTAACCGCGTCACTTAGTTCAGCAGCACCCTCCCATGCTCCCGACTTTTGATTATAGCGGGCCTGGTACAAATCAGCATAATATTGACCGGTTCTGGGATTTTTGCTCTTCCTTTTTCCGGGGCGGGCCGAAGAGAAAACCAGCTTATCTTCGAACCATGCAGGTGCATAATCACTCTGCGGCGAGTTAATTTTATTTTGTGGTACCACTTTTGCCAGAACAGGAGGTTTTCCACGGGTATGTTCCAAACTTTCTACCCTGTATTTTGCATAGGTGTTGTAAGGTTCTTTTTTTAAAACCTCGCGGTAAGTCTTAATAGCCTGCTCTTTCTGTTCAGTCAGCGTCAAAGCATCTGCATAAGCAAGGTGATATTCTGAATTAAAAGAACCCGCTGAAACCGCCTCGCTGAGCCACGGCAGAGCTTTCTCATAACGATTCATCGCCAGGTAACCTGCTCCTATCTTAAAAACCAGCTGCTGAAGCTGATTTGGTGTAAAACTATTCCTTGCTTCAGGTAATGCTTTTTTGAAATACTCGACAGCTTCCACAAAGTTGTTGTTTTTGAATGCTTTCTGCCCATTCATAATCAATCTGGATTGCCCTGCAACATTAAGTGCCAGAATAACCAGGAACGCTGTGATGATATGTTTTACTGCATTTCTCATCATTCGCTCCTCCTGATGACAGTGACTGACCCTTTAGCAGCCTGAGATTGGTTCCCTTCGTTTGATGTAAGCACATAGTAATACGTTCCGGCAGGAACAGGCGAACCCTTATAAGTGCCGTCCCATCCTTCCTTACCCTCGAAAAGGATCTTCCCCCAGCGATTAAATACCTTGATATCGTATCCCTCAAGGAAAACGTCATTGATGCCGTCGCCGTTCGGGGTAAACGCATTGACCTTTATTTCCACTTCCGACGGGTCTACAACAAACACCCTTACGCTGTCTGACGCCGTACACCCCTCGGCACTACTTACTGTTACCCTGTAAATCGTTGTATCCTGGGGGCTTACAGTAATTGTTGAGCTTTCTGAAATGGGAGTGGTATTCCACAGGTAACTAACTCCTCCCGAGGCTTCAAGTGTAATCTTCTGCCCTCTGTAAATGGTTGTGTCTTTTGTCAGTTCCACATTGGGTAGCGGACTGGTAAAAACCCGGATAGAATCGCTCATCACCGTCGAGCATCCGGTAGTGAAATTTTGCGCTATCACATGGTATAATCCGCTGTCTGCATCTTGCGAAAAAATTTGAGCAGTCCCGTCTCCCCGGATAGTATCCAGTGCTTGTTCCTGTCTGAATAAAGTGTAATGGACTTCCTGCTGTGTTCCTGCCAATTCGATGATGAGGGTGTCATCTTCACAGTATGTTCCTCCACCTGAGAGAAAAAATTGAGAGGGATCATCTGCTTGCTTCAAGTCAACACCGCCCGGCATCACGCTAACGCAATTATTAACCTGATTGATGGCTTTAACGGCATAAAAACCCTGCTGTGCTGCATGGTCAAATACCACCGGCTGACCTGTTCCATACTCCAGGGCACCAGTAAAAAAGCCATTGCGCTCCAGCTGATAACGTATCCCTGATTGGGAATTTTGCAGAGTAAAAAAGGCTTCTGTTTCATTTTCACAGAAATACTCGTCACCGGTTAAAAGATACTTTTGTGGAGAAGGAATGGCAATTACTTTAATACTATCAGACCAGGTAGCGACCTCGTCACTAATTTCAACGTAGAAAGTCGTGGTACTATCCACAGAGGTTTTGATGGAAGGTTGCTGAGAGCCAATACTTCCCTGACTGGAAGTCCAGGAATAATCATAAGCCCCTTCTCCACCGGAGGCGATAATCACTATGTTCACCTGTTCTCCAGAACATACCGTATCCTCAGAAGCAACTAACACGCCGCTCAAATCGTTGCCTTCCACAAAAACATTCACCGAATCAGTCGGAGAGTAGCATCCCGACTGGTTGTCGATAGCTTCCACAAAGTACTTGGTGTCCTGCCTTAAGGGGATGGTTTGTATGACGGGGCCGGAAGAATTAGAGATGTATCCGGATGGCGACCACTGAAAAGAATAATCCCCCGATCCGCCATCAGCTGTGGCGCTTATTTGCGCCTGCTCCCCGTAACTTATAGTAATGTCCTGCCCTGCCTCCACCAGTGGTTTCTCTGTTACGGCTACTTCAATCGTTTTGGAAACGGTGTTTTCTCCGTCATTTACCTCCACGGTATAGCTTGTTGTGTCAAAAGGAGCTACCGTTTGAGTGTTGCCCTGGCCACTCAGCCCCGGTGGGTCGGAAATCCAATTGTAGGAATACAGTCCTGTTCCTCCACTGGCAAGGGCAAAAAGCCGAATCTGCTCTCCACTGCATATATTCTGCGAAGAGGCTTCCAGCCGAAGTGAGAGAGTATTACCTGACACATTGACTAACACGGTATCCGGCTTGCTTGTGCAACCGGAAGACTCATCCGTAACTTCCAGGGTAAAGGCTTCTGAACTGCTGAGATTGACAGTATTGGTGGAGGCTTGTGTTGGATTGAGTACCTTTCCGGCCGGAGACCAGAAATAGGCATAGTTTCCTGTACCTCCTGTACCATATCCATTCAATGAAGCCTGCTGATTAAATTCAATCACCTGATCCTCTCCGGCAAAAGCCGAAGGCGTTTCTACCTGGTATATATCCGCCATTCCTTCCATTGAAGACTCACAACCCGAGGACGGGTTGGTGGCTATAGCATGATAACTGCCGGGCTCATCAATCACCCCGAACGAAACCGCGCTGCCCGTACCTCCTAACACCTCAACAATTTCCTGTGCTTCAGATATGAGCTCATAATACACCCCTGTTTCACTGCCATTTAAACCGATAGCTCTTCCTGCGCCTCCTTCACACATTTGTCCGCCGCCTGTAATTTCGTAAGCCTCAGGATTGTCTGCAATATTTACCTGAACAGAATCTGTCAGTGTGCTTACACCATCATCAATCGTAACGATAAACCATGTGTTTGTGGTGGGGTATGCCTGAGCAACCGAATCGGCAGAACTAAAGCCAGGCGGATTGGAGTTCCATTGATATGAATAGTTTCCGGTACCGCCTCCCGGCAATGCCGTTAAGGTCACTCCACTACCCGAACATATCGTTTCCTTATTGGACACTACTTCCAGAGTTAGCTCACTACCCTCAACATACACCGAAACAGAATCAGCATCACTTTGGCAGCCCGTTTGCTCATCCGTGACAGTAAAAGCAAAATTTGTATTTGAAAATAATGGTTGGGTAATTGGGTTTTGTAAGGAAGGATTTTCCAGTGACTCTGCAGGCAGCCATTGAAAAGCATATGCCCCGGTACCTCCAAAGCCCTGTCCGTTTAACTGCACTATGTCTCCTTCGTATATGAATCTATCCTCTCCGGCCGAAGCGTATGGGGCTTCGAATTTTTCCACGTCTGTATGGTTATTCATCTCCTTAGAGCATCCCGCTCTCATGGCGCGTACCGAATAACTGCCTTCATCACTTACCAAAAACGATTCGGGATTCTCCAGCGAATCATAAAAGAAACCGTTTCTGTAAAGGCGATAGGTTACTTGCTCTTCAGAACCCGATAATTGAAGCTCGGCTCCCGGCTCATTGGCACAAAAGCTATCTTCTCCTGTCAAAGTGAATATTGCAGGATTTTGTATCACATAAACACTGACCGTATCGGTCACCACTGAAGTGCCATCATCTACTTCGAGAATATAACTGCCGGTGGTTTCAGGATTAATAACCGGATTATGTTCTTCTGAAGTAAAAGTTCCGTCCGCCGAATACCAGTAGTACTCATAGCTTCCGCTTCCACCCTGTACCAGAGTATAAAGCTGCACCGGCTTTCCCTGACAAATGCTGTCATCAGAAACATAGGCTTCCACCTCGAAAACGCCATCACGTATTGTTATAATGGAAGTGTCCTTTTCGGATACACAACCTGTGACACTATCAGTCACTTCCAGGGTAAAAAGTTGTGGCGAGGTCATTGCTACCGTTGAAGGCTGGGCTTCTTCAGAGTTTATCAATAATTCTCCGGGCTGCCATGTGTAGGAGTAATCACCGCTTCCTCCTGAAGCAGAACCATCAAGCATGACCGTCCCGCCTTCTTCCACTTCTTTGTCCGGACCGGCATCAGCAAAAACCTCTTCTGCATCTTCCACAACTGCTTCTCCTTGCATCGGTGTTTTGCAGCCATTACTCTGATTAGATGCTATAATTGTATATGTCCCGGGTTGACTCACGATAAATTCCATAGGCTGTCCGGTTCCCTCCCTGGAATTATTCAGATTCATCCCATTTCTGTATAACTCATAATTTGTTTCAATTTCAGAACCCTCAAGTCGAATCAAGGCCTGACCTCCGGAACATAAATACTCATCACCGGATAAAGTATAAGCTTCAGGAGAGGGTTGTTCTTCCACTTCTATGCTACCCTCCATCATAACTTCGCACGAGGCGGTGTCACTAACAGCCTTTACTGAATAATTTCCTTCTTCTGTAATATTCACAAAGTGCAGGGAATCTCCTGTTCCCGGCAAGGAAAGATTAGTAAGTGTACCATCTTTCAGTAAATGGTATTCAACACCTGTTTCTGAACCGGCTAATGCAAGATCCGCTCCTTCTGAGCCTTCACAAAAAATCCTACTACCGGTAAAAGAATAAACTTCCGGTTCAGGAAATTCCTGAACTGTTACGGTATTGTTCATAAACGTATCGCAACCTGTTTGTGCGTTTACCGCCTTTACAGAATAAGAGCCTGGCGTATTAATATTAACGAAACTGATTGCTCCGCCGGTCCCTTCAATTTGATAGCCCGTTACGCTGCCATTGAGAAACAATGCATAAAGTATATTTTGCTGCGAGTTTTCAAGTGTTAGTGAAGTACCACTTCCACCTTCGCAATAAAACTCCTCCCCAGTTAAGTCATAACTCTCAGGCAATGGGAACACTTCAATATCCACTTGCCCGCTCATGACATTGGTACATGAAGATTCTCCATCCACTGCTCTTGCCGTATAAGTGCCCTGCTGGCTGAAATACCCAAAATCAAGGGCTTCACCGGTTCCGCTTACCACTGAAACAGTGGTGGATTCGTTTTTTATCAGTTCGTAATTGATACCTTGCTGTGACCCGTTCAGAGAGATATTCACACCCTCCCCTCCTTCGCAAATCGAACCACCACCCGACAGGTAAAAAACCTGTGGTAAAGGGTTGACGCTCAGCAGCGCCTGATCGCTGATTTCAAAGCAACTGTTATTGAACACTTTACACCGGTATTCGTAATTATTGATCCCAAATACGGTAAATATCTGAAGTTCGGGAGACTGACTCCCCTGGTAGAAAGAATTATCAGACAATTCATACCACCCCGTCCCCCTGTTTTCCTGCCATTGGTAATTCGTCGCATTTTCAGCGGTCACCTCAAAGATAGCTGTCTCATTTTTGCAGACTTCGTGGTCAACAGGATGCGAATTAATAAGTGGAGTCTCGTAAACATTGAGGGTGGCATCTTCAGAGATGATTGACTCGCCAAACTCATCCTCTATATAACACCGGTATCTGTAACCATCCAATCCGGTAATAACATCGATAAGGGTGAGTGTTGCGGTGTTTTCTCCCTGGGCATAACTTACATCATCTTCAATATCAAACCAGCCTGTTCCATCATTTTCCTGCCATTGGTAAAATGCTGCGTTTGATGCTAGAATTTCAAATTGAACGGTAACACCTGCACAAACTGAAGTATCGGAAGGGTTGGAAAGTATTACCGGCTGACTTTTTAATATTAAAGCCATATGTATTAATATGATTACTGGTAATATTTTCCAAAAACTTTGCATAATTAATTTGTTGAAGATGACAATTAAAACATTGAATAAATGCTTGCTTGCTAAAAAACGCTCAGTAAATCTCTTATCACAAAGATAAAGCAACTAACCCATAAATAGAATGCAATGGCTCTTAAATATTTATCAAATCATCAACATATTGTATTGCATTAGATACGCGCTTTGTCCCATATCCACTAACAATGCGAAAGTCAAACCCGTTATTAACAAGCTCTTGTTTATAAATACCAAAAAGCTCCTCTCTTTTATGAGGATGTTCTCGCTGCGGATCGTATTGCCAGGGCAGGTCAATATCCATTAATAAGTATAAATCATACGTATGCCATTTCACCTGATCGAGTATCCATTGAGAGCATTGGCCAAATACATACTCGCTCCAGATTTTAGTTACCAAAAACTCCGTATCGCAAAAAAGCAAATTCGTTGCTGTAGCTGCCTTTCGCTTTTCGATTTCCAGCTGGCCTTTGGCAATCTGCTCGATATCTTCATAACGATAAGGTCTGTTGAGGTTATCGATATATTCTCTGGCGTACTCGGGCACCCACTGCGCATAATAATGGCGGGCAAGTGCTTTAGCTAAATCGCTTTTTCCTGTGGACTCAGGTCCTGTGATTGCTATTTTCTTAAGCAAACTTTACCTCCTCCCTGTATCGTTTTCGCCACTCTATCCAGCCCAAGACAGAGATGATGAAGAAAACTGAAAACTGAACAGAAGTAAACACCAAATCTTTATATGCATACAGGGGGATCGATATAAAATTACCCGCCATCCAGGCAATCCAGTTTTCTATCTTTTTCAGTGCCATGAGATACATCCCGATAACAAAAAATGCAGTCGTCATAGCATCCCACACCGGGACATCGCTATTGGTATAGTTTACCAACACAAACCATAAAATAAAAAATACCGCTATCACACTAAACCCATTCACCAAATTTCCTTTTACTCCGGAGTAAGAAATGGGCAGAGGGGTCCCTCCTTTCCCTCCCCGGGCCCACATATACCAGCCATAAATACTCATCACAAAATAAAAAACATTTATTCCCATATCTGCAAAAAGCTGTACATGGTAAGTAATGTAGATATATAAAATCACGCTTACCAATCCCACCGGGTACACCAGTATATTCTCCTTTTTCTCAAACCATACGCTGGCGATGCCGAAAATAACGGCAATAGCTTCTATTAGTGATGTATTTCGAATGTTTTCTAAAAGCGTTTCCAGTATATTCAGCAACTCCATCTATTCTATCCCCCTCATGTCGGTATTTAAAAGCTTTATCACAAAAACAGAGTCGGGTACCTCAAATGCCCTTTTAATCTCAGTAGTTAAAGCCAGGAAAACCTGGTCATACTCACCAATAACATGGGTACTCATGCCATTTGGTCTGACAAAAAGCTCACTGTAAGCATCTATACGGTCAATAAATTGTTGAATCGGCACCAGATACTTGTCTTTAAGCGGATAGTAACTTATTTCGGCGGATATGATCATAACGTTCTTTTTACCGGCAAAACTAAAAGATATAATTCATTTATCTAATATAAATTGAAACATCAAAAGCATATCAAGATAGGGATTTAACAATAAACTTAATACTTTTGTATAAGCAATTGAATTAGGAAACTCAGGAACCGGAAATGAAAATAAGAGCAGTTATTTTTTTAATCACCATTTTTTCAGTAGTAGTAAGTCTGAATGTTTCAGGACAGCCGGGAACAGAGCAACTATTTCAGGAGAATCAAAACTGGGCTGACTCTGTTTATAAGGCTATGACCCTTGAAGAAAAAATAGGGCAACTCTTCATCATCAGAGCACATACCGATAAATCCCGAAACTATGAACGAAAGGTGGGTGAACTGATCAAAAAATATCAGGTAGGAGGTGTTTGTTTTTTTCAGGGAGGTCCTGTACGCCAGGCTAAATTGACAAACACTTATCAATCTTTAGCAAACGTGCCGCTTTTTGTCGCCCAGGATGCCGAATGGGGGCTGGGGATGCGCCTGGACTCCACCATTTCTTTTCCCCGTAATATGACCCTGGGGGCCATGGATAATAAAGGTCTGGTATATGAAATCGCTACAGAAATAGCACAGCACTGCAAACACATCGGAGTTAACATGAATTTTGCACCGGTAGCGGATATCAATAATAACCCAGATAACCCGGTTATTAATAGCCGTTCTTTTGGCCAAAACCGTATTGACGTTGCTGATAATGCATCCATGTTCATGTATGGACTTCAGGATAATGGAGTTATTGCAACAGCGAAGCATTTTCCGGGACACGGAGATACCGACACCGACTCGCATAAAGCTCTACCGGTCATTAACAAAAGCAGGCAGGAGCTGGATTCACTGGAGCTTCTTCCATTCAAACACCTCATTAAAAATGGTGTATCGGCTATCATGTCAGCTCACCTCTATGTCCCCGCCCTCGACTCCTCTCAAAAAAAGGCCACTACCCTCTCTAAGAAGGTCATAACAGAGCTGTTAAGGAAAAAGATGAATTTCGACGGATTAATCATTACGGATGCTTTGGAAATGGAAGGCCTTACTGATTTCGACAAACCAGGAAAGGTAGCCATTGAAGCACTTAAAGCCGGAAATGATATTCTTTTACTTCCTACAGATTTAAAAAAATCTATAAACGCCGTGAAAAAAGCTGTGAAAGATTCCGTCTTATCTGAAAAATCAATTAATGAAAAAGTAAAAAGAGTTTTGGATTACAAACAACGCTACGGAATTCATGACTCGAGAAGAATAAACACCGATAACATCCCTAAGGCTCTTCATGGAAATATCGCAAAAGAACTAATACGGAAAAGTGCCGAGCATGCGGTAACCCTTGTAAAAAACAGCGACCAGTTAATCCCCCTTAAAAGGCCTGACACTATGCAAGTGGCCTCCGTAGCTGTTGGCGTGTCAAAGAAACAGCCTTTTCAGGAAGCGCTTGATTATTATGATGATGTAAAGCATTTTCAGATAAGAAAGAATCCTGCCGAAAAAGCAAAAGCAAATCTGCTTAGTAAATTAAAAGCTTTTGATTTAGTACTGGTTTCTGTGCATAATACTTCCAGCTTCCCGTTTAAAAATTTCGGTATTACTGAAAGTGAAGCCTTGTTGCTGGATTCTATTGCCGGCCAAAACAAAGTTGTTCTGGACATATTTGGCATACCCTATGTGATGAGGCGCCTGAAAAACCCGGATAAATTCCATAGTATTCTCATTTCTTATGACGATCGCAAAATATTTCAGTCTGTTTCAGGCCAAATTCTCTATGGGGGACTGCCTGCGCAAGGACGTTTGCCTGTAACAGCCGGCAGCACTTTTACCACAGGCCGTGGGATTTCTACCGAAAAAATACGCTTTAGCTTTGGCAGCGCGAATCAATCAGGAATTAAAAAAAAATTCATTTCCAAAATTGATTCCATTATCCGGGATGGCATGGAACAAAAAGCCTATCCCGGATGCCAGGTATTGATGGCACACCAGGGCCAGGTATTTCTGAATAAATCATATGGTTATCATACCTACGAGCACAAACAAAAAGTTCGTAATTCAGACATCTACGATCTGGCTTCTATTACCAAAATAGCAGCTACTACTTTGGCTATGATGAAGTTAACGGAGAAGAACCTTATGAATGTAGACCGAAGGATATCGAATTACATCCCTTACCTAAGATACACAAACAAAAAAAATATCAATATCAGAGAATTGATGGCTCATCAAGCGCGCCTGCAGTCCTGGATCCCATATTTTGAAAAGACAATCATCCATGATTCGCTGGATAGCCATGTATATAATGATAGACTCACGGAAAAGTATAACACCCGGGTAGCTGAAAACTTATACATCCATAAAAATTACTCGCACGCCATTTTCGACACTATAGCTCATTCTGCTCTCAGGGATACGAACAACTATAAGTATAGCGATTTAGGGTTTTATTTACTTTACCAGGCTATTGAGAATACCATCAATGAGCCTTTTGAGAATTATTTACAAGAAAATTTCTATAAGCCTATGGCATTAAAAACCATGGGCTTCCTGCCAAGATACCGATTCCCTACAGAACGGCTGGTCCCAACAGAGAAGGATGAAATTTTCAGAAACCAGCTAATTGTCGGAGATGTTCACGATCCCGGAGCAGCAATGCTAGGGGGTGTCTCCGGACATGCAGGAATTTTCTCCAATGCACTTGATTTGGGAATTATTATGCAGATGCTGCTGAATATGGGAGAATATGGAGGACAGAAATTTCTGGATTCGGCAACCGTGAGGCAGTTCACAAAAACGCAATTCCCATTGAATAATAACCGCAAGGCCATTGGTTTTGACAAACCTATGCTGGATGAAGAAAAAAATGGTCCGTCAGCAAAAACAGCATCTTCAGAAAGTTTTGGCCATTCGGGTTTTACAGGAACCCTTGCATGGGCTGATCCGGCCAATCAAACGGTATATGTATTTCTATCAAACAGAGTATACCCCGAATCCACTAACAGGAAGCTCATTACGGAAAATATACGCACCAAGATACAAAGCGTCCTTAATGAGGCAATTGCGGATTTAAAAGATTAAAAATATATTTACTTGAAGCATAGACAAAGCAAAACAGGCCTTCAAGTGCAAAAATATTGAAGCAATAAAAAGCCCATCGCGGACATTTTCATATTGAGTAGCAAAAGCAGGCAGCAGGACAATGCATCGGAAATGTATCTTATGGAGATTTGGATAAGTTCATCACCACTTTCGCCGCGGTAACTGGTACAGCGGGAGCTAAATTAAGCCACGGAGTTGTTTAAGTACTTGGATTCGTCAACTTTATCGTCGAATGTATCTAAATGGCCATAGGTGACTATCTCAGCACCAAAATCAAGTAAGTTAGGAAGTTATTTCTCCATACTCACAATTATTTTTCCTTTGGCCCGTCCTTCAGTAAGTCGCTGGAGGGCTTCATTAGCTTTTTCAAATGGGAAAACACTATCAACTACAGGCTTCACCTTATTCTGTTCTATTAATTTCGTTATTTCTGAAAGCTGATCCCCGTTGGGCGTCATGAGTTTATATCTGTATAAAATATCTCTTCTGCGCGCTTCACGTAGAATTTTCCTGGCCCTGTATGCCAGATACCACTGAATGATTTTGTTGAGTTTAAGTTCTTTCGCTGTTTGTTTATCTATTTCACCTGCAATAGTAACAAGCCTGCCTTTATCTTTCAGAACCTTGAAAGCGCCCCAAATATGCTCTTCTCCTAAGGTATCAAAAACCATATCATAATCCTTAAGCAAAATAGTATAATCATCGCGGGTATAATCAATCACCTGATCCGGGCCGAGGGACTGCACCCAACTTTTGTTAACACTACTGGTAGTTGTTGCAACAAAAGCGCCTTTTGCTTTAGCAAGCTGAATTGCCAGGCTTCCAACGCCTCCTGAACCAGCCTGAATTAAAACACGTTCTCCCTCACCTACCTGAGCTATGTCGAAGAGCACCTGATAAGCTGTAAGTGCCGCAAGTGGTATACCGGCAGCTTCCTGATGAGTCAGATTGGAAGGTTTTGGAGCTATATTTTCCGCTTTAGCGGCGACATACTCAGCCATAGCGCCTCTCTTTGCAATACGGCTATACACCTTGTCACCCCGTTTATACTGCTCTACTTTGCTTCCTGTCTCCACGACCTCCCCGCTCACATCAAACCCAATGTCTGCAGGAAACTTCAGGGGCATGGCCATTTTCAAATCACCGCGAAGTATTTTATAATCTATTGGATTAAAAGCGGCAGCCTTCACCTTTATAAGCACTTCTTCATCCTCTGCAGTGGGCGTATTAACTTCGTCTTGCAGGAGTTTCTCATTGGGCTTCCCATACCCATGCATTCTCCAACTTTTCATATTTCACTTCTCCCGACTAATGTCATGATTTTACAAATTGTTTGATTTTATATAACCTTATTTATGGTTTAAAATTTCTTAAGAAAAGTAAAGCTGGCACTTTCAACACCTTATACAAAGCCCTCAAGAAAAATAGCTAAGGCATCAGCTGAAATAATTGTTAAACAACTTAAGCCACGTTCTATCCTGGGATTCCCCATTAATACAAGAAAAAATATTATAATAGGAAAAATCATAGCATAGTGATAGAAATGAAGATTAGCCCATTGTTGATATAAGGCAACTTCTGCCAAAATTACCAGCCCTGATATCAATATTATTACAATTCTTGTGGACGATGAAATACCCTTTTGAGCTAAGGCCATAAGAAATGACACCATAGTAAATGCCACAAAGAAACTGATATTAATGGTCTGAACCCCTAGAATATATATCATAACACCGGCGGCAAGCCCGAAAGTTATTATGGTGCATAAAATATCTCTTTTGGACAGCGCCATGCCAATACCTATTAGTGATGCTATACCTAAGATAATTTCTTTAATCATATTTTTGATGCTATGGTAAAACTCAATTCAAATATATGAATAAAATAGCATTATTCAGATGCCTGTAAAGAAATATATTTTGCACATGACTTTACCTGTCAACTAGTAAGACACTTATTAATAGTGGTTTATAGAACCAGAAAAAGTCCTGAACAATACTTTTCACGTATTGTGAATCAATCAATCGCGCCGGATAGGCTGTCTGTTTGAAAGCCTTATTTTTAGAATTCTATCAAATGAAGAAGTAATTATACCCTTTGCGGGATTATATTTACTTAATTCGCTCAAGAAAAACTTCCCAGCTGGAAAGCTTTTCGTCGCCATAAAAAGCAAAACCTTTTGCAAGGTACTTTTTGTCATTAATTTTTGTAAGAACCTCGGTTCCTGAATAAAGCCGACTTTCTGACTGATACATTGACATAATAGAATCGCCTACAATCATAAACCGGCCCAATAGTTTTCCAAGATCGGGATTGTCCGATTCCCAGAAACTATACTCAGCGTCTCTACTCATTGCAGAGATCACATAAGTACTTTGGATGCGTGTTTTTGCAACATCCTGTAACTCCATGAAGCTATGAAGGTGCCATTGTTCTTTTTCATGCTTTATGTTACTCTCTCCTTTTACTTCAAGGTCGTTATTTTCTGAATCGAAATAATTCCCTGAAGCAGTCCATTTACCCTCTTCAAACAAATACGTATGCTTTGTTTTTATTGCCGTTTGGCTCTCCATTTTTTATAAATTTAAAGAATTCTCAATTAATACGGATGCAAAAATAATGATGTGCATTGCCCTGCAATGAAATTATTCTTTAGTTTTTATCAAATTATTGTGGCATCATCCCCACCGCCCTCACAGGCGAACCATCGGCATTTTCAAATTTCAGAGGCAGACAGGAAAAAGTAAACATTTCATCGCCCAGGGCCTCCAGATTGGTTAGATTTTCAACAATCAAAACCTCGTTTCCCAGGACAATCTTGTGAATGGGAACATCCACGCTATCCACCGGATCAATGGAAATAGTATCCAGGCCAATACCCTTAAGATTAAATTTCATAAGCCATTGTGCTGCTTCCCGGCTTAAGACCGGAAACCCTTTTTTGTATTCTTCCGTTTTCCATTTTCCGGCCCAGCCGGTATTGAGGATAAAAAAATCACACTCATCCAGCTTTGATTCATATGCTTTCAAATCTTCCGGTCGAATCAAGGAGTTTGCATCACTCACATCAGCTACAAAAGCTTTGCCTATAAATTTTGACGGATTAAACTGATCCAGGGTTTTAGCTCCGGGTACCATATGGTAAGGCGCATCGATGTGTGTGGAATTGTGGGTATACATCGAAAAATGCATTTGCGAGTAGCCGTCTTTTTCAACTGCCGCTACCTGTTTTATTTGTGGTCTTTCAGCTTCATTAAATACGGTTATGTTGTTATTTATGGTATGGGATAAATCAATTACTTTCATAGTCCTGAAATTTTGATTTGCAAAGTAACAGGGAAATATCAGGATATGCAAGAAGGTGTTCCTTGTTCTTTTTTTTGTGTTCGTTTGTTTTATGGGCGTCGCTGGTTCGCGCTGGGGCCTTCGCTGGCGCTCGTCTGTGCCTAAAATCCGCAAGATTAGCCACGAATGCACGAATGATTAACAAATTAAAGAATGCTTTTTTTCACCTCTTCAGGTAAAAACAATTCGTCTTAAATTC
>CAYFQK010000055.1:0-15934 GCA_964345255.1 uncultured Bacteroidales bacterium | reverse complement strand
AAGGCATGGTACCCGGAATTAGAGCAAATGGTTGGGTTTAAAGATTTCATTAAGCGAAGTTTTCCGGGAGAAAAGTATATCGCCTATATCGACGAAAAATACAATGAACATATCAGTGAATTGTATAATTCAGGGTCGGACGCGGTAATACTTATAGGGCCGGAAGGCGATTTTAGCAGGGAAGAAGTGCACATGGCTGTTCAATATGGGTTTAAGCCGGTAAGCCTCGGAAAAAGTAGATTACGCACTGAAACAGCGGCTATAGCGGCCTGTCATACGTTTCACCTTTTAAACCAATAAATTCGCAAAGAAATGAAAAAGAGTCTCATATTAATTATAGTTATCGCCTCATTTTCAGCAGGCGCTCAGGATATACAGTTAGCTTTGATGAAATACCGCGGTGGAGGGGATTGGTATTCCGACCCTACTGCATTACCTAACCTGATAGCTTATTGTAACAAGACGCTCGATATGAATCTGAAAGAAGAGTACGCTACTGTTGAGCCCGGCAGCGCTGAATTGTTTAACTATCCGTTAGTACACCTTACCGGACATGGGAATATAGTTTTTTCCGGGCAGGAAGCGGATAATCTCAGGAAATATCTTGAAGCGGGTGGTTTTCTGCATATCGATGATAATTACGGCCTTGATAAATACATCAGAAGCCAGATGAAGAAAGTGTTCCCGGAGAAAAAATTTGTTGAGTTGCCTTTCGAGCACCCCATATATCACCAGAAATTCGACTTTCCTGAGGGTCCGCCAAAGATTCATGAACATGATGGTAAAGCGCCTCAGGGACTTGGTATCTTTCACGAAGGACGCCTGGTATGTTATTACACGCTGGAATCGGACCTTGGCGATGGCTGGGAAGATCCACAAGTACATAAAGACCCCCGTGAAAAAAGATTACAGGCTCTCAGAATGGGCTGCAACATCATTCAGTTTGTCTTTATGAACCGCTGAATAACTTAAAACTAGAGGGAGAAAAAAGCAAAACTATCTCTTTGCGGCTGTTCATAACTGCCTATCTTTAAAATTGATTTTACCGGAAACTATAAAAGAAAAAAGGTTGCCCCAGGACGGGGCAACCCCAAAAACATTCTACCTGATTTGCTAGCACGCAATCCTAATCACAAATATAGATAATTTTCTAAGCCAACACAATACTTTCTAAAAAATTTTTTGAAAAAAAATGATAAAAATTTATAAGTTACTGATTTGTTGCTCAATAACTTTTATTTTTTCTTCAGCATCGGCTTTCTTTTTTCTCTCTTTTTCAACTACCTGCTCAGGAGCATTATTCACGAAACGTTCGTTTTCAAGTTTTTTCATAACTCCCTGAAGGAAGCCTTTCATGTATTTCAGTTCATCCTGAAGTTTCTTCTTTTCCTCGGCAGGATCGACCGCCTGGCTATAAGGAATATAATACTCCGAGGAACGCACGATGAATGAGAGCGCATTGTCTACTTTTGAATCGCTATATTTCAGGCTGTTCAGGTTGCATAGTTTACTGATAATACCGTCGAAAGTAGTATCGGCTTGTTCTTCCTTGTTATTTTTAATAAACAATTCGAGCTTATCCTTATTCGGGATATTCTTTTCCTGCCTCAGGGTCCTTATAGCCATGATTACCTCCCGCGTCTCTTCAAACTTCTCCAGGATATCCTTACTAAAAGCACCTGCTTGGGGCATTTGTGCCACCATGATACTTTCATTTTCACCACGCGCTTTCAGCGTCTGCCAGACTTCTTCAGATAAAAATGGCATAAAGGGATGAAGGATACGCATGAGTTTATCAAAGGTGTCTATCGTTGAATTAAAAGTTTTTTTGTCAATAGGTTCACCATATGGCGGCTTTATCATTTCAAGGTACCATGAGCAGAAGTCATCCCATATGAGGCGATAAATCGACATCAGCGCGTCTGAAATTCTGAACTTATTAAAGTGATCATCGACCTTTGCGATAACCTGGTTGAGTCTGCTCTCAAACCACTGGATGGTTACCTGGTTGCTGTGGTTTTGTTCCGATTTGCCGTCCACATCCCAACCTTTTACAAGCCTGAGTGCATTCCAAATTTTATTACTGAAGTTTCGCCCCTGCTCACACAATACTTCGTCGAATGGCAGGTCATTACCGGCAGGCGAAGTAAGAAGCATTCCTACTCTTACACCGTCAGCACCATAATCGTTGATTAATCGTATCGGATCCGGGGAATTTCCCAGTGACTTTGACATTTTACGCCCGTGCTTATCTCTTACAATCCCCGTAAGGTATACATTCCGGAAAGGGACATCTTTTTTGTATTCCACCCCGGCCATGATCATACGGGCTACCCAGAAAAACAAAATTTCCGGAGCTGTCACAAGGTCATCGGTGGGATAGTAGTAGTTAATATCTTTGTTGTCAGGATATCGTATCCCGTCGAAAACAGATATGGGCCACAGCCAGCTTGAAAACCACGTATCAAGCACATCTTCGTCCTGATGCAAATCTTCTGCTTTCAGCTCTTTTAATTCAGGATAATGCTCGCGGGCCTTTCTCAGGGCTTCATCCTTCGATTTAGCTACAACATGCTCTTTATTAGGCAGGTAATAAACAGGAATACGCTGTCCCCACCACAATTGCCTTGAGATACACCAATCTCTCACATTCTCCATCCAGTGACGGTAACTATTTTTAAACTTCGCCGGATAAAACTTGATGGTGTCGTCCATTACCAGTTCCAGGGCAGGTTTAGCAAGCTCCTGCATTTTTACAAACCACTGCAGAGATAGTTTGGGTTCAATGGGAACATCGGTCCGCTCTGAATAGCCCACCTTATTGACATAATCTTCTGTTTTCACCAGGAAGCCCTGTTCCTCAAGTGCTTCTGTCATTTTTTTCCGGGCCACTTCGCGGTCTTCCCCCACAAATACCATTGCATCCTTGCTGAGTGTTCCATCATCATTCAAAATGTCAATGGAATCCAGCTTATGGCGGATGCCGATATCGTAGTCATTCTCATCATGTGCCGGGGTGATTTTCAGACATCCGGTGCCGAATTCCATGTCAACATATGTATCCTGAATAATAGGTACAGAGCGCTCTACCATAGGAATGATTACCCGTTTTCCCAGCAAATGAGTATAACGTTCGTCATTAGGGTTAACACATACTGCAGTGTCTCCTAAAATAGTCTCAGGCCGGGTTGTGGCAATGTTAACCCAGTCATCCTCACCTTCAACTTTATAGCGAACATGATAAAGCTTGGAGTTTTCTTCTTTATAAACGACTTCTTCATCAGATAAGGCGGTAAGAGCTTTCGGATCCCAATTCACCATTCGTTTACCCTGGTAGATAAGGCCTTTGTGGTATAAATCAATGAATACATCGATCACGGATTCATACATGTCCTCATCCATGGTGAATTTGGTACGATCCCAGTCGCAAGAGGCGCCTAATTTCTTTAGCTGGTCAAGAATGATGCCTCCGTGTTTTTCTTTCCATTCCCAGGCATGCTCAAGAAATTCTTTTCTTGACAGTGTGGACTTTTCAATTCCTTCCTCCTTTAGTTTGTTGACGACCTTGGCTTCGGTAGCTATGGATGCGTGATCTGTGCCGGGGACCCAGCAGGCATTTTTGCCAAGCATCCGCTGACGGCGCACCAATACATCCTGCAACGTATTGTTCAGCATGTGCCCCATATGAAGAACTCCTGTTACGTTGGGCGGGGGGATAACCACCGTGTAAGGTTCCCGTTCGTCAGGTTCGGAATGAAAATATTTTTTCTCTAACCAGTAATTATACCATTTGCTTTCAACATTACCGGGATTGTATTTTTTTGGTATTTCCATAGTGATTGTGATAGATTTATGCCTATGCTCTCGAGCATGCAAAGCTATTAAAAAAATGAAAATCGCAGAAAAATAAATAGTCGCCCCCAGGCTGCTTCTAATCAATCATCATCATAATCGGATTCTTCATCCTCATAAATATATTCATCTTCGTAAGAAGCCCTGATTTCATCAATATCCAATTTGTCCACCATGCGGCGGAGTTCTACGCTTAATTTTACGAGGTAGTAAGCTTCAGCAGTCTCTACCGGTATAGCTGAGACCTTATCTCCTTTTAAATTGGTATATTTAATCGTATGCTCATTCAACCCATCAGGATAGGTTTGCGCTATTTTCTCAAGAATATGGTTGGGTAGCGTTTTATAATCCACTATTATCCTTTTCTTAGTCATAGATTTACAAACTATTCTTCAGATGCTTTTTTGATTAGGTTTCTACTTACAAAAATAGAATTTGATTTTAGACAAACCAGTTATGGCGGCTTTTTTTAAGCAATATTTCTAAAAATTTATCCTGTTGTAGATCATTGATTCAAAATAAATTGTTATCAATGGTAGCATATCAGGTCATCAAGTTAATATAACGAGTCATTGCTGAGGTCTCAAAAAACATAAACCTGAAACAAAAACAGCAGGTAATGAAGTTTCAAAGGAATTTTTGACAAGGTTGAACATTTGTGTACCGCTTCAAGTTTCTACCCTGAGTTTTTATGTAAAGTTTTAAATGAATTACCAAAAAAATATTTTAGTTATGAAAAAAGGTATTTTGACGATCTCCTTGCTGTTAGTTATGGTTCTGGCCAGTTTCACCTATTTTACAGGTTCGGAAAATGACAAAGACACTAGTAATGCTCAGGAAGATCAATTGTTATATCCTGCTGAAAAGGAATATTTTAAGAATATGAAGCAGCTGACTTTTGGCGGAAACAACGCCGAAGCCTACTGGAGCTTCGATGATCAGATGCTTGTTTTTCAGGCGGAAAACAAAGACTGGAATGCTCCCTGCGACCAGATTTATATCACTGAGGTAGATAACCCGCAGATGAAAACAAACAAGCCGGCCCTGGTGAGCACCGGCGATGGCAGAACGACCTGCTCTTACTTCCTTCCCGGTGATACTACTGTACTTTATGCATCTACTCATGAGGACTCAAAGCAATGCCCGCCGGAGCCTGAGAGAAGACAAGATGGCAAGTATGTATGGCCCATTTACCCGAGCTTTGATATTTATGTTGCTGATTTAGACGGTAACATCCAAAGAAAGCTTACCGACAGGCCTGGTTATGATGCGGAAGCAACGGTGTCGCCAACAGGTGACAAAATCGTTTTTACTTCTATCCGCAGTGGTGATCTTGAGTTGTATACCATGGATATAGATGGCTCGAATGTAAAGCAGATCACCGATAAGCTTGGGTATGACGGTGGCGCTTTCTTTTCGCCGGATGGCAAGAAACTGGTGTGGCGCGCTTCGCGACCTGAGACTTCAGCCGAAAAGAAAGAGTACAAACAACTGCTGGAAGAAGGACTTGTAAAGCCCACTGAAATGGAAATATTTGTATCTGATGTAGATGGAAGTAACATGCGTCAGGTCACTGATTTAGGGAAAGCCAATTGGGCTCCTTTTTTCCATCCTTCGGGAGAGAAAATAATTTTTTCATCAAATCATCATGCTGACAGAGGGTATAAATTTAACTTGTTCTTGATTGATATCGACGGAACAGATTTAAAACAGATTACGCATGACAAGGTCTTTGATGCCTTCCCCGTGTTTTCTTACAGCGGTGATAAGCTGGTTTTCTCATCAAACAGAAATAACGGAGGAACGCGTGAGACAAACCTTTTTATTGCCGAATGGCGTGACCAATAGCATCGGTAAGGTATTCCAAAAAAGTATCATGCATGCAGGGCCTTTTCAATTTCACGCATTTACATTTTTTTGATTTGATTGCGTTTGAGATATTCATTGTAATCATTAATAGTGACATTGAAATTTTCCTAACCTGGACAAGCCAGAAAAAACGAAAATCAAATTTCAAATTTTAATGACCAAAAATACAAATAGTCAAAATAGCTAACGCTTCACTGGAAATGTTTTGAATTTGTTTTTTGTCATTTGAAATTTATGCCAAAAAAAGCAGCAATTTAAAAATTAAGACACTAACTAATTCATTATCAGGTAGGGAATATTCTTTTTTTCTTGCTTTTACTTAAAAGATATAGTATCTTTAGAAGGTATAAACCAAAGCACCTACTTTTATGAAAAAACTAACATACATTACAGCAGTCATCGTTTTAGCGGCATTTACTATTGCCGGCTGCGAAAAAATTAAGAGCCTGGCTGATGTGGAGTTCACTGCCGATTACTCAGCTGATATCGATGTGACCATTGCTCCGGATGAGAAGTCAACTTCAAAAGCTACTCAAAATTATACGTTTAACGAATCAGAAACGATTGATCCGAATTCCAACCCTGATTTCGACACGTATGCCGATAAAATCAAGGATGTTGAAGTAAAATCTGTCACCGCAGAAGTTGTTTCTATTAATAAAGAGGTTACATTATTTGAAACCACACTGGAAATATTCTCTGACAATCATAGCGCTTCCTGGTATTTTGAGGAGCAGGTTGTTAATGTCGGCACCTCATTATCTCTTCAGCAAGATGATGCAAAACTCACAGCGATTGAAGATATTATCGACGAGAGGGAGCCATTTACAGTGTCTGTTAATGGGGAAAGCAGCGAGGATGATGTGCAGATGACTATCAGGGTGACGGTGGAAACTGAGATTACGGCTAATCCCTTATAGCATCAGGTGATCATAAGTTTACGACTACTGAATATGTTGTCTGTAGCACTGAGGTATTCAGCGGGGGCATTTACTCTTTTGATTTGGTCAAATATTTCCGGAGGGTTGTCAAATGAGTAGGAGAGATAACTCCAGAATTCTTTGATGCCCTGGGGAAAATACTTGCCTTTTCCCCGGTCCTCAAGCAGTTGGTAGAAAAGATCTGCTTGAAAATCGTAAAGTACTTTTTTAGGGTTCGCAGGGAGAGCTTCTCCTTTGATTTGCATGGCCAGAAATGGGTTTCGCAGGATGCCCCGGCCAAGCATGAAAGTGTTCACATCCGGATGCATTAAAGAAAACTTTTGAAAATCGGCCACGGAAAAAATGTCCCCATTGTACACCAGCGGGTGTTTTGAATGGGCAAGACACTTGTTGAGACGGGCATGGTCGGGTTCTCCTTTATAGTATTGTCCTCCGAGGCGTGGGTGGATAATCACTTCCTCGATGGGGTAACGGTTTAAGATTTCAAGGACGGTAAATATTTCATCAGGATTTTCCAGTCCCAGTCTTACTTTTACAGAAAATGAAAGCGCGGAATGGTTTGCCATGTGGCTGATTAAATCTTCCAGTCTTTGGGGTTGGCTCATGAGGGCAACCCCTTTATTCTTTTTAATAACGACAGGGTAGGGGCAGCCAAGATTGAGATTGAATCTTTTATAGCCAATGCCAGAGAGCGATTCCTGGAAACGAAAGATGGCCTCCGGGCTGTTGGATAAGACCTGCGGGACCACTTTGGCCGGCCCGTACCCATCATCAAGCTGTTTTTTAAGCTTACCCGCTTTAATAGGATTATTGCGGTTAAAGGAAAAAAAGGGGGTGAAGAATAAATCCAGCCCGCCGAAATAAAGTCTGAAAATTTTACGGAAGCTATGGTCTGTTAGTCCTTGCAAAGGGGCGAGGTAGAGTTTCATAGCCAGGTTTATTCTTCGATTTTTTCACTTAGTTCAAGCCAGCGTTCTTCCTTTTGTTCAATTTTTTGCGAAACCTCTTCAAATTCTTTTGAAATATCTGTAAGCTTCTGGCCATCGCTTTCAGAGTTCATTTTTTCCAGCAATTCGCCCTTCTTTTGTTCCAGATTTTCAATCTCTTTGCTAAGTTCTTCGTACTCCAGTTTTTCCTTGTAGGTGAATTTTTTCTCTGGTTTTTTCTTTTGCTTTTTTTGTTTGAAGGTTTGTTGTTTTACCTGCTTTTCCCTGGACCGCTGTTCGGCTTCTTTTTTCTTTTTCCATTCTTCGTAATGCGAATAATTTCCGGGGAAGTCTTTGATAATTCCCTGCCCTTCAAAAGCAAACACATGATCAGCAAGGGCCTCTAAAAACCGGCGATCGTGCGTAACAATAAGTACACATCCATTGTAGTCATCCAAAAAGTTTTCAAGTACATTAAGCGTATACACATCCAGGTCGTTGGTGGGCTCATCGAGAATCAGAAAATTGGGATTTTTCAGCAAAGTAGTGATCAGGTGAAACCTGCGCCGCTCGCCACCGCTAAGGTTTTCAAAGTGATTATATTGGGTGGAGTGGTCAAAATTAAAGTGGGAAAGAAACTGCGAGATACTCATGGACTGATCCCCGAAATGAACGATGCTGGCAATTTCACTGGCTATGTCGATCAGTCGCTCGTTAGGCTTTGGCTTCATGCCCTCCTGCGAATAATACCCGAAAGTAACCGTAGGGCCTTTCACCACTTCACCGCTGTCGGGTATCATATCGCCGGTGATTATTTTGAGCAATGTTGTTTTGCCTATGCCGTTTGGTCCGATTATGCCGATATGCTCCCCTCGCTTGAAAGTGTAAGTAAACTGATCGACGATGGGTTTATTTTCAAATGCTTTGGAAACATTTTTTATCTCCAGGATTTTTTTGCCCAGACGCGACATGCTGACTTTAAAATCACTCTGGCTTTCATCCTCGACTTTCTGGCTGGCTTTTTCTTTGATCCTTTCAAAGTTTTCAATCCGTTTTTTGGATTTGGTGGTGCGGGCTTTTGGTCCGCGTCTTATCCACTCGAGTTCCCGGCGGTATAAGTTTTGGGCTTTCTCTATTTCCACGGCCTCCTGCTCAATACGCTCTTTTCTCTTTTCCAGAAAATGGTCAAAATTTCCTTTGTAATGATGCACCCTGTCATAATCCAGCTCAAGTATTTCATCACACACATTATCTAAAAAATACCTGTCGTGCGTAACCAAAAGGATGGCTAGTTTCTGCCTGGCCAGATGTTTTTCAAGCCATTCAATCATATTGATATCCAGGTGGTTGGTAGGTTCGTCAAGAATCAGGAGATTGGTATCCTGGAGAAGCACCTGTGCCAGCGCTACTTTTTTCTTTTCTCCACCTGAGAGCGACTCCACTTTTTGGTCAAGATCATGGATGTTAAATTTTGACAACACTTCTCTTATTTGGTTCTCATAGTCCCATGCTTCACTGGCATCCATTTCTGCCATCATTTTTTGAAGGTAGGATTGGTTTTCAGAAGAGTTATCTTCATCTACCAGGCGAAGTGCCCGTTGATAACTGTTTATTGTTTGAATAAGGGGAGTATCCGCATCATATATTACTTCTGCAATTGATTTGGCCTCGTCAAGATGAGGATTTTGTTCCAGGAATCCGATTTTAACATTTTTATGGTGGGTTACCGAGCCTTCATCCGGAATATCTTTTTTCGTCAGAATATTCAGAAGTGTTGATTTACCGGCCCCATTGCGAGCTATCAAAGCGATTTTTTGTCCCTGGTCTACGCCAAAAGTAATCCTGTGAAAGAGCTCGTTTTCTCCGTATGTTTTGCTTACTTCGTTTACCTGTAATAGATTCACTAGCTGTAATTTTATGCAAAAATGCGAAATAAAAAAAGACTGTCACCCGAAAGCAACAGTCTAATTTGTTTTTATTCGTGATATTTACTAGAGTTGAGGTCCGGCTTTAACCAGTCTTTGAGCTTCTTCATTATCCGTGAAAAACTCAAAGTTCTTAATAAACTTCTGGCCCAAGGCTTTGGCTGCTTCATCCCATTTTTCAGATGATTCCCAGAGGCTTCTTGGGTTTAAAATATTAGCATCGACATTTTTAACGTTCTTCGGAATTTGAAGATTAAATACAGGCAATGTCTCAAATTCCTCATTGTCGATGGAGCCATCAAGAATAGCGTCTATAATTGCACGTGTGGCTTTCAGATCAATTCTTTTGCCCGTGCCGTAAGGTCCACCAATCCAGCCGGTGCTCACCAGGTAGGCATTAGCGTTATGCTCCTTCATTTTTCTAATAAGCTCATCGGCATACATGGTTGGATCAAGCAACAAAAATGCGGCACCAAAGCAGGCAGAGAATGATGGGACAGGTTCTGTGATGCCACGCTCGGTGCCGGCAACTTTAGCGGTATATCCCGAAATGAAATGGTATTTTGTTTGGTCTGGTGTGAGTTTAGCTACCGGCGGCAGCACTCCAAATGCGTCCGCTGTCAGGAATATGACATTCTTAGCATGCCCGGCTTTGGAAACAGGCTTCACGATATTATCGATATGATAGATAGGGTAGGAGACCCGTGTGTTCTGCGTTTTTGAGGCATCAGAAAAATCGACTTTACCGTTTTCATCCACTACAACGTTCTCAAGGAGGGCATCTCGCCTGATGGCATTGTAAATATCAGGTTCTTTCTCCGGATCCAGATTGATGGTTTTGGCATAGCAGCCTCCTTCAAAATTGAAAATGCCATCTTCATCCCATCCATGCTCATCATCACCAATTAGTTTTCTTTTCGGATCGGCGGATAGGGTGGTCTTTCCAGTCCCCGATAAACCAAAGAAAATAGCAACATCCGTATTTACGCCAACGTTTGCGGAACAATGCATAGCAGCGATTTTTTTAAGCGGCAAAAAATAATTCATCATGGAGAAAAATCCCTTCTTGATCTCGCCACCATACCATGATCCACCGACACAGGCTTCGCCTGCTCCGATATTAAATGCTGCATAAACTTCTGAGTGAAGACCGTGCTCTTTCCATTTCGGGTTGTTGGTTTTAGGTGAGTGGAACATGATAAAATCGGGGACAAAATCTTCAAGCTCTTCCTCAGAGGGGCGGATAAACATGTTTTTTACAAAATGCGCTGCCCAGGCAATCTCTGTAATTAAGCGAATGCGAAGGCGGGTGTTTTCGTTGGCTCCTGCATATCCGTCCATTACATATAAACGCTTTTGGCCTGTGAGATGACTTACGCTGTTTTTTCGAAGGTCATACCAGACTTCTTTATCGATGGGTTTGTTGTCTGAGGCTGGTCTGTGCTCATTTCGCCACCATACGTTATCTTTAGTGGCCGGATCGACAACAATGTATTTGTCTTTTGGAGAACGGCCGGTGAAAATCCCTGTATCTACCGCCACGGCTCCAAATTCTGTGTCTACCCCTTTTTCATAACCTTCAAGATTGGGATCGGTTTCATATTGATAAAGTTCATCATAAGTGGGATTATATACCACTTCTTTAACACCTGTGATACCATAATGCTCAAGGTTGGGTTTAAATTTTGTAACTGACATAAACGTTTAAATTATGTTTGACATCCATTTTGAAAGCAAATGTAAAAATTAATCAAAAATATCCTTGTATCGATGTATGTTTATTTGATTATTTATACGTTTTTCATAAAAAGAAAAAGCAGCCCTCGGGCTGCTTTTATATACA
Source organism: uncultured Bacteroidales bacterium (assembly GCA_964345255.1). Classification (GTDB taxonomy): domain Bacteria; phylum Bacteroidota; class Bacteroidia; order Bacteroidales; family JAIPAH01; genus JAIPAH01. The sequence continues at coordinate 4,578 of CAYFQK010000055.1, read as the reverse complement.
AAAAACTTGTTCTTATGTCTATTTATTGCTCTTTCAGAGCGGCCTGTGCTGAGGCAAGCCGTGCAATGGGTACTCTGAACGGTGAGCAACTCACATAATTCATTCCTACCCTGTGACAGAATTCAACAGAGCTGGGCTCGCCTCCATGTTCACCACAAATTCCTACTTTGAGGTCTTTGTTGGTTTGACGGCCTTTTTGCGTTCCCATATCAACCAGCTGACCTACGCCTTCCTGGTCAAGTACCTGGAATGGATCATGTTTTAGCAATCCTTTGTTGAGGTAGATAGGCAGGAATTTGCCGGCATCATCTCTTGAATAACCAAATGTCATTTGTGTGAGGTCATTGGTTCCAAAAGAGAAAAACTCAGCTGATTGGGCTATTTTGTCGGCAACAAGAGATGCTCTTGGGGTTTCAATCATCGTCCCCACCAGGAAATCCACTTTATCGTTTCTTTCGGCGAATACCTCTTCAATGGTTTTGCGCACGATATCTTCCTGCATCTTCATCTCTTCCAGGGTGCCTGTCAGAGGAATCATAATTTCAGGGATAGCTTTTACACCTTTTTCCTTAAGATTCAGAGCAGCTTCAATAATAGCTCTGGCTTGCATCTCGGTGATTTCAGGATAAGTATTACCCAGTCGGCAGCCACGGTGCCCAAGCATCGGGTTGAGTTCATGAAGCGAATCAATTTTTTCTTTGATTTCTTCAAAATTCATGTCCATCTGCGAAGCTAGCTCGCGTTGCTGCTTTTCTTCCTGCGGAACAAACTCGTGCAATGGTGGATCCAGCAGGCGAACCGTTACCGGCAGATCCTGCATGGCTTCAAAAATGCCTTCGAAGTCTTCACGCTGCAGCGGAAGGAGATTATCGAGTGCTTTGCGGCGGCCCTTTTCATCTCTGGATAAAATCATTTTTCTCATAGACTTGATTTTATCCTCGGCAAAGAACATATGTTCAGTACGGCAAAGCCCGATTCCTATGGCGCCAAACTCTCTCGCTTTCTTGGCGTCTCCGGGTGTGTCGGCATTTGTTCTTACTCCGGTGGTCCCATATTTTTTGGATAGTTCCATTAGTTTGGCAAAGTCTCCGCTCAATTCCGGATCTTTGGTCTTTACTCTTTCTTTGTATACTTCACCTGAAGTTCCGTTCAGTGAAATCCAGTCGCCTTCTTTAAAGGTCACCCCTTCTGAAGTAAGGGTGCGGTTTTTATAGTCAATTTGCACTGAACCGGCACCAGAAACGCAGCATTTACCCATTCCGCGGGCTACCACGGCAGCGTGTGATGTCATTCCTCCACGAGCAGTAAGAATCCCTTTTGCTACATTCATGCCTTCCAGGTCTTCCGGAGAGGTTTCGATCCTTGCCAGAATCGTTTGGTCGTATTTATCTGCTTCATCGGCAAAGAATACCAACTGGCCGGTAGCAGCTCCAGGTGAGGCCGGAAGTCCTTTTGCTATAGACGTTGCTTTTTCTAACTCTTCAGGGATGAAGATAGGGTGAAGCAGTTCATCCAAACGGATAGGATCAACACGCAGCACGGCTTCTTTTTCATTGATAAGACCTTCGCGCAGCATATCCATGGCGATTTTTACCATAGCAGCCCCTGTTCGCTTACCGTTGCGTGTTTGCAGTAACCATAATTTTCCTTCCTGAATAGTGAACTCCAGGTCCTGCATGTCGCGATAGTGATTTTCAAGCTTTTGCTGAACATCATCGAGTTCTTTATAAAGCCCGGGCATCAGCTCTTCCAGCGATGGATAATTGCGGGTACGCTCTTCCTCGCTTATGCCCTGGAGTTCTGCCCAGCGTTTTGAGCCTTCTTTGGTGATTTGTTGAGGTGTTCTTACACCCGCAACAACATCCTCGCCCTGAGCATTAACCAAATACTCACCATTAAAAATGTTTTCGCCTGTAGCAGCGTCTCGTGTAAAGGCAACACCTGTTGCGGAGGCATCGCCCATATTACCGAATACCATGGCCTGCACGTTTACGGCAGTTCCCCACTCTTCAGGTATATTGTTTATTTTACGGTAATATTTGGCTCTGTTTGTATTCCAGCTGTCAAATACGGCCATTATGGCTCCCCAGAGTTGGTCCCATGGGTTTGTGGGAAAGTCTTTATCCGTATATTCTTTCACTTGTTTTTTAAAGCGCTCTATCAGATCCTTAAGATCATCCACGGTGAGGTCGATATCGCTTTCATATCCTTTTTTGTCTTTTACTTCGTCGAGAATTTCTTCAAAAGGATCAACATCTTCTTTGGATTTTGGCTTCATACCAAGAACAACATCTCCATACATCTGGATAAAACGGCGGTAAGAATCCCAGGCAAACCTTGGATTGCCTGTTTTTTTGGCCAGTCCTTCAACAGCATCCGCATTCATGCCAAGGTTAAGAACTGTATCCATCATGCCGGGCATGGAGACTCTGGCGCCTGAGCGTACCGACAGAAGCAATGGATTCTCATTACTTCCAAACTTGGTACCCATGCTTTCTTCAATTTTTGAAATAGAGTGCTCTACCTCTGGCTTAATGAGTTCTACAGTTTTGTTTTGACCTAATTTATTGTATTCTGTACATACGTCGGTATTAATGGTAAATCCAGGAGGTACAGGTACACCTATTGAGCTCATCTCTGCCAGGTTAGCCCCTTTTCCGCCAAGGAGGTTTTTCATTTCTTTATTACCTTCGGCATCACCATTGCCAAAGAAATAAATACGTTTTTGATTTTCAGTGTTTGCCATTTTGTTATTATTGTTTGTTATTTAACAATTTTGTTTTCTTAAAATTTTGGAAGCCAAAGGTAAGAAATTTTGCTTATTGGCGAAAGAATGTTTTTAGCTATAAAACCTTGGCTAGGTGTGCAATCGTTTGCGCGATTAGGAATCCAGGCGCTTACGAAGTTTATTAATTGCGGATTGAAGAAGGTTTAAATCTTTATCGCTTAGTTGGCTGGCTCTCTCCAGAATACGCGGTAATATGGGGTGATGATCGCTAAAGCCAATCATTTTAAGAGTGTCATACAGGCGTATTTTAATTTTTCGAAATCCTTCATGGCTTACCGGATGTTCTGATTTTTCCCATGATTTTTTGTGTTTTGAGAGAATATAAGCGTAAATCATGACTGCCTGCGAAAGGTTAAGCGAGGGATAGGTGGTTTGCATGGTCAGGTATGAGAACCAATCACACATTTGAGCTTCTTCATTCGTCAAACCACTATTCTCGCGCCCGAAAACTACCCCGAAAGTTTGAACAGATTCTGATTTGAGGACTATCTGGGAGGGAATATCTTCTGCGGAGATATAATCAGTTTTAACTCTTCTTTTTTTTGCGGAGGTTCCTATCAGGAAGTCTAACTCCTTGTGGGCCTCCGACAGGGACTTAAAAGTGCGCGCTTGTTGTAAAATGTCATAAGCGCCGTGGGCCAGCCATTTGGCCTCCCCCTCAAGATAAGAGACAGGGTTGATGAGCCACAATTCATCAAAGCCCATTACTTTTATCGCTCTGGCGGAAGCCCCTATATTTCCTCCAACCGAGGGCTCAACAAGGATAAAAACGGCTTTCATGAGGTTGTAGCATTAAGGATTGTGACTACAATATTTCTCCGGCCTCTGGGGCCGTCAAATTCACAGAGGAAGATGTTCTGCCATGTTGACAAACCCATTTCCCCGCCAATAAGCGGAATCGTTTCTGAGGGACCTATAATTCCGGCTTTCAGATGCGAGTCAGCATTACCGTCCTGTTTGTCGTGCTCCCAAATACCTTTTGGAATATGTTTTTGAAGCAAATTGATAACATCACGCTGGACAGAATCATCCCAGTTTTCCTGGATCATGATGGCGGCTGTAGCTCCCTGCACATAAACATTGATTGTGCCGTTTTCAGTCCCGGCCTTTTTTACCACCTCGCCGACTTCAGTAGTGATGTCGTAAAGGCCCTCTCGTTTTGTGGTTTTGATAGTGATGATTTCCTGCATAATCTTTTTTTCAAAAATAAAAAAGAGGTTGCACTTAACGGAACGAAAACGTGTTTTTGTGTCAGCACTTTTTGCACTGCAAACACACATCCGCTGAAAATGCAACCCCTTCTACGGCTAAAAATTCTGATCGGTCCTCTAGATGGATTCTGTTTCCACCACCTTAGACAATATATCAGAATATTGTACTACCAGTAATTTCTTGTCATCAAATTCCGATTCCACGCCGGAATATTCTTTATAAAGAACATAGTCTCCTACCTGGATTTCGGCATTTTCAATATTTGCCATAGCTACCACTTTAGCTACATTTTTTCGCTGCTTGGCAGTGTCTGGAATGTAAATGCCGCTCGAAGTCTTTTGTTCTTGCTTATCTTCTGTGATATCAAGAACTACATTTTCGTTTATGGGTTGTAATTCTTTCATTGTTATAATTTTTTGGTTTAACTTTATTTTTATCCTTGTATTCCTAGTAATTCATTGATTTTTGCCTTATTAAATCCTGTGATAAACTGCCCGTTTATATCTGTTTGAGGAACCCCTTGCTGACCTGTTTTTTGCACTAATTCCTGTGCTTTTTGCTGATCTTTTGAAACATCA
>CAYFQK010000054.1:0-16056 GCA_964345255.1 uncultured Bacteroidales bacterium | reverse complement strand
CCCCGATCCCTGAAATACAACACATAATATAAAGCTGTCATTGGTAAAGTAAGAGATCTCCATATTTACAACCTAAAGTTACATTTTAAAACTGCAGCAGGAACTCAACGAGGTTGGCATCGTGATCTAAATTTAGGCGTTTTCTTAGCCGGTATCGCCTGGCTTCGACACCTCTTATTGAAATATTCAGCAGGGGAGCGATTTCTTTAGTGGAAAGATTCATTCGCAGATAAGCACACAGTTTCAGGTCGCTTTGGGTCAAATCAGGATATTCATTCATGAGCCGTTTAAAGAAGCTTTCGTGGATTTCATCAAAGTGGGCTTCAAAGGTTTTCCACTCATCCTCCGAAGAGATGTTTTGATCAATAATTTTCAGCAGGCTCCGGTAGTGGTAGTTCGGAAATCGCGGGCCAAGCTCTTTCTTGAGGTTTTTGATTTCGGATTTGATGCGCATAAGCAGGTCGTTTTTGTTTACCACGTTCATCGTATGGTTTGCCAGTTCCACATTCTTATGCTCTAATTCGGACTGGAGTTTTTCGTTTTTTACTTTCATCAGTTGTTGATGCGCCATCATCCGTTCTCTTTCCCGCTTTTCCTTCTCTTCCTTTTCCAGCCGGGCTTTGTGTTTGTGCAGCCGGCGCAAAAACAAGTATCTGAAATACCAGCCCATGCCCAATAGCAGGAAAGCATATATCGTAAAAGCAACATTGGTAGCATACCAGGGCGGAAGGATTTCAAACGGATAAGTAAGCGTATTGCTTACTTTTCCATAGACGTTTTTAGATTGTACGATAAAAATATACTCGCCGGCCGGCAGGCGGCTGAAGTTGACTTCTGACTGATTATTCCAGTCTGAAAAACGGCTTTCTTCCAGACCTTTTAACTTGTATCTGTAAATGGGATGCACATACTTCCTGGTAGTTGAGTAAGTGAAAGTCAAATTGCGACAGTTGCTGGGTAAAGAGACAGGTTGCTTTTCAACCTCCAGTGGTAAATATTTAACTTCACCTTTATCGCTGCTGACCCTGATTTTCCGCATAACCACCTCTCCGGATTCTATCATGTCCACATTGTGTTTCTGGTACATCGCAAACCCATTATCAAGGCATATTAGGTGAAGGCTGTCGTTTAAGGAGATAATTTCAGGATATTCCGATGACATGTACAAGCCTTGCTGATAAAGATTGTAGTTGAAAAGGCGGCTGATCGAACCACTTTTTATTCTGAAAAGCGCAATCTTGTTTTTGTCGACAAACCAGTAGTTATCGTCAAGCCCACGGGTAATTTTGTGGGCACTATGGAACGAACCCACCTGTCGATTTAATTGGGTATAGTCTACAATGGTATCATTCAGATCATCGTAAGTGTAAAGCTTGCTGCCTGTTGCAAAAACAATACGTCCGTCGATTTTTGACACCTGAATTTCCCGGTCATTTTTAAAACCGTTATCGTTGTTGTAATACCGGATATTAACGGCAGAGTCCATTCTACTGTTTAGCTGAATGCGGAAAACACCTTCATTAAGATGTGAGGCCCAGATATTTCCTTTATGATCCAGTTCCAAAACAGGTACCGGCTCGATAAAACCTTCAATGGTGCGGGAGAAAACCCATTGATTTCCCTCCGTTTTTTCATAGATGACCAGGTTGGAATACGTGCTTTGCAACAAAACTTCGCTATTGTCGAATGTTACTTTTTTGATATGAAATCCGCCATTAATATCTGACAACCGGGTCAATCCGCCTTGAGGCGATACGCTGAAGGTTCCGTTGTTGTGGCCGCAAATCAACTGGTTGCCAAAAACATCCAGCGACCATACCTGGCCTTGCGTTCCATCAATCATGCGCGGTTCTGAAAACTTGCTGTTATGATTATTCTGATATTTGTACAACCCCCGGTTGGTTCCAATCCATAAATGGCCGTCATAAAGCGCTGCTGCGTAAACCGACCCCAATTCACCGGATTTGTCGATATAAAAATCCAGCGGCGGATTGAGATCGATGTAATCGATACCCCGGTCCAGACCTACCCAAAGGTTGCCTGAGTGATCTTTGCTTATCGATAAAACGGTGTTGTTCTGCAGGCTGTTCTCGGTATTCAGATGATATTTCAGGGTGCCATCCTTTCGCAGGATAAATATCCCTTTGACGATTGTCCCGATGGCATAGCCGTCATCCAGGGCGATTCCGCAATTGATTTCCGCTTCTTTAATAGCCCGGGCTGAAGAAATTTTCCAGGGCATAAAACTTTCTCCATCATAAATAAACAGCCCGTTATTTGCAGCTCCCACCAAAAATTGGTTGTCGCCATGCGGCAGCATCATTTTAATTTCATCGTTTCTGAGAAAGCCGCTTCCTTCGATGAATTCAAACGATTGGTCTTTTATCTCAAACAAGCCCTCACCGATCATGTGGATAAAAAGCCTTTTTCGGGCTTTTAAAAGCAGGACGACTGCCGATTGCGGGTTGAGCGGTTCTACATTTTCCCCATCATAGACAAAAATGGAGGTAAAGGACTGGAAATAAACTTTGCCCTGGTGCAGCACAATCCGCCAGATTTCGTCGTTGTGAAAAAGGTTTTGATCGAGGCTGTCACTTAAGGAAATGTAATGTTTTTGGCCTCGTTCATCCGTTTTAAAATACCCAAACTCTTCGTATGCGCCGACGTATATTTTTCTATTCTGACCCTCAGCCACCGACCTTACTACCGATTCTTCCGGAAGATGAAATAATTCCCAGTTCGATCCGTCGAAACTCAACAGCCCGGCATGATTTCCAAAATACACTATTCCTGCGCTATCTGCAGCTGATGACCAGTTTTGGTTATCGGCTTGGTATTCACTTTTCGTATAATTGATTACGAAGGGCTTAGGGCCAAAACTCCCTGCTTGAGCAATAGTTTCAACCGGTATCAAATGCGAAAGGCAAAAAAGTATGATGACGAATCGGACCATTTTCTTTTCTGTTATTCCTTACGAATATAGCAAAATAAAGGTCATTTACTCCCTGCACTTGAAATTAATGTCAAATCACGCCCGGGGATGTTCGTACCGTTTCAATAATGCTCGCTGCAATCGTGTTTGGTAACCTTTAGTTTTGACGTATCAAACCCTTTGTCCTGCACCATTTGAAGGATGTTGTTATAGGTGCCTTCTTTCATTTGCGGTGAGCGGGAGAGTATCCAAAGGTACTCGCGGTTGGGGTGACCTACTACGGCCCATGAATAATCTTTCGCCAGACCAATAATCCAGTACTTTCCCCTAAAAGGCCAGAAAAACTGAACTTTCAGTTTGGTGTTGCCGGTGCCTTCCTGTACAAAAGCTTTTCCGTCGGCCGTGTCCCAACCCTCAGGTTTTTTGCAGCGATTGATAACTTTGACATATCCTTCGCCGGTGAGTTGATATTCGGCCGTGGTGCACTCACAGCCTTTCTGGAAACGCTGTGGAAAGGCTGCTATCTCATACCATTTGCCGGCGTATTTTTCGAGGTTAACCTGATCGACGGTTTCCAGTGGAGGATAGCTTTGGCATCCGAAAATGGATAAGATTCCCATGAAAAGCAATGTTTTTTTTATCATGATATGGAATTTTAAATTCCCGACGTATTCAGATTCCCGAGACTAATCGTTATCAGTTTCTTTTGATCGGGATGATCGTCATTGTTAAGCCAAATGGATACCTGTAAATGCAGGTTATAGATAGTCAAACCCGTTTCCTTCGATTGGATTTTCCCGATTTTCAGGATATCCGAATTGATAATTCCTTTTTCACGGGAAATGGTACCTCCGAAAATCGGATCTTCTTTTTCCAGAAAAGACGCATCGTAGTTTTCCTTAAATTCGTATATGTTGGCAATATCTTCAGTGGTCAGAACCTGCAGGCTTTCCAGCCCACCGATATTCGTTGTGAACCATGTGTGGACATGCTCGTCAATCAGGCAACGGTTTAGATCGTCTTTCATCAGAATGCGGGCGTTATTGATGATGGCTCGCCCGTAGAAATTCTTATCGAAGTAATAGATTTTGTCATAGGTGATGGCGTAACGCATGGTAAGACCGCCGATAATTTTTCTTAGCCTTGGAAACAGATTGAACGAGTTGTAAACCCTCAAAACCACAGCAAAGTTGGCGGCAAACAACAGGGCATGCATGGGGGTGTCCAGAATAAGGAAACCACCGTCGCCGGTGCTGATAAACCGCTCTTCGAAAACTGATTTGTTGTAACTCTGAAAGATATAAGGATGATTGCGCATGCAAAGCTCGGCAGTTAGTTCAAACATTTTTTTAAACAGATAGGGGATAAGGGTTTGCTTAAACTCCGTGTAGGAGCTATATTGGTAGATGTCGATCCCCAACACGGTGTTCCGGGAAATAGCATTATAATCGATATATTTGTCCAGTTCATTGTGCAGCGCCGTTTCATCGGGCACCACATTGGTTTTCTCAAAAACTACCCGCTTGTCATTTTCCAGCAGGATTTTTTCGATTTCCTCGTATGATAAATTCTTGATTGGTCTTAACATGAATTCTTTGCTGTGTGATTTTACTCCAACCCACAAAGATACGGATTTCATATGATTAAAACCTTTCTGTGGAAGAAAGAAAGATTTTATTAGTTTTGTAATACGCTATACTTGCCTTATGAAAAGAAGCAGACGAAATCATATCCTTTTTTTGACGCGTTGGTATCCGCATGCTTACGATCCCATGTTCGGGTTATTCGTGCAGCGACATGCCATTGCTGTGGGTAATTTTGAAGATGCTTCGGTCATTTATCTTCACCCGGTGGATGATATTGAGAAAACCGATATTGCCTATTCGGAAACGGCCGGTGTTTTGGAAATCATCGTTTACTACCCGCGTCCGAAATTTAAAGTGTTCCTTCCGCTCGGTTTTTTACTGGCTTTCCGAAGAGCATTTAAAAACTTGGTTTCCATGAAATCCAGTCCCGATTTGATCCACGTGAATATTCTCACGCGGATGGGCATCCTGGCTTTGATGATGAAAGTTTTGAAAGGCATTCCATACATCATCACCGAACACTGGTCGAGATACTTACCCCAAAATAATTCGTACAAAGGCCGGTTACGTAAGCGGATGACGGAATGGGTGGTCAGAAAGGCTTCTGCGGTTACCACGGTCACCGACAACCTTCGCCAGGCTATGGAAAACCGGGGGCTTAAAAACAGAAATTACCGTGTAGTACCGAATGTTGTTAATGTGAATTTTTTCAAACCCTCTGAAACGAAGCAAGGCGGGAGTGTTAAGAACCTGATTCACCTTTCCTGTTTTGAGGAGCGCTCGAAAAATATGTCGGGGATTTTGCGTGTGATCAGGCGTCTTTCGGAAAAACGTTCTGATTTTAAGCTCTACATGGTGGGTGAAGGCGAGGATTTGGAGCCCTCGATAGCGATGGCAGAAAAGATGGGGTTGAAGGATGAGTATGTGTTTTTTACAGGATTGAAGGAAGGGGAGGAGTTGCTGGGAACCATGCAGATGGCTGATTTGATGGTCATGTTCAGTCACTATGAGAACCTCCCTGTGGTTATTCTTGAGGCTTTTGCATGCGGAATACCTGTGATATCGTCGGATGTGGGAGGCATTCGCGAGCATCTTACCGAAGAGCGGGGCAAGCTTATCCCACCCGGGGATGAGGAGAAATTTTTAACAGAGCTGGACAAAATTTTAGACCGTTTAGACCGTTTTGATTCACAAAGCATCCGTAATTATGCCATCGAACATTTCAGCAACGAAACCATTGGCAAACAATTCGACGATATTTACAGGAAAGTCTTAAATCAGCATGGTTAGAAAAATAGCAGGTACAGCTGTCACCCGGATCATAACCACCGTCATCATGTTCCTGGTTTTGATGGTGACTACCAATAATCTGGGGGCAGACAATTATGGCGATGTGACGATGATTATGCTGGCCATTACCCTCATCCACCTGGTGCATAATTTTATAGGAGGCAGTGCGGTAGTCTACTTTGTCCCGCGTGCCAACATTTTTCATGTTTATCTACCGGCCGTTTTCTGGGCTTTTCTTTCTGCTGCCGGTGGGGCTATCGTACTAAAGGTGATCGGAAAAATCCCCGAGGGGTTCACGTTTCATGTCATGTTTCTGGCCCTGCTGCATTCGCTGACCACCCTAAACCAGAATGTGATGCTGGGGAAGGAGCGTGTTAAGTATTTCAACATGGTCTCCATTCTGCAGTTTGCGGCGCTTTTGGCGACGCTGTCCTACCTTGTTTTTATCACTCATGAAAAACAGGTGCTCACTTACGTGAAATCCCTTTACATGGCCTACGGCAGTGCTTTCCTGCTGAGTTCGGTGCTGGTGTATCGTTTCATCAGGTTAGTCGACTTGCAGGATGCGGGCCATGTAGTTTCTAAAGTGTTGAATTATGGCTGGAAAGCCCAACTGGCCAACGTGCTGCAGTTTTTCAACTACCGTTTGAATTTTTATATCCTGGAGGGATTTTTCAACCGGGCTATACTTGGAATTTTCAGCGCCGGCGTGCAGCTTTCGGAAGGGATGTGGATTGTCGGGAAAAGTGTCGGGATGGTCCAGTTTTCCCGCACTGTAAACTCCGAGGATAAAGATTATGTCAGGCGACTGAATATCAACCTCGTAAAGCTGACCTTTACACTGACGCTGATCATCCTGATTGTCGTGCTGTTGATTCCGGTGGATGTTTTTGTATTTCTTTTCGGCGATGATTTTTCGCAGGTCAAAACCGTAATCGTTACCTTGTCGCCCGGAATTTTGGTGGTCCCTTGCTCGATGCTCTTCAGTGCTTACTTTTCAGGGACCGGCAAACCGCACATCAGTACTATCGGCTCGGGAGCGGGAGTTGTTGCCACAGTGATTATCGGCTTTTCCATCATCCCGGCCTACGGGTTGATAGCGGCAGGTATAACCGCTTCCGCCACCTATTTGATGGTAGGGCTGTACCTGTTCAACCGCTTTTTAAAGATTTCCGGCTCCAGGCCCGGCGAGTTCCTCTTCCATAAATCCGACTATGTTTTTCTGAGAACAGAGTTGAAGAAGGCCTGGAAAGCTGGCGGGGAGTGAAAGGTTTTTTTGTTGGATAAGCCATATCCGTGTCCAAATGATGATTTGTATTTGTAAGAAACCCCGAGACATGCCGGACAGCAAGAGCTTGCTATAATTTTATGATAAATGTCGCATATAATCGACAAAAAACATAATTTTTGGCGATTAGCTTCAACTAATACTTTAAAGATTGGGTTTGTGCGCAGTTTGTTGGTTTATAATAACTTTCTGATATTGAAAAACCATTCATCAATCACCCCCACACATCCTTCTGAAAATCTGCAAGGATTTCCGGTTGCCCAGCTCGGCGGACTTTTTCCAGTCGCGACAGGCTTTGTTTTGCTGTCCGGTTTTGAAAAATACCGTCCCGCGGTTGCCCCAGGCGCTGGCGTTCTGTGGGTTCAAATCGATGGCTTTGTTGAGGGCTTCCAAAGCTTTTTGGTACTGCCCGCTTTTGCCGTAGCTCAGGCCCAGGTTGTTCCAGGCTTTGTCGGAGGCCGGGTTTAAGTCAATAGCCTCCCGGAAGTCTTTAATCGCCCGCTGATGGTAACCTGCGTTGGCTTTGAGGGTGCCCCGTTCAATGTATGCTTTTACCGATGGGTTGATTTCGATGGAGCGACTGAAATCTTCCAGGGCAGCTCTTCTTTGCCCCAGGCTACGGCGCGCTATTCCTCGCCGGAGGTAGTAGTCAGGCTGTTCGGGTCGAAGACTAACGGCTTTGGAAAAATCGTCTTGTGCTTTTGAGTAGTTGTCTTTTTCCAGGTAAAACAATCCACGGTTGTAGTATGCGGACTCATTTTCCGGTTGCAGCCGGATAACTTCGCTGAAAAGCTTCCCGGAGTTCTGCCATACCTGGTTGCGGTTCCACGTGGTGACAATGCTTACTATCGCCAGTAAGCCAATCAATCCCAGGAAGGGTAGTCTGAGCCTCTTTGAAAAAGAAAACCGGTTCTCATCCAAATACCGGAAAAACTGACCGATAATGAACAGGATTCCGATGGAGGGGATATAGGTGTAATGGTCCCAGAGATAACCGGAAACGGGAATTACCTGGAGCACGACCGAAATGGTCAAAAAGTAAAACAACAATCCGAAAAGCAGCTCTTTCTGAAATTTTTTGAATTGAACGATCAGAAGAACGATGGCCGCCAGAACGAGCGGAGAAAGGTAGTAGAGATAGGGGAGATGTCCGTTGACCTTATCGGGATAATCGGTCATGAAGAGGGTGCCTGACGGTATCAGCGTTTTGTAGATGTATATGACAGCCGCATTTAAAGACAGAATAATTTTGTCAAAAAATGTATAGGACGCTGCCGATTCCTCTATCAATCCGGACGCGGCCTGAGACTGGATTACAATTAATCCGAAAACCACCGAAAGGGCTAAAAATGGTAGCTTTTCGGTAATCCATCCGATACGCCATGTTCTTTGCCGGTGCCAGTCCAGCAAAAGCAAGACCAGCGGCAGCGTAACGGCCATTGATTTGGCAAAGAGGGAAAGGATGAAAAAAAACAGCGTGAGCAAATAGTTTCTTTTGGGGTTTTTGCCATCGAGGTAGTTCAGGTAAAACAGCAGGGCTGCCAGGTAAAATATGGCGTAGAGCACATCTTTCCGCTCTGAAATCCAGACCACGCTTTCCACCCGCATGGGGTGGACGGCAAAAAGAAGGGTGATAATAGCCGCTATCCAATGTTTTCCGGTGATTCGTTTCAAGAAATAAAAAACGAGCAATACGCTCACGAGGTGCAGCAGGATATTGGTCAGCCGGAAACCAGTAGCGCTCATTCCGTAGAGGGCATGATCCACCGCATAAGTTAATACCGACAGCGGCTGATAGTGGCCATGCGTGTAGCTTGTAAAAATCTCCCGGATATTGTCAAAGCTCAGTTCCTTCACCTGCTCGTTTTGGGCAACATACTGCGGGTCATCAAGGTTAATGAATTCGCTATTGACGGAGTTGGAGAAAGCCACGGCGGTAATCACCAGAATAGCAAAAGGGAGGATTTTCCGGTAATGGCCCTGCTTGTCAGACGAATGTTTCATAGCGTCGATTGTGTTTGACACAAAAATAGCAAAACTATTCTCCTTGAAAAGGGGCGAACCGCTTTTCTTTAAAAAACCCTAATTTTGCAGCCGCTAATAAAAGCAGTTTATGGTTATCAGCGATAAAGTCAAAGGCTATTTTTTCATTATTCTGGGCATTCTGGCCAATTCAAACGTGTATATTTTCAGCAAGGCTGCACTCAACGAAATCCACATCGCCCAGTTTGGGTTTTATTGGTTTGCTTTCGGCTTGCTGTGGAATATCCTTTATGCCGTAAAAACCTGCAAGCTCGCTACCTTTCGCTATCTGCCGGTTCGATCCATGCTGCTTTTGCTTTCCGTCGCCCTGCTCGAATTGCTGGGGGTTACGGCATTTTTTACCTCCATTCAAACCATCGACAATCCGGCGGTTGTTTCGTTTATAGGAAATATAGGTCCGTTCTTCGTAGCCCTTTTGGGAATTTTTATCCTTAAAGAATCGTTTACCCGGATGGAAATTGCCGGGATGGCCCTGACACTAATTGGAGCTTTTGCTATCAGCTACAAGGGAAATACCCACTTGAGCGGGATCTTCATCGACGGGGCCGGGTATGCCATGCTGGCGGCGCTGTTTTTTGCCGTCTCCACTATCGTCTCCAAAAAGCAGATCACCCGCCTTCCACCGCCGCTGCAGTCGCTGGCAAGAACCATGATTATCTTCCTCTTTGCTTTTGCCATGCTCAACGGCCTTGGACAGAGCTACAGCATCTCCTCCAATGCATTGCTGAACATCGCCATCGGCTCGGTGCTGGGGCCTTTTCTGACGATTTTTTCCAAATACAATGCCATGCGGTTTGCCGAAGCATCGCGCATTTCCATCCTCGGCGCTACCAAAGGCCTGGTGGTGCTGGTGTTTGCTTTTATTTATTTCGGGAGCCTGCCGCTAATGCATCAGATTTACGGGGGAATTATTACAGTGGCAGGCGTTTTACTCATTACCCTCGGGAAGAAGAAGCTTTTCCAAAAAAAGCCGGCAAAGCATATTTCCGAATAAAGCATTATTTTTGTGAACATCGAAAAAGATTCAATTCAGATGGACAGCGCATTGATGAAAAGAAAATTCAAGAAGACACTGTTTGCTTTGAGTGTTCTCCTGATGTTTTTTATCGGGGCGATGGGGCAGGACGTTTGCCTCTCAGATAAGGAGATTTCTTTAGCGAACTCTATCAACAAACTACGTCAGCAGAATGACCTTGAACCGGTGAAGCTTTCGCTGTCGCTAAGCTATGTGGCCGATGTCCACACCAAAGATTTGTATTTTCACTTCGACCCCTATGGAGCTTGCGGGTTGTATCTGTGGTCGGATGAGGGGCGGTGGGCGCCCTGCTGTCCGGCGGGAGATGAAGAAGACCTGGAGTGCATGTATGACAAACCGCACGAGTTGACCGGTTACAGGAGCAAAGGCTATGAGGCAGTATACTATAACAATAAAAAGACAACAGTGGATCAAATTTTTAAATACTGGAAAAGCGATTCGGCTGTTTTGAACCTCATGCTGGAAAAAGGTATTTACGAAGGTGACAAGTGGAATGCTTTGGGAGTATCTGTTTTTGAGGGATATGCTTCTTTGTGGGTAGGACAGTTAATTGACAGGCGCGGAGAGCCTTCTCTTTGCAGTAATGCACACACTGCCAATTCTGATCAATCTTCGGCGGAAAAAGAAGTGGTTCCTTTTTACTATATTTTTGTGAAAAGTTATAAATCCCGCTCATATGCTGAGCAGAAGCTAACACAGCTTAAAAATCAAAATTACAAAGGAAAAATTCTTCCGAATAATTCACGTTATAGAGTGGCCCTTGGTCCTTATAGAGGCTACTCGAATGCTAAACGCATCAAAAATACTTTATCCTCAGGCTATGAAGATGCGTGGATTCAAAAAGCGGAGCAATAATCATTCGTGAAAACCAGCTTCCTTTTTTTATATGCTCTTACAGAAGCGTAAAGTTTGCAAAAAAACATTTTGGCAACAATTCTCTAAATCATGAAATAGGAGATTCCTGTTTAAAAGTCTTTGACAAATTGTTTTGAGCTTGTTCCTTGTGGGATGCGTGAAGCGTTATATTTGTGCAAAATTTGGAGTTGAAATGACAGAGAAGTACACAGAAGACAGCATTAGATCCCTTGATTGGAAAGAGCATATCCGGTTACGTCCCGGAATGTATATTGGCAAATTAGGCGATGGCGCCTCCCATGATGATGGTATCTACGTCTTACTTAAAGAAGTAATCGATAATTCTATTGATGAATATACGATGGGTTATGGGAAGCAGATTGATGTAGACATAAAAGACAAGCAGGTATTCATCCGGGACTATGGCCGCGGAATGCCCCTGGGAAAAGTCATAGAATGCGTATCTAAGATCAACACCGGCGCCAAGTATGATTCGAAAGTCTTTAAAAAAGCAGTCGGACTTAATGGAGTGGGATCCAAAGCAGTCAATGCTCTGTCCTCTTATTTCATGGCGCAGGCTATTCGTGAGGGAAAAACCCGTATCGTTGAATATAAGGAAGGAGAACTGATTTACGATAATGAGTCGGCGGATACAACCGAGCAGCCCAATGGAACAAAAATTTCGTTTATCCCGGATGAAAAGATTTTCGGTGATTTTCATTACGTAAGTGAGCACCTGGAAAAGATGTTGTGGAATTTTGTTTTTCTTAACAACGGACTCACCATTTATTTCAACGGCAAGAAGTTATATGCCAAGAATGGCTTGAAAGACCTGCTTCTGCGTGAAATTAACGGCAACCCGGTGGTATATCCTGTGATTCATATAAAAGAAGGCGATCTGGAATGCGCATTGACTCATGTGAGAAATCAATATGGTGAGGAATACTATTCTTTCGTGAATGGGCAGAATACAGCTCAGGGCGGGACGCATTTATCTTCTTTCAAAGAAGCCATTGTAAAAACGGTGAGGGAATATTACAAAAAAGATTTTGATCCGCAGGATATTCGTGCCTCCATAAATGCAGCGATTAGCATAAAAGTGCAGGAACCTGTTTTTGAGTCACAAACCAAAACTAAGCTGGGATCAAATCACATAGAACCCGGCGGGCAGACTATTAGAAATTATATCCATGATATTATCGGCAGGAATTTTGATAACTATCTGCATAAAAACCCTGAAACTGCCAATGAACTCCTTAAAAGGATAAAACTATCAGAAAAAGAGCGTAAGGAGATGGCCGGTATCAAAAAGCTGGCCCGTGAATCAGTTAAAAAAGCAAGCGTGCACAACAAAAAGCTTCGCGATTGCCGCATTCATTACAATACCAATCACGATCGGCGATTGGAAAGTACCATCTTCATCACCGAGGGAGATTCCGCCAGCGGCTCAATCACTAAGTCACGCGAAGTGAATACCCAGGCGGTATTTAGCCTGAAAGGTAAGCCGCTCAACAGCTATGGTCTTTCTAAAAAGATTGTCTATCAGAATGAAGAATTTAACCTGATGCAATCGGCACTCAATATCGAGGAAGGAGTGGACAGCCTGCGCTACAACAACATCGTGATCGCCACTGATGCTGATGTAGATGGAATGCATATTCGCTTACTATTGCTGACATTTTTCCTGCAGTTTTATCCTGATGTTGTCAAAGGAGGCCACTTGTATATTTTACAAACGCCCCTGTTCAGGGTCAGAAACAAAAAGCACACCTATTACTGCTATAATGATGAAGAGCGGCAGAATGCCATCAGAAAACTGGGTAAGAATGCAGAAATCACCCGCTTTAAGGGATTGGGTGAAATTTCTCCCGGCGAATTTAAACATCTTATCGGGCCGAATATGCGTTTGGAGCCAGTGCTCTACAAAGGGGGCACGACCTTGCAGGAAACGCTTGAATTTTATATGGGGCGAAATACCCCCGACCGGCAAAGATTTATCATAGATAATCTTCGCTTTGAAGAAGAGGTTCCGCTGGAAAAGTAATGGTTTGTTAAACCGGTTGCCTTTTATTGGTTATCTTGCAGTTCATTTTATGTTTATGCTATAGAAAGGAACGAAAAGTGGAAAATTATCACATAGTTGCATACCGGGGATATGGTAGAAAGGATAAGGCGGTGGTTAAAGGGCATGTTTTCTCCAAATACGGTTTAAAAGACCCAACGGAGAATTCGATTATTGACAACTTTCGGCAAATGGCCAAAAGGTATCGCCTGAAAACCATGCCTACAATTCCTGTGGTGATTACTATACGCGATGAGCGTTTTGAATCCTATACCGACGGTACAGGCTTGTTTCATTCAACCATCACTATGAAATTTCCCGAGCCGGGCTGGTATGAATACTATGTAAATGTTAAAGATGATGATGAAGTTTTCAGAGGAAGGATTCATATTTCCGATGACATCTCCACAGCGGTGCTTTCCGATATAGACGACACGCTTTTAATATCGCATGTAAACCAAATGCTTAAAATGGTTTGGGTATTGATGGTTAAAAATGCGTTGACCCGTAAACCGGTTCCGCGGATTAATATGCTTTATGAAGCCATAAGAAATTTTAATCAGGATGTTTTCCCATCCGATTTTTTTTACGTATCCAATAGCGAATGGAACCTTTATGACTTCCTGATGGATTTTATGCAAACCAACAATATTCCCGATGGGGTCTTTTTTCTACAACGTTTGAAGACCGGCTTCTGGGATATGGTCAAGGCAGGGAAGAAACTGAATGATCATAAATACGATTCTATTCTTGCACTTTTCAATTTTTTCGATAAGAAAAGTTTTATTCTTGTGGGAGATAATGGTCAGCGCGACCTGGCTATTTATTCATCGGTTGCAGAGTCTTTTGCCGGCCGAATCAAAGGCGTCATTATTCGCGAGCTCCCCAATCCACAATATCGCAGGAAAAATAAAGTTTTTGAAGACAAACTATGGCAGCTGGGGGTTCCGGTGAGACATCTACGGATGTAAGAAAAAAGTCTTCCAGATTAAAGTAGTTTTCTTTCAGCCAATAATAATTCTTATTCAGAACAGCAATACTCAGGGTGCTTTTATAGCATTTCATACTGGCCATTCTTTTGAACTACCCTAAACCGAACTTTTGCAGAACCAGGTAAAAGCACTTGCAATCCGGGTAGGCAGGGCTGCTTTTTACCTCAACTATTCTGATAGTATCCCTAAAAGGTCATTCTAAAATTCGTTGCATTCCTGCCAGGTAAATCTCCCTTTATATATGAAACAATAGTTTTCAGGAATTGAATTAATAACCTTATCAATAAGAAATTTCATTGTATCTTTAGTGTCTGATTTTGTCATTTTAGCATGATATTTGTTTTATGGTAAGTGATAAATCCGCACTTTACCGGGCTTGCTGAACCAGGCAGGTCATTGAGTGTTTCACCTATAAAAATACGTTTATGAAAGCGAATTCAGGAATAAAGAGTAAAGGATGGTTAAGACTAACTACCTTGTTAATACTTTCGGTTTTTTTTATCAGTTGCAGCGTTGAGAGAAAATTAGCAAAGGAATTTGTAGAGGAAACTAATAAGCCTCCGGTGGTTCTGAAAAAACCCAAAAAGTTGTATATGGTTTCTTACCGCGAAACCGACAAAGATACCAGCGGCCTGAAATCCTGGCAAGTTGATTCTATTCGGTTTTATGAGAGTAAATATCTTCAACATCTTGAACAGGAGAAGCTCTTAGATAATTTTAATGATTCATTTTATAAAGAGATGGAACGTTTGGGGTTTAATGTTCATCAAGGCAAGGAGGTGGCCCCGTTGATTGGGAAAGACACCGTGAACCCTATCATTGTGAGCTTTCCGCAAATGGAAATGAATGAATATGTCGAATTATATCGCGATCGGGGGTATGTAGGAAACCGGGTATATTATAAAAATCTTGATTTAGACGCCATTGATTTGAGCACCTGGCTGAAGTTGGCCCGCCATAAATCGGATAAACAAAAAGTGTTTTTTATTAATGATTCCATTACCGATTATATCGATGGCTATTTTTACCTAAACCGTAAAGCAGGGCGCGTGAAATATCGTTACGAGGAACATGAGTTAGAGAAAGGAGACATATATAAATTTATGCAGGATATGGGTAAGAACTATGCTCAGTATGTTTATGATTATTATTTGAATCGCTTTATAGACCTTAACCGTAATAAACCCAGCCCCAGAGAATTTCTCTATCATTACGATCCCGTTAATGAAGAGATTATGCTAATTCGTCAAATGCCCTGGACAGAGATGGATACAGACCAGTCAGAAATGATGAAGAGATAAAAGGAAAGTCGAAGATGCTGTAACGCAAAAATTCATGAAGCCCAACCGATTCCCGGGTCTTCGTAATTTGGTACAGGCAGGCCGCAGGCTGCTTCAGTGAACTTCGTTATAGATAAAATTACATATTATCAAACCCAATTCAGCCAACCTTAGAGTGGTTAGTCAAAACGAAGACCCTTTGAGTCTGATATTTTGTGGCCTCTGGCTGTTTTACCGGCGTTCGGTAGGATCGGCCGCCGGCTGACATTGACGAAAGATGAATATCCTTTACGGACGGTTTTGGACGGCCCCTCAAAAAATTGGGGACCCCGTTTTAGCTACAAATAGTATGATGCGCTGCACCTTTGAGTGTTGTTAACCGAAAGCCAATGCGTTTTTGATCCGACTTTTCATCCTTCAATACAGAAACCCAAACAACCACAAAGGAATTTTATTTCTAAAACCGGTTTTAATATTGTCAGCTACTACAAAAGCGTTTTCTAAATCCTTGATTTGCTTTTGGGTTTTGTTTTTTCCTCCGATTTCAAAGGAGTAGGTATTATCTATCAGAAAATCCGTTTCATTGGTATGAGATACCTGGTGCTGGGACTTTAATTGATTCATGAAGAAGATTTCTCGCAGATTAACTGTCTCCGGATGGTTGTCGGCATATAAATGGATGAGGTTGGGAT
>CAYFQK010000053.1:0-16291 GCA_964345255.1 uncultured Bacteroidales bacterium | reverse complement strand
AATTTATCATTTGGTGCTTTATTTGCAAAAATTTTTAATTTATAGACGGACTCTATTTAGTAAAAAATGCGACTTTTTCTGTTTGATAAAAAGTCGCATTTTTTAGTTTTTTGTATATTTCTGATTCATTAACAGCTATTGACATGTCTCAAATAAAATGGGTAACTAAAAGATTTGAAGACTTTTCCCTGGAAGAGTTCTATCGCATAAGCGCTCTCAGGGAGGCTGTGTTTGTGGTGGAGCAGGAGTGTGCCTATCAGGAACTGGATTACATAGATTTCGAAGCCATCCATTTAACCGGGTATTTTGATGATTTGCCCGTGGCTTATTGCCGGATATATCATCAAATAAATAAGAAAATACATGTGGGTCGCGTATTGGTGAAAAAAGATATGCGGGGAAGAGAAATAGCCTATGAGCTGATGAATAAAGCACATGAAGTTATTTCCGGGGAATTTAGCTATGTTAATACGATTATTATCTCGGCGCAAAAATACCTCAAACCGTTTTATAATAAGTTTAATTATAAGGTAAAAGGCTCTGAATATCTTGAGGACGGTATTCCTCACGTCGAGATGCAGAAACATCTCTGATCATGCTATCCTGGGGTTATATCCGGAGGGTATGCTTATCTCAACCCGCGTGCCTGAGGAGTCTCCGTTTTTGTAGAGGTCAAATATTTGAAGCTCCAGTTGTTGCTTCCTGTCAATCTTATTCAGATAGTCAATAATCTGTTGCATGATTTTAACAGAAATCCCTTTTCTTTCCAGTTTGTTTTGTTTTGAGGCTTCCTCGCGCCCAACGCCATTGTCTTCGACAATGATATAGATGTAATCATCTTCGCCGCCTATACTCACCTGGAGATACCCTCCTTCATCCAGGGGCATAAACCCATGCTTTATGGCATTGTCGACAAAGATTTGAATGATTTGCTTTGGAACTTTGGTGAGTCTGTTCACCTGTCCGTGGATATTTATGTTGTAATCAAATTTATTTTTGAACCGGTATTTTTCTAAGATAAGATAGTTTTCAGTCAATTCAAGTTCCTTATCCAGGCGATGAAGTAGCGACTTTTTATCATCAAAGACATACCGCAGCACTTTTGAAAAGACCGTCAGTTGTTTGTGGGCCTCCTTCTTGTCGTTTCTCAATATAGATGCAGAAATGGAATTAAGGATATTAAAAGTGAAATGTGTATCTAATTGTTTTTGAGTAAACTGAAACTGAAGCTGCAGGTACTCATTTCGCCTCCTGAATCGTTTATCTTTTTCCAGGTGAATGAGTTTTTTTACTAATAAAAAAACAATAAGCAGATAAAAGAAATATAATATAATAGCTGTAAGTGGATCTGCTGTCTTAATATAAGGTATGTCGGCAAGGACAGCCACTCCAGCAGGCAAAACCGCTACCAGGGCAAAGACGATGCCCTGAGAGAAATGGATAATATGACGTCTAATTAATTCTATAATCATAATTAAAAGGAATATATATAATCACTGTTGTTCCTGTGGGTATCCGGTGTTCATACATGTCAATTATTCTGTATTGTATTTTTGTTCTATTATAGCGGTTAAAAATACTAATGTACTCATTGATATTAGAAATGCCTTTACCGGTATTTTCTGTGTGCTTATACTTTTCTGCATGGTCTCTGCCCACACCGTTGTCAATAACTTCCGCTTTAAGTCCGGCTGAATAGTTAAAAAGCCTGATTTTTAGCTGACCTCTTTCTTTTTTGGGTTTTATACCATGGTTAAAAGCGTTTTCTACGAACGACTGAATAATCATTTTTGGGATTTGATGAGAGAAGTCTACATCATTTTCAATTTCTATCTGATAATCAAATTTATCCACATATCTTATCTGTAAAACTTCCAGATAGTCTTTAATAAAGTTGACTTCATCATTAAGCGTACGCGATACAGTGTCTGCCTCTGTCAGGGAGTGACGTATGAGACGGCTGAAACGCTGGAGGTATTCATAAGATTCTTTTTTATGGTCATTTAATATAGAACTACCTATGGCATTCAATGCATTAAGCGTAAAATGTGGATCAATTTGATTTTTGATCGACGTCAATTTAAGCTGCGATATAACTCTTTCAGTCTTTAATCTTCTGAGCGCCACGTTTTTTTGAATTGCGTACAATATCAAAAACGGAATAATATAAATGATGACATAAATCAGATATTTTAAGGGATATAATTTACTTTTCTGATAGCTCACTAAATAAAAGTGGTTAAAATCTTTAAAGCAAACCTGATTTTTCGAAGGTGATTTTTTGATGCTGATATCAAGTTTTTTACTCTTTAATTCGGGCAATTTAATCGAAAGCTCCCGGCTAAAGTCTGAATTGTAGATGATAACTTCTTTTCTTTCCGGAATCCAGTGTATTATTTCGTGTCCCTTCTGTTTGTCGATTTCTTTAGAATAGAATGTGCTGCCTTCCAGGTCAGGCGCCGTGTAGTAATCTAACGATCGAAACTCGGAATTCATTTTTATGACCTTATCAGGGCCTACCATCAGATAGAACTGATTCATCGGTAGATTTTCATCCCGAAAAATTGATAAATATTCGTTTGTATTACTTTCTTTTTCATTTATTATTTTTCCGTGTTGATCTAAAAGCAGTAATTTGGAATTTTTATAGTTAAAATGATTGGTTACCAGTGCTATAAAATGGATTTTATCTCCTTTAAGCAGCGGATAGGTTTTAATTATTGTTCCCTGATCACTAAATGAATAAGGCTCGAACTGCTGTTCAATCTCTCTGTTATATACCAGCAGCCAGGCTTTATCATCCCGATATTTTATGTCAAGGCTATCGCTGATATAATTTGTTACAGATGTGTTGGCTGTGATGAAGAATGATTTATCATCCGGGGAGGTTATGATTTTAAGCTCCTTCAGGATTGTTCCAATCGACCGGGATTTTCTGAGACGATCATTTTTTATATCGTAAATAACTAATTGCCTGGGCTGCAGAGAATATTTTCCATATATACTAAAAATCAATTCTTTATATCCGTCCTCATTAAGGTCTTTCATTACGGGGTTTGAAGCATCCCAGTCGGGTTTATCAAAATGCTTTGCTATTTTCGTTATGAAGCGGGATTTCCTGGAATTTCTTTTTGGGGTTCCATAAAAGTATTTGTTCAGAAAAAGTGAATCTTTATACATGGTAAGCAGGAAAATTTCTTTTTTCTGGTCCATGTCATAATCCCCTACTTTAAAACTGTGATTGTTAATTTGTCCCCTCAGATTCCATACCCTTGAGAGCGATGATTTAGAGTCGTAAAAATTAACATATGAATAGTCGGGGTTTACTGTGGAGAGACTGATTTTTTCCGAATACCCGTCATTATTCAGATCACTGAAATGTATGTGATTGTTGTAGTAAATATTTTGATGCTGAACGATACGCGTGTCATGCTCTTCAAAAAGCGGGGGCATGAGCCATATAATTATCGTCCCGGTTACTAAGGCTATTAGTAGGGGATAAGTAAATATCTTTTCACTATTTGAAAAGATTGACTTCATGTTTGTTTTCCTGTTGATATTCAGGTTTTATTTCATGTTTGTAATTGTATCTGAAAGAAGCTTTTTCACAACTTCCACTCTGCTTTTAAAAGCCTTCAGGACTTCTTCCCATGTTACGCCTTCTTCATCCGACTTCCAGGTGTCGTAATCTGTGCTGATTGCAATAGCTGCATAAGGGATGTTTAATTCGTTAGCCAAAATGACTTCCGGAGCGATGCTCATATTGATTATATCAGCACCCCAGCTTTGAAACATTCTTGACTCGGCCCTGGTTGAAAAACGTGGGCCTTCAATGGTTATGAGTGTGCCTTTAGGGTGATATTCCAGCTCTTGTTTTTGAGCGTGGTCAATAAGCACCTCCCGCAAATCCTCGTCGAATGGTTCCGCCATGGAGGTATGCCCCAGGGTGCCTTTCTCAAATTTATCATGAAAGGTGACAGCCCGGTGCCTTGTAAAATCGATAATCTGATCAGGGAAAACCAAATGGCCGATCCCAATTTTTTCCCTCAGGCTTCCGCAGGCTGTGGAGGCCAGTATGGCTTCCACTCCGAGTTCTTTTAAGGCGTATATATTGGCCCGGTTATTTACCTGGGATGGGGGAATCGTATGATCTCGGCCATGACGTGATAAAATAAAGACTTCATGGCTGGTTGTGATGCCTTTATAAAAAGTTGAACTGGCGTTTCCGTATGGCGTACTGAAACTGATCTCTTCTGAATCCTGAAAGATGTTTAACTTCTCCAGTCCCGAACCTCCGATGATACCTATTTTCATGCTCCTACTTTTCAACGAAGCTAGTTAATTTAAAGAAATTATCAAAAGGTAAATCCCTTTTCTTGTTGAAATTTGCGCTAAATTGAGCGGATCAGAAAGTATATGATAATTTTACACTTATCGTTTGAAAAGCTGGAGGAGATTTCAGGGCAGCTATTCGTTAATCTCCTTCATAAATATTTGTATATTCGCTGGAAATGGATAATGTTGAAATTGAAGCTATCACAATAATAGGCAGTGGAAATGTAGCGACGCACCTGGCCACAGCTTTCTATCGATCAGGTATCAATATAGAGGGTATTTATAGCCGGAATGCTCAAAATGCAAATGCCCTGGCAAGTAAAATAGAAGCCAGGGTGCTTAGTGATGTTTCAGAGATAAATGATAATAGCGACATCATTCTGCTCGCCGTTCCTGATATTGCTATCAGTGACGTAGCCCGCCGGGTAAAAGATAAAGATTCACTTGTGGCGCACGTTTCAGGCTCCACCTCCATGGAGGTGCTGCAACCGTTTTTCTCCAATTTTGGAGTTTTTTATCCTCTGCAGACTTTCACTAAATCAAGAGTGATTGATTATGCAGAAATTCCGGTTTGTATTGAGGCATCAAACAAAAGCAATACTGAAAAACTGATGCGTCTTGCGCGGAGTTTTTCACATGATGTCAGGGTGACCAACAGCCACGAGCGGCTTGTAATTCACCTTTCAGCAGTATATGCTTCCAACTACGTAAATTTTATGAATGTCATTGCCGCTGATATCCTTCAAAGGGAAAATATTAGCCGTGACATTTTGTTTCCTCTTATACGCGAAACAATGGAAAAGCTTATTGAAGATGATCCGAAGCATGTTCAGACCGGCCCTGCTGTTAGGGGCGATCATGGGACATTGCAAAAACATGTAGAGGTTTTGAGCACCGATCCGGAAATCCAAAAAATATACAGAATACTGAGTGAAGAAATTTTAAAATACTTTAAGCATTAATTTTTATGGGAAAGAATTTCAGAGCATCATTGCACGATATAACAACATTTGTTTTGGATTATGATGGCGTATTAACGGATGGGACAGTTATTTTAACCACCGAGGGAGAAGCTTTGCGCACGGCGAATGTTAAAGACGGTTATGCCATGCAACTTGCCATGAAAAGAGGTTACAGATTGGTGGTTATTTCAGGGGGAAATTCTACATCAACCCTCAGGCGCCTTGAAAATCTCGGCCTGGAAGATATTCACCTGGGTGTGGAAAATAAGCTGGAAACTTATCAGCAGCTCATTCAAAAGTATGGGTTGCAACCGGGCCAGGTGCTTTATATGGGAGATGATATTCCTGACATGAAACCCATGCAGGAAGCAGGGGTGGCCTCCTGCCCCGCAGATGCTGCTGAAGAAATAAAGAATATTTGCGATTATATATCCCACGCAGAAGGAGGCCGTGGTTGCGTTAGGGATGTTATTGAGCAGGTTATGAAAGTGCAAAAGCAGTGGATGAATCATGATGCCTTCCACTGGTAATTTCTTCGTATGGTTTACTTTAAACTTATAAGATGGAAAAACCTGCTCATTTTGTTCTTTACGCAGGTACTGATGAAATTCTTCATCATCAATCCGGTATTGCAGATTAAAGACATCGAAACCACATTATCCATTCCGGTTTTTTTGCTGATATGTATTTCGACTGTACTGCTGGCAGGGGCTGGATATGTCATCAACGATATTTTTGATGTTGAGATAGATAGTGTGAATAAACCCATCGATAAGTTTGTTGGCAGGAAAATTTCCCTTAAGAAAGCCTGGCACTTTTACTGGATTTTAAATTCCACGGGAATTCTGTTGGGCCTGATCTCAGGAATCTTGATCGATTTCATCAATTTTGTTTTTGTCCATATCTTTTCAGCTATTCTGCTGTGGTTTTACTCTTCGCGTTACAAAAAGGTTCCCCTGGCAGGGAACATAATAATCGCTTTTTTGGCGGCGTTTTCATTGTTTATGCTGTGGGCTGCCGAAATGCTTAATGGCGAATTGCTTTTCGGACCCTATTATAAGCCCCCGCTTCTTGGAAATATTCTTGTTATGGGATACATCTCTTTTGCCTTCATAACTAATTTGCTTCGCGAAATTGTGAAAGATATGGAGGATGTGAAAGGCGACAAAGCTTATGGCTGCCGCACTTTACCCATAGTTTATGGAATTAAAGCCAGTTGTAGAGTCAGTCTGAGTATAGCCGTAGTGGTTTTTGCTATGACGATCATAGCCCAAATTCTCATGGCAGGCTTGGGATGGTACCTAATGCTTGGTTATTTTGTTCTGCTGATACAGATGCCTTTAATTCTGCTGTTTATTCTTTTAAGCAGGGCCTCTGCGAAAAGGCATTTTGATTTGATATCTAAACTGGTTAAACTCATAATGATTACCGGCGTTGGATCAATGCTAATGGTATATTATTCACTTGAACTGGTATGATAGATAAAATTAACCCGCAATTGCAGGGATTTCATTTTGTCCTTGCTTCAAAGTCTCCCCGTCGTAAGGAACTTTTGAGACAATTTGGCCTGAATTTCTCATCAAAGGTCCGTCCGGTTGACGAAAGCTTTCCTGAAAACCTGAACCCGCAACAAGTGGCTGAACACCTCGCCCGTAAAAAGGGAGATGCTTTCGGGGTAAATGAGCTGAATAGTAAAACCATGATAATCACGGCTGATACAGTAGTAGCAACCGGTGAAAAAATTCTCGGAAAGCCTGGAGATTATGAACATGCAAAGCAAATGCTGTATACGCTCTCAGCTAAAACACATGAAGTAATTACTGCAGTTTTGTTAAAGACGAGTGAAAAACAACTTGTTTTCAGCGCGATAACAAAGGTGCGTTTCAAACTGCTCTCAGAGGCAGAAATCAAGTTTTATATTGAAACATTTAAACCTTATGATAAAGCTGGGGCTTACGGCATTCAGGAATGGATTGGTTTTGCCGCCATTGAGCACATTGAAGGTTCGTATTTCAATGTGGTAGGGTTGCCCCTGCACGCCCTTTATCAGAAACTAATTGAGTGGTAACCCTGTTCTTTAATTGACAAGGCTTTTCAAAGCATCCAGATTAGCCTTGTTAACCGGATTCTTCCCTTCAGAAGTGTAAAGATAGTTCATCTTGTCCTGGTATCGCTTGTTGATTTTTCCACGAACCATTTTCATGGTGCTGTTAAGCAGGTGGTTTTGTTCTGTAAAACCCTCATCGAGTATGCCAAAAGTTGTGGGCAGCCACCGCTCCGGGAAAATTCCGCCATTTGACCCTTCTTTCTTGTATTGGTCAAATTCTGTTTTTAACCGGTTAATCATGGCTTTCAGCCCCTCCTGTGAAGAAATATCAAGCTGATTCTCCCTGGCATAGTCCAGTAGCGCTTCTTTATTGGGATAAACCAGGGCAATCGTGTAAGGATCCTGATCGTTGTGAAGCATGATTTGCTCAATGTAAGGGGAGTGCTCTACTAGCGTTTCTTCAATTCCTTCAGGGCTGTATTTTTCGCCGTCATTGCTGATTAAAAGGCTTTTAAACCGACCCAGGACGTATAGGTAATCATCTTGATCTACGTACCCCAGGTCTCCCGTATAGAGCCATCCATCTTTTATGGTTTCACGGGTAGCTTTTTCGTTACGCCAGTACGAATGCATAACATTGGGTCCTTTAATTACGATTTCTCCTTTTTCTCCCACGGGCAGCGGGTTTCCCTTGTCGTCGCAAATTCTGAGCTCCATATTTTTTACAATCTTCCCTGAGGAACCCAGCTTATGCGCGTGTGTGGCGTTAGCGGAAATTACCGGCGAGGATTCCGAAAGGCCGTAACCCTGAAACATCGGCATACCCAGCGCATAGAAAAAACGCTGCAGTTCTATGTCCAGCAAGGCCCCGCCACCAACAAAGAACTGCATCCTGCCACCGAAGTTCTCTCTTATCTTCCCAAGGATAAGCTTGTCGTATATTTTTAAAAGGATTCGCTTCCTTAATTGGAGCCCCTTTTTTCTGTTATAACCCTCCTGGTTTAAATCATAAGCAAGCGATAAGGCATGGTTAAACATTTTTTCAGCTGTAGCGCCTTTCTCGCGAATGCCGTTTTCTATATTTTTTCTGAATCGTTTGGCAATGGCCGGAACACTCAGCATAATGTGGGGGCGGACCTCCCTCATATTGCCGGGAATATTGCGTAAGGTTTCCATAGGGGTCTTGCCGACTTCAACAGAAGCAATACTGGCTCCTTTTTTGATCAAACTATACAATCCGGCAGTATGAGCAAATGAGTGATCCCACGGCAGAACAATAAACATGATATGGTCTTTGGGGATTTCCATTAAACCGCAGGCCTGTTCCGCATTAGCCGTATAATTATTATGGGTTAAGACAATTCCTTTTGGGTCGGAAGTAGTTCCCGATGTATAGCTTATGTTAGCAAAGTCGTCAGGACTGATTTCCTCCCACTGTGCTTTAAATGCTTCTTTGTTTTCTTTCAGATAGTTCTTTCCTCTCTGAAGGAGATAATCTTTGGTTACCTCTCCATCCGCTGGCTCCTGATTAGCATCCAGCAGAATAATTTTCTTAAGACTTGATAGCTGATCCCTGATTCGGCTTACCTTGTCGTATTGCTGACCTGATACGATAATTGCGGTCGATTCAGAGTGTTCGAGTCTAAATATAAGCTCGGAATCTTCATTCAGTTTTGTGGATAGCGGCACGCACACGGCTCCATTGTACAAGACGCTGAGTTCGCTCATCAGCCAGTCATTTCGCCCTTCAGACAAAAGTGCCACGCGGTTTCCCTTGTTAATGCCCTCTGCCGCCAGTCCTGCAGCAAAATGATGCACCATCTCCCTGAAATCTTCATAATTAAGGCGCTTATAACTGCCGTTTTGCTTTTCCCAAAGAATAGGGTTCCCTTTATGCTCTTCTGCATAGCGTTCGAAAAAATGTGGGATACTCTCCATAATTATAAATTTTGCTTAAAAATAATCAAAAATAATCATCACTATCAAATCCGCTAAAATCTAACACTATAGCTTGGTGTTGTAATGGCCGGTGTTTC
This sequence comes from uncultured Bacteroidales bacterium, assembly GCA_964345255.1. GTDB lineage: Bacteria > Bacteroidota > Bacteroidia > Bacteroidales > JAIPAH01 > JAIPAH01. Next base: position 6,911 of record CAYFQK010000053.1, on the reverse strand, counting down.
ATTTCGTCTCCAATCCGGGCCAGAATTCTTACCTTTGCAAATCGAATATTTCAATTATTAAGAATTGAAGAGCAGATTGTAAAATAAGTGTATGAGTAAGCCAACCATATTAGTTACCAATGATGACGGGATATTTGCCCCCGGTTTAAGAACCTTAATAGAGGTGATGCGTGAGCTTGGAAAAGTTGTTGTTGTAGCTCCAAACAAACCTCAATCAGGAAAAAGTCATTCTATTACCATTGATAGTCCATTGCGACTCTTCAAACAAAAAGAAGAAAAAGATTATGTTGAATACGCCTCTAACGGAACGCCTGTGGATTGCGTGAAGCTTGGCGAAAAAGTGGCTCTTCAGGAGAAACCGGATTTATTAGTCTCGGGGATCAATCATGGATCCAATGCTACGGTTAATGTCCTTTATTCGGGAACAATGGCTGCTGTTATGGAAGGATGTATGTCCAGAATATCAGCTATAGGCTTTTCTCTCGACGATTATTCGCCGGCAGCAAATTTTGAGCCTTCAAAAAAGTATGTGAAGCAGTTAGCTTTGCATGTGCTGGAGAATCCGCTGGAAGAAGGAACCTGCCTGAATGTAAATATCCCCGCCGTAACGGCCGAAGATATTAAAGGCATGAGAATATCCCGGCAGGGGCTGGGGTACTGGGATGAGCGATTCGATCACCGTGTTGATCCGCGACGAAAGGAGTATTTCTGGCTTACGGGAGAGTATGTGAGTATTGATGGCTACGAAGACACAGATGAGTGGGCGCTGAAAAATAATTATGTGGCGGTGGTACCTATGAAATTTGATTGGACCAGCTATGAATCCCTCGATAAACTTAAAGCATTAAATCAGGATGAGTAATTTTTTTAAGAAAGATTCCTATTGGTTCGGTGGTGTTTTAGGTGTGATACTTCCTGCAATAGCTCTTCTTATTATAGCGGCGATTTTCAGGTTCTTTGAAAGTGTGCTCGCTGCACCCATAAATTTTGAGAGAGAACATTTATTTCTTTTGAGTATAATGATAAACCTCCTTCCATTTCGTACTTATATGGTGAAATTTCATTATGACAAGACCGGCAGAGCTATTTTAGGGGTTACTTTTCTTTATGTGATGGCGTTTTTTTTATTCCTTCACTGAGGGATTGGTAGTCATTGATTGCAATTATTTAATGTAATACTTACTTTTACGCTGTATGAAATACTACATCATAGCAGGCGAAGCTTCAGGCGATTTGCATGCTTCTCATCTTATCAAAGAAATTAGAGCCCATGACAAGGACGCCCTCATCAAGGGCTGGGGAGGTGACTTAATGCAGCGGGAAGGCATGAAGCTGGAACAGCATTACAAGTCGGCGGCCTTTATGGGGTTTTATGAGGTGGTGGCTAATCTTAGAAAGATTTTGAATAACATGAAGCTGTGTAAAAAACAGATCCTGGACTTTCAACCGGATGCACTGATTTTGGTCGACTATCCCGGGTTTAATTTGAGAATAGCTGATTTCGCTGCAAAAAAGGGCTTTAAGGTGTTTTATTATATAGCGCCAAAAGCATGGGCCTGGAAACAATCCAGAGCTGAGAAGCTTAGCAAAACCGTAGATAAATTGTTTGCTATCCTGCCCTTTGAGGAAGATTTTTTTGGGAATTACGGAGTAGATACTGAATATGTGGGTAATCCGTTGCTGGATTATTTAGACCTCACCTTAACTGAGGAGGGCAAAGAAGATTTTCTCTCCAGCAATGGGTTATTGCATATGCCTATAGTGGCTCTTTTTCCTGGCAGCAGAAAACAGGAAATCAATACGATATTGCCTGAGATGCTGAAAGTGAGTAGCTTGTATGAAGACTACCAGTTTGTCATCGGCGGTGCCCCGTCACAGGATTTATCCATTTATCAGCAGCATATGAAGGAAGAGAACCTCAAAGTGCTTTTCGACCAGGGCCAGCAATTGATGAAATACGCTGAAGCTGCGCTGATAACATCAGGGACAGCTACGCTGGAGGCGGCGCTATTAAATCTGCCGCAGGTGATTTGCTACAAAGGCAACAGGGTGTCTGTTGAAATAGCACGCCGTGTGGTTAATGTCGATTACATCGGTCTGGCCAATCTTATCCTTGATGAACCGGTTATCCCGGAACTGATACAAAAAAATATGAGCATTGAACGTATGAATGAGGAATTGGATCGGATGCTGCATGATGGCGCGCGGCGTGAGAAGCTGTTTAAAGATTATGCACGCTTGAAAGAAGCAGTTGGCGGACCGGGCGCATCAGAGAGAGTGGCAAAAAGAATTATTCATGAGCTCCAAAAGAGTTGATTTTCTTTTATCTTCTCCCTGACTTTTGTTAAGTTTGTGTATCTTATTAAATAAAAAGTCATGAATTCAGGATATTCTTTACACAGGCTTAAATCGTACCTTTTTATCATACTGCTCTTTTTATCATCCTCCGGTTTCATCTCAGCAGACAATGATGAGAAGGAGCGGGGAGGTCAGGGCAGTGAAACAAACAGCCTCGAGAGCAAACCACAAAATGAAACATGGTGGAAGACTAAGGCTGCGGAAATGGTGAAAGAGCAGATTCATGACCGTGGTGTGCAGGACAAGCAAGTGCTTGAAGTTATGAGAAATACACCACGCCATCGGTTTGTACCTGAGAAATACCGGAAAGCAGCTTATTCCGATAGCCCGCTGCCTATAGGAAACGGTCAAACAATATCTCAACCTTACATCGTCGGTTTAATGACCAGTTTGCTTGATTTGCAAGGGCAGGAAAAAGTTCTGGAGATTGGAACAGGCTCTGGATACCACGCCGCAATTCTCTCAAAACTCACCACAGAGGTTTACACCATAGAAGTGATAAAAGAGCTGGCTGACAAGGCCGCGAGCAAATTAAAGAACATGCGGTATAACAATGTGCATGTGAAGTGGGGCGATGGCTATCAAGGCTGGCCCGGACATGCGCCTTTTGATCGCATTATGGTCACGGCAGCCCCCGACAAAATACCGCAAGAGCTTGTTAAACAGCTTAAACCGGGGGGTAAGATGGTATTGCCGGTAGGGAGGGGCTACCAGGTATTAAAAGTGGTACGGAAGACTGAAAATGGCAAGATAAAAAAAGAATCGGTGACCGGGGTGAGGTTTGTGCCTATGGTGCATCCTGAAAAATCTTTTGAGTCAGAGAAAAATTAGCCTGCATTTTGAGGCGTTGCCTTTAATAAATCATACTGATATACACTAGCCGGCAATATAAAAGCATTTACTCACCGGCTTTCCAATAAAAAAACGCACTTGCCTGCCAGGAAAATGCGTTTAAGATGCTACACTGTTAAACATCCTATCTATCTCTTGCTTCCTTTTTTCTTTTTCCTGCCTTTGCTACCGGTTTTTTCGTTAGCTATTTCAATGTTAACAGGCCGGCCTTTGAAGTGGCTTTTTTGAAATGAGTTTATAACTTTAGCCTCATGCTGCTTGCTTACTTCGAAAAAAGAGAAGTTTTCCATCACATCAATCGAGCCGATATTAATGTCGCGGTCCTGAGTATTGTCATTGATCATACCGATAACTTTATTGGGAGCGATACCATCTTTTTTACCCATATTCATAAAAAACCGGGTGTATGATCCGTTTTTGCTGCTTTTACTGCCGCGATCCCTTCGCCCTCTGTCATGGCGGTCAACATCCTTCGTCTTTTGGGTCTCAACGTTCTTGTTGAGATCGGGCGCGTTTTTGTAGTATTCCAGAAAGCGGTTGAATTCGAGCGATACGAAATGTTTTATGATTTGTTCTTTGCTTAGCCATTCCAGCTTTTTATTCACAGTATCCATGAAGGGAGCTATTTGCTCTTCATCCACTTCCACGTTTTCCATCCGGTCTATGAAATTAAACAATTGCTTTTTGCAAATCTCCTCTCCTCCGGGAACGGGTAGTTGTTCGAATTTTTTACCTACAATTTTTTCGAGTTGCGGTACTTTCTTTACTTCCCTGAAATTCAGTATAGAAATAGCAGTCCCTGATTTTTCGGCCCGCCCTGTCCTTCCGGTTCGGTGTGTATATATATCCAGCTCTTCCGGCAGGTTGTAATTGATTACATGAGTGATGTCGTTCACATCGAGCCCGCGGGCCGCAACATCCGTTGCTACAAGCATTTGAAGGGTTCGCTCCCTGAAGCGGTTCATGACATAATCGCGCTGTGCCTGGGATAAATCTCCATGAAGGGCATCTGCATTGTATCCGTCTTTGGCTAGTTTGTCTGCCACTTCTTTTGTTTCCATCCTGGTGCGGCAAAATACAATACCATAAATCGCGGGATTGATATCTGCAATCCGCTTAAGAGCGATATACCGGTCTTTAGCATGAACCTGGTAAAAGAGGTGCCGTATGTTTTCGGCTCCGGTATTTTGTTTTCCGATAGTGATCTCTATCGGATTGTCAAGATAGTTCTTAGAGATGCGGGCCACGTCTCTTGACATGGTAGCTGAGAAAAGGAGCGTGCGCTTATGGCGCGGTGTTTTTTCCAGAATCTCATCCAATTCTTCACGAAATCCCATGTTTAGCATCTCATCCGCTTCGTCCAGCACAACAGTTTGAATATCAGATATTTTTGCCACTTTTCGTTTGATTAAATCAATCATACGACCTGGGGTGGCTGCAATAATATGGGCCCCTTTTTTTAGAGCCTTAATCTGGGTTTCTATGTTGGCCCCGCCATATACAGGGACGACCTGAAGGCCTTTCTTGAATTTTGAGAAACTTTGTAAATCTTTTGAGAGTTGAACGCAAAGCTCTCTGGTAGGCGATAATATCAAAACCTGAACGGATTTGTCCTCAATATCTATTTTATCGATAAGGGGTAGCCCAAAAGCGGCAGTTTTACCCGTGCCGGTCTGGGCAAGACCTACAATGTCGTTTTTTTTGTCGAAAACCAGGGGAATCACTTGTTCCTGAATGGGGGTTGGGTTTTTAAAGCCAAGCGCCTCAATCCCCTGAATTAAATTGGGTGAAAATCCCAACTCGTTAAATGTTAGCATGTTGTATGGTTAATATAATTGAGCTGCAAAAGTACGTAAATAATATGCGCATAAAACATAGCAACGTCGTAAAAACACATTATCAGATAAATAATTTGTTTTTGATATGTCTTGTTCTATAAAGTTATCTGCTTATTATTCTTCCCTGTGAATCTTCACATTTAAAGCAGCAGGTCCTCGTGGTCCATACTCAACTTCAAAAGTAACGATGTTGTTTTCCTTAATTTCTTCGTAGAGGTTGTTGGCGTGGACAAAAACGCTTTGATTATTTTCCATATCGCGAATAAAGCCGAAACCTTTGTCGTCATTGAAAAAAGAAACAACGCCTTTTCTTATCGTATCATCTTCCGATTCTTCTTTTTTTGAGACACTTACCTCAATATCTTCGGCATTGATTTCTTCTTTTTCATCCGGATCGGGAGGGGTATCTGAGAGATTGCCATTTTCATCAACATAAGCAATCATATCGTCGAAGCTGCTTTTATTTTCATTCTCCTTCTTTTCCAGCCGCTTCCTTTCTTTGTCTTTTCTTTTTTTATCTTTCTTTTTTCTTACTTCTTTCTTATTATACGATTCTTGTGATTTTCCCATAAACTTTTGTTTAAATTTTTAATTGTGTTTAATAAAAAATATACCCGTTCCTATCATAAATGATTGAAACGGGTATATTATATTTTCGATATATTTTGATCAAACTGAGTGACTATGTAACTGAATTTATTGTTCTAAAGCAGAGTTTTATGACACTTTGTGATATTCGTCAGATTTAATACCGAAATGGCCTTTTTTAGCGGAAGTTACGATCTTTTTTAGGCCTGGCTTCATTAACAACCATTTCTCTGTTTTCTACACTTGCTCCATTGAGCTCTTCCATAGCTTTGGCAGCTTCATCGTTGTTTTCCATCTCAACAAATCCAAAACCTTTGCTTTTGCCACTGAATTTGTCGGTGATAACTTTTGCGGAATTTACTTTTCCGTACTCTTCAAAAAAACCCTCCAGATCAGCGTCTTCGATGCTGTAATCGAGGTTTCCTACATAAATGTTCATTCGTAAAAATATTTAAATTAGTATTATAAAATCAGGATTTACGAAGGAAAGCAGAAATAAACTAAATTGATTAGAAAATTTATGCGTCAATTCTTAATCCTGAATTTGCGGCAAAGATACAATTAATTTTACAAAAAAATGACCATCCTGAATTATTTTTCAAAATTCTACTTTGCCTATCTGGCATGTGGTATTTTACATTTCATTAATTTATCCGCATTTCCTGGTTACTCTGTTCATATTACTATCGGCCATAAGCCGGATTTATTAATAACTTCAAATTGCTGCCCGGTAAATTCAGGAAATAAATCGTTTCTTTTTTCACTTACTTATCTTTGCCGCCAATTTTAACCTAAAAATTACAAATATGTACAATTCAAATTACACACAAAACCGGAAGCAATTCGTATTCAGGCAGTGGAGCCGTGCCAGATACGGCGTTTTTAAATCCATCGGACAACAGGTGGTCATCGCTACTATGGTACTGGCGTTTTCCTTTGTTTTTGAGGTGAAAACCACCCAGGCACAGGCAGACACTACCGATATAACAAAAACTTACGAGATGGATGAGGTGGTGATAACGGGGGAACGAACGCCCGTGCTGTATTCACGCCTGGCGCGGGTTGTAACGGTGCTGGATAAGGAAGAGATCGAGTCGGCGCCGGTTCAGGACGTCACCGGCCTGCTTGAATACGTCCTGAACCTGGATATCCGCCAGCGGGGCAATCATGGCGTGCAGGCCGATATTGCCATGCGGGGCGGCACCTTCGACCAAACCCTTGTGCTGCTCAATGGCGTGAATATGACCGACCCCCAAACCGGCCATCACAACCTTA